>CAYQBU010000109.1:0-13518 GCA_964415785.1 uncultured Bradymonadales bacterium
GGGCCGCTCCGGGGGCCGAGGAGCTGGGATGGCGACATGAAGGCGAGATCGATGGGCGCCTGGAGCGCTTCGTGCAGCGCGATCCGGGAGCCCATTGGAGATGGATGGAGGAGAAGCGCCAGGCCGGACAGGAACAGCGGTTTCGGATGCGCGATCACCGCGGGGCGGTCGTGGAGATCGCCTGTGAGCCACAGTGGAAGCGCCTCAAAATAAGGTGGCGGGAGGCGACCGGGGTCTTTCGTCATCGACGAGATGTCTTTGCCCAGGTGGCCTCCTGGCGTCGACAGGACTGGGTGGTGGCCGATGCACAGGCATTGGAGGGCATCTGGAGTCGCCAGACGCAGCAGTGGATCGACGATGGATATCGGCTCGTGGAGGTCGAAGAGGCTTGAGCAATGGTGGAATGAGCTTAGCTTTGAGCTTGGTCAGAGAATTGAAGTGGGGGCTATTGACGCGGGAGGTGGCGTTCATTAGTCCCGTATTGGATGGAAGTGGGGGAGATATGGATGGTAGCCGAAGGGATTGAATTATGACTATGAAATTGAATTGGCTTGCAGCACTGGCGGTGGGTGTGGCGATGGCCGTTACACCGGAGGCACAAGCGGAGTCCAACGGCGGCGAAGAGGAGCGAAATGGGTCGCTGGAGGTCCTGGAGCATGAGCTCTTTGAGGGCGAGACTCTGGGCTCAGTGGCCATGGACTACGAGGTCAATGTCCTGGAGCTCAAAGAGTGGAACGACCTGGACTGCATTCACGAGGTGGAGCCGGGCGATGAGGTGGAGGTCCACGTAGAGATGGAGGAGGACTCCAGTGGACCGGAACCGGTGGTTCACCGGGTGCAGCAGGGGGATACGTTTTCGGAGATCGCGGAGCACCATGGGGTCTCGGGGGCTCAGCTCCGGCAATGGAATCCCAATATTGATCCAAGACGTCTTCAGCTGGGCGATAGACTGATGCTGCATGTACCGGCGTCGGGCGGCGATCCGGTCTCCTGGGGCCGGGCCAATAGTGGCCGATTGTATAATGGTCGCCAGATGGAATCGAGCCCGGGGATGTATGTGCGCAACAAGTCACGGGCTTATGGAACGGATCGGACGGTGGATATGCTGCAGGCGGCCGGAGCCGACGTGCAGGGCCATTGGCCAGACGCCCCGGATCTGGTGGTGGGGAGTCTAAGCCGTCGAAACGGAGGGCCCTTGAGCCCCCATCGCAGCCATCAAAGCGGCCGCGATGCGGACGTGACCTATTATCACCGCGGCAATGTGGCGCTGCCCGATTTTCTGAACATGACCCCGGAGATGTTGGATGCCGTCAAGACCTGGCATCTGTTCAAGGTGCTCATCGATACGGGAACGGTGGAGTTTATCTTCGTGGACTATGCCCTCCAGGAGGTGCTCTACGAGTACGCCATGTCCATCGGCTACGAGGCCGATGAACTGGCGGAGATCTTTCAATACCCCCGAGGGCGAAGCCAGCCGGTGGGGATCATTCGCCACGCCAATGGGCATCGAAACCATTTTCATATACGGTTTACATGCAGCGAAAGTGACCAGAATTGTCGATAAATTTGGATAGGATACGAGGCGATTATGACCTGGATCGAGGGAAGTCATCAGCGAAATTTCGAAGTGTCGGTGCCGTTGGATGAGGTGGCCGATTTTATGAGCGACCCGGAGCGATTGCGCCATTGTCTGGTGGATCTGGAGCGCTACGAGAAGGTCGACGACCAGACCTATCGCTGGGTCCTGGGGGAAGTGGGAGCCAAAAATATCACGTTTCAGGCCGACTATACGGTGCGCTATGAGCGCAAGGGACAAGAGGTCGTCTGGAAGAGCGAAGGAGAGGGGACGACGCGCACGGAAGGACGGGCGCTGCTGAGCGAGGCCGGCCCAGAGAAGACGAAGGTGGACTACGAAGAGACGCTGGCCAATGACCTGCCGGTGCCAAAGCTGGCGCGGCGGGTGTTTCGGCCGATCGTCAAGCGGGAGGTCAAAAAGGCGGTGGACCAATTTTTGGACAACGTGATCGCCTATCTCAATGAGGGACATCACCGCGATGAGTAAACGATGGGGTAGGTTTGGGGGACGGTTTGTGCCCGAGGTGTTGTGGGAGCCCTTGGAAGAGGTGGCGCAAGCCTATGGGGAGGTGATGAGCGACGGTCGCTTTCGGGCGATGGAGGAGCGGTGGCGACGAGATCGGCTGGGGCGACCGACGCCCCTAACCCACCTGGCATCGCTATCGGAAGAGATGGGAGGAGCCCAGTTATGGGTCAAGCGTGAAGATCTGAGTGATGGAGGAAGCTTTTGCTCCACCTCGGCGCTGCGCCAAGCCCTGTTGGCGCGGGAATTGGGCAAGAATCGCCTCGTTGGAGAGACGGCGACCGGGGAGTTTGGAATCGCCCTGGGCGCTATCGGGGCGGCCATGGGGATGGAGGTCACGGTGTTTATGGGCCGGGCGGCGATCAAGAATCAGGCGATCAATGTGGAGAGGATGGAGCGTCTGGGCGTAAATTTGCTGTCCGTGGATGGGAGCAGCAGGGGGCGAAGCCACGCCATGGCCAAGGCATTGAGGCACTGGGCCAGCGAGAGTCAGACGGACCACATTTTCTATGTGAGCAGTTCACTGGCGGCGCCCGATCCCTATCCGACGATCATCGCCGAGGCGCTATCCGTGGTGGGCCAGGAGTGCCGCGATCAGTTGGAGTTGGAAGGGGTGGAGGCGTCGGCGCTGGTTGCCCCTGTGGGAAGTGGCAGTCTTGCGGCGGGACTATTTGGCCCGTTGATGGTCGAGGAAGGCGAGGAGGGGCCACTGTTGGTGGGAGTACAGTCGGCAGGGGGAGCCGATCAGAAACGGCATGCGGCGGTGCTTCGAGATGGACAGCCGGGGATCTTTTTGGGGACTCACTCGTTGGTTTTGCAAGACGATCAAGGCCAGGTGGTGACGCCCCATGCGCGGGGTTGGGGGGTGGCGATGCCCGTGATCGGTCCGCAGCACGCCTTTTGGAGCGAGGAAGAGATGGCCAGCTATCGGCAAGTGGCCGATGAGACGGCCATTGAGGCTCGAGAGAGGCTGGCCAAAGTGGAGGGGATCGACGCCAGCCTGGAGAGCGGCTATGCGTTGGCGGAGGCGATGGAGATTGCCCAGAAAAGAACAAGTGACGAGCACGTCGTGGTGGCGGTCAGCGGGAGCGGCGTTCGGGCGTTAAATCACGCTGGAATGAGCGACGGGGAGCGGCGATGACAAAGCGAATGGAGGCCATCGAGGAGGCGTTTCCGGCCAGGGAGCGGCCGCTATTGGTGACGGGGGTCGTCATCGGTGATCCAGTATTGGAAGCGACGGTGGACTACGGCTCGGTATTGGTGGAGTCCGGGGCCGATGTATTGGAGTTGTGGGTGCCCTTTTCGGATCCAATTTATCACGGGCCGGTATTGAGGCGAGCCTTTGAGCGAGCGATCAGCGACCGTATCACCTGGGATCACGTCAGGGATGTGGTCTCCAAGCTGCGGGCGCGCCACGAAGAGATCCCCATCTTGATCAGCAGTTATGGCAACAGGCTGGTGGGCCCGGGACCGGAGCGCTGCGTTCCGGAGTTGGTGGAGGCCGGCGCCGATGGGTTGAATCTGGTCGATGTGCCCGGCGAGGAGTATGGGATCCTGCGAGACGTGGCTCGCGATGCGTCGATGGCCCTGATTCAGAGCGTGGCGCCGACGACGTCGGAGAAACGGTTTCGAACCATTTGTGAAGAGAGCGAGGGGATGGTGATCTGGCAGGGACACCGGGGAGAAGGGCCGGAGTTGAGCATGGAGGAGTTCCGGAGCCACTTTGAGTCCCTCAAACCCCTGTCATCGACTCCGGTGGTAGCCTCGATGAGCGTGGAAAGTGCCGAGGAAGCCCGGGAGGTAGCGTCGGTGACTCAGGGCGTGATGGTGAGCACGTCGCTGGCCTGGCAGATCGAGGGACGAGGCCCCAACGTCGAGGAGCGTCTGGCGGCCTTCGTCGGCGATCTGCGCCAAGCGCTGGACGGCGACGAGGGTTAAGCCCGGGTTAGTCATCATCACCATGAGCAGCCGACGAAAAGGCGTCGTCGGTCACGGAGCGCAGGTGAAGATCGCGCTGGGGAAAGGGGATCTCGATGTCCGCATCCTGGAGGGCTTCCCAGAGCAGGAAGTTGAATTTGCCCTTGAGGGAGCGCTCGTTGGTGGTGCGGCAATCAAAGAAGACGAGCAGATCAAAGAGGATGCTATTGTCGCCGAATTCACTGATCCAGACGTCCGGAGAGGGGTCTTTGAGGATGTCGGGGTGGCGTTCGGCGGCCCCGAGCAGGACCTTTTTGACCTCCGAAGGATCGGAGTCGTAGCTGACCCCAATGGGGATATGAATGCGCACGACATCGTCGTGGAAGGTCCAATTGACGATGCGGCCGCTGACGATCTCCTTGCTGGGAATGAGCATGGAGTAGTTGTCGGGGGTGCGCACGACGACGCTGCGAGCACCAACGGCCTCCACTCGGCCATAGAGGTCGTTGACGCTGATGAAATCGCCTTTTTTGACGGCCCGTCCAAAGAGGATGATAAAACCGGAGATGAGGTTTTCGGCGATATTCTGAAGGCCAAAGCCGATGCCGACGCCGAGGCTGGCGAGGACGACCATTACCGCCGAGAGTCGAACGCCCAGGGCCATTAAGCAGAGGACGAAGGCGACGACGAAGATGGCATAGTTGATGAGGGTGTTGACGGCATAGGCGGCGCCGACGTCGATATTGAGCCGGGGATAGAGCTTGGCGTTGAGGACGGCCTTGAAGAGGGGGATGCTCACCATGGTGATGGCGATGATCAAGCCCACGATGAGAAGGCTGTAGAGTGACAACTCGAGGTGGCCAATGACGATGAGCGGGATCTGGAGGACGACGATCAGGGGCTCATAGACGGCGAGTAGCCGAAGGGTAATGGCGACGATGATGGTGGAGCCGACGATGACCAGCCAGCGCTCCAGAGCGATGGGAAGGGGGGAGGGAGGGGTGTTGTCGTCGGCGGCTTCCCGAGTCTTGAGGGCCACGAAGTGGTGAAATCGCTCCAGGGCGGTGAACCACAGCAGGGCAATGGCCAACAGGGCATAGCTACGGGTGAGCAAGAAGGTGGAGATCTCGACGTAGCCGGCGGCGTGAAAGGCGAGAAAAAAGACAGTGATCGCCATCATTTTGCGGTAGTGGTGCTCCAGCAGCGAGCGCAGGGTTTGAAACCAGCGCGACTGAGGCTCGCGGGGGATCAGTGCCAGGATGGAATCGCGGTGGCGAAAGAGCAGCATGGCCCAGACCACGAGGCTGAGGCGAAGTGAAAAGGAGAGAAAGGCGGCGGCCTGGTCGTGGTATTGGAAGCGCTCGACGGCGGCGATGGCGATGAAGAAGCCGACGATGATCTTGAGGGCCCAGCGAACGAGGGTGTCCAATTTGGCGTAATGGGGTTGGACGCGGGCGTTTCGAGGATGGAGGCGAAGGGTGGTGAGCATCGCGGTTTTGATGATGCGATACAGGAGGGTCAAAATCAGGATATCGGTGAGCAAGCGGGGCCAAACGGAAGCCTCGAAGACGGCGCGGACAGGAAAGAAGCTCAGCACGATGAGGGAGAGCAGGGCCATGGAACGGCCGAGGATGAGGATGGCCTTGCGGCAGGCGTTGGTCAGGACCAGGGAGATGTCAAAGTGCAGGGAGGCCTGCAGGCGGTGGGCGAGGGAGACGAATTGGCGGTCGAGAAGAACGAAGACCATCGAAAAGAGGGCAAAGACCAGGAGAGCCAAAAAGAAGTTGAGTGCGGTGGCGATGTCAATGGAGGTGGGATCGGCGAAGAATGCGGCGGTGAGCTCGGACAGGGCGTTGATATCGTCGCCCAGGGTGTCCAATAGCTGGGCGTCGAAGCCCAGCTCCTGGCGCTCCAAAAAATGGCCGAAATCCTGGGACAGCAGATCTCGGGCCTGGTCGAGGCCGGGCTCGGCGTCGCCGAGGGCGATGGTGGGGACATTGTCGAGGTCGTCGGGATCGGCGTAGTCCGGGGACAAGGCGTCGAGGGCATCACCGTTCTCCGCCTCCTCCTCTGCATGGGCCACAGTGGTGGCCACAAAGCCGATCACCAGCCACAGAGACGCCAGGAAGAAAAGGATCCGCAGAGGAGAAATGGAAGGCAATGCCATTGCGTGGTGTTTAGGGAAGAGAGAAGAGGTTGGAGCAAAGCGCCCGTCGAAGGTCGACCATAGCCTATCGCCTCTTTCGGTGGAGCGTCCATAGCCCGAGTTTTGTGGTGGCGATGGATTGCTAGTTGGAGGGTGCGCTGATATAAGACTTGCGGAGCCGACGATTCGAGCTTAGGCTCACGGATAGAAGCTAGAGTGAAGTCGTCTGAAAATGACGAAGATCGCGTATTATACGGTTGAGGAGATCCCAATGAGAATCGTTCGTTTTCTGACCATATTTCTGGTGGCCTTGTCGCTATCGTCGGTGGCGGTAGCACAGGATGCAGAGCCTGTGGTCGATGAAGATCTGGGAGTGACGGTGACGGCTCCTCAGGACTGGGAAGTCAACACCGATGATACGAATGCGGTGGCCAGCTTTCAGCACCCGGGGACGAAGAGTCAGATCGAGCTGATCGCCACGGAGTTGATGAACGACGAGGTGGCGGAGGTCTTCTTTGAGACTTTCCACACGACGTTGGAAGAGTCCGATTTTGAGCTCGTCTCGGAAGATGAAGATAGCATCGGAGAGTTGGACGGCACGCTGTTGATCTACGAGTTTGAGCACTCAGGGGTCGTCTTGCAGATTCAGGTCTTTGAGTTTCTTCGTGACAATATCGCCTGGTTGGCCGTGGGGTATACGGATATGGAAGAAGCGGAAGCCCACGACGAAGCCTACCGGGGTGTGATCGAAGGACTGGAGTTTGACCAAGACTGAGCTCGGCGCTTTTGACGGGGGTTGAAACCGAAAAGCGGCAAGTAAAGAAGGCCCGCAGCGCTCCCAGTGAGGAGAGGCTGCGGGTGTTTTTATGGGGGCCATTTAAAGAAGAAGAGGAGCGAGGGATGAGACGGTGGGCGATGGCGATGGCAGTGCTAATGTTGGTCGGGGTGGGCGTGCAGGACGAGGCGTGGGGAGAGGCGCCCGATGACGTCGAGGTCCGCCAGGACCGTCTGGTGGTTGATGAGCGGGGCGTGGAGGTGGAGCGGCCGACGGGATGGGAGTGGGTCCAGCCGCCGCAAGGAGCGCGGGCGAAGCTTCGCTCAGCCAGCGATGAGAGAGCTCAAATCGAGATTCGAGTCAGCGAGGATATCAGCCGGGGGGGATGGGAGCGCTACTGGCGGGCCTTTGACACGGATCTGCAGCGCCGTGGATTTACAGAGGTGAGGCGTCGGGAGTCTCAGACCTATGCCGAAAAGCAGGGGTTGGCCTTCGAGTATCAGATCGGAGGGCGAGAGGAGGATGGGCAGAGGTTAGTGGTGTGGCATGTTCATCACGAAGAAGCGGCGTGGGTATTTACGGGCTTCTTCAAGGAGTCGCGGCGGGAGGCCTTTGGGCGAAGCTTCGAAGAGATGCTGGAGTCCATCGAGTGGCGATGAGCAAGAGGGAGAAGAGCACCATTGGCAGTGAGGGGTGAGAGGGCGTGGAGTGGCAGCCGGTGGTCGTGGAGGATTGGGCGCCGGTGTCGAGGCGACACAATTGGAGCCCATCGTCGCAGCGCATGGTGGCCGGGCACTGGTCGCTGTGGTGACAGGCCTGGGAGCAATAGCCGGTGGCGGTGATATCGTTGATGATATGGCAGGTGTGGGGGCAGTGAAGGAGGTCGGCGGCGCAGTAGGCGCCGGGAGGGGCGAGGTAGATGTCGCAGACCGAACCGTCGGGGCCAGAGACGCAATCGGCGCCCGGTGGGCAGTCGCCATCGGTGGAGCATTCGTCGCCCTCTGTGGAGTAGAGCTCACAGGCGCCGAGTTTGTCGTCGGCGCTGAGGGTTCGCTGGCTGGCGTCGAAGAGGTAGTTGGCGGCCATGGTGGCGGCGCGATGGGCCTGGGTATGATCGAGGCCGATGACGTGGCCCAATTCGTGGGCGACGGCGGCGTCCATGGCAATGATGGGTGGATCTTGCTCCGGAAGGCCGGCATTCCAGGGAGGATCGTGATGCCAGCGATAGTCATCGCCGTTGAGGAGAATGGAGGTGCCATCAGGTGGGGGAAAGTCGAGAAATTGGGTGCGGGCGATGGTCGGTGGGTTATCGCCGAAGGAGTCGACAAGGGAGATGGGGATCGCCGAATCGGGCAGGTCGTCGGCCTGGGCATGGATGCCGATCCATTCGAATTCGGCATAGGAGCAGGGGACTTGATTCCAGGCTTGGATGGCAGAGGAGACGGACTCCTCGACGGATGGGGCGTCCATCTCGTCGGGGAGGGCGCCCACATAGGCGATCTGGAGGGGGAAGGAGTCGTCTTCAACGCGGAAGTTAAAGAATTCGTAGTGGTGCCAGGAGGGCGTCAGATGTGGCGAGGCGGAGTCGGTGTGCGGCCGCAGGTCGGCGGCGAGGGGAGCCGAAAAGCTAAAGGTGATGGCGGCGATAGAGAGAAGAAGGGCCCCCGGACGGTGAGGAGCGAAAGAAAAAAGGTTCATTGCTCATCATGGGAGGGGGGGCCGTTGAAATGGACGGTGATGGTAGCGTTTTGGCGCAGGTCCTCGAGGAGTTGACGGCGATACTGCTCGACCTTGGCGCGGTGGACGCGCTGGCGGAGGCGATCCTCGACTTCGTCGAATTGACGGGGTCCAGGGGGGCGATGTTCATGGGCCCAGTAGATGTCGATGCCACGCGAATGGCGGTGGACGTGAGGGCTGTTGTCGATGGCGGAGTCGCCGAAGAGTAGCGCAGCCATGGGGTTTGGCAGTTGGTAGGGTTGGAGCCATTGGTCGGCGCTCAATTCCAGATGATCCGGCTCCAGGGTGTCCTGGAGCCGATCGCGGGTGGTGGAGGGGCTGGAGAGATCGTCGCCAAACCCGTCGAGAAGTTCGCGGAGACCGTCGCCAGAGGTGTGCACTTGGATACGGTCGACGCGCACCCGGGACTGGGCGGGGCGGCGGTTGGCCAGGCGATCGTAGTGTATGCGCAGGGTGTCGTCGTCGATGGCGTCGGGGTCAATGGAGTCGCCGACGAGGGTCTCGATGGCCAATTCGTCGCGCACCTGATGGCGAAGATCGTCGACGGTGCGCCCTTCGGATTCAAGATAGGCCTGAAGGGCCGGTTCGCCGCCAAATTGGGAGTCGATGCGGCGCTGAAGCGCGTCGTCGACGGCGTCGTCGCAGATCTCGATGTCGTTGGAGGCGATGTGGTCGCGGAGTAATTCGCGGTCGATGAGGCGTTGGACGACCCGCTCGCGATGGCGGGAGCGCGCCTTTCGAGAGGGCCGCGAGCGCTGGCGGCGGTCGAGTTGATGGAGGCGCTCGACGCGGCCGTCGACCTCCTGGCGAGTGATCTCGCGGCCATTGACCACGGCGTAGAGATCCGGATTCTGTTCGGCGTCGGCGTCGGTAGTGCTGTCGAGTTTGGATTCTTCCAGGGCCTCGTCGGAGGGCGACGAGTCCTCGCAGGCGAGGCCAAAGGCGATGACGCTGAGGAGGGTCAGCAGGGAGGCCGCTGGCTTTCGAAATATATGGGAGGAGAGGTCAATCAAGGCCAACGATCCTGCTGAAACAAGAGTAGAGCACGTGTAAAGACATCATCTAGAATGGCGAAAGGCGGTGCTTTCATTCCCTTTGCCGCGATAGCACTCACAAGGGTGCCATGCATGAGATCAAATGCAAATTCGTGGGGCGCCGTGGTAGACTCATCCCACGGCTTCAGCGATAGGGATCTGATTTTAAAATAAGGAAGGCGGAGATGGTGGATTGGAATTGCTGCGAGATGCACTCCCATTCGACGGTGAGCGATGGCCTCTTTGCGCCGCGCAAGATGGCCCAGATGATGGCCGAGGCGGGGGTGGAGTTGTGGTCGCTGACCGATCACGATCATGTGGGCGGAACCGGGCAAGCGGCACAGTGGGCCGCTAAAGAGGGGGTAACCTTCGTGCCGGGCATCGAGATCAGCGCAAGCTGGAATAAGCAGTCGATTCACGTGCTGGGCTATGGCTACGATCCGGAGGACGAGCGATTGCGGACCTATGGCGAGGAGATGGTAGAGGCTCGCCGGGAGCGCATGGAGAAGATGGTTCGTCGCGTCGGTGAGTTGGGAGCGCCGGTGGAGATGGCGGCGGTGGATGCGATCGCCGGGGAGGGCAATATGGGTCGACCCCATCTGGCGGATGCGATGGTGGAGGCCGGTCATGTAGAGGATAAGCAACAGGCGTTTGATCGGTTTTTGGATCGCAAGGGGCCGGCCTATGTAGCGGTGGCCCGACCGTCGGTGGAGGAGTGCATTGAGATGATCGCCGACGCCGGTGGGTTGGCGGTGATCGCCCATCCGGGGCTTTACGATGGGATTGAAGATCAGTGGAAGGGGTGGGCCGATGCAGGGCTGAGGGGGGTGGAGGTGAGGCATCCCAAGCACGACGCGGCGATCGAGGCGAGGCTCCTGGGGGTGGCCGATGCCTATGGGTTGGTGCGCACGGCGAGCCAGGATTGGCACGGCCGGGGCAAGGCTCCACAGGAGCGTCTGGGTGGCGTTGATTTCCCACGGGCCTGGAGAGAGCCCTTCTGGGAGGCGCTGGAAAAGACGGCCCACCCGCCGCGTTAAAGTTGGCGATCAGCGAAAGAGATCCAGTTGGCGGGGGCCGTCGAGGCGCTCCGGATCGAGGCGAAGGCCGAGGCCCAGGAGGCGCACCGCTTCGTCGTGGCGCTGGAGGGCTTTTCGAAGGAGGGCTTCGTAGGCGTCGGGGTTGGGGTTTTGAAAGGCCGAGCGCTCCAGGGTGGTGAGGCGAAAGTCGGCGAATTTGACCTTGACGAAGAGAGCCTTGATGGGCGGCGCGTTGTCGCGGGCCTGGTAGCGGCGCTGGAGTTCGTCGAGGAGCGAGGGGATCTGGGCGACGCAGGCGTCGGGGTCGGTGAGATCCTCAGAGTAGGTGTTCTCGACGCTGACGCTCTTGGGGATGCGCTCGACTTTGAGGGGGCGGTGATCGATGCCGCGACACAGGTCGTAGAGGCGCCGGCCCCGTTTGCCGAATTGGCGCCACAGCTCCTCAAGGGTTAACTCCTGAAGGTCGGCGCAGGTTTTTAGCCCCAGGCGGTGCATGGTGCGGGTGGTGACGCGGCCGACGCCGGGGATCGCCTCCACGGGAAGAGAGGGAATGAAGTCGTCGACGGTGTCGGGAGGAATGGCGGTGAGGCCGTTGGGTTTGTCGAGATCGCTGGCGACCTTGGCGAGGAATTTATTGGGGGCCACGCCGGCGCTGGCGGTGAGGTCGAGCTCCTCCTGGATGTCTCGTCGGATGGACTCGGCGATCCAGGTGGCGCTGCCCTCGAAGTGCTGGGAGTCCGTGACGTCGAGGTAGGCCTCGTCCAGGGAGAGGGGTTCGATGTGCTCGGTGTAGCGATCGAAGATAGCGCGGATCAATTTGCTCTCGCGGCGGTAGAGATCCATGCGGGTGGGGAGGATGGTGAGATCGGGGCAAAGGGATCGGGCGCGGGCAGACGCCATGGCGGAGTGGACACCAAATTTGCGGGCCACGTAATTGGCGGTGGCGATGACGCCGCGGCGGTTGGGATCGCCGCCCACGGCCACGGGGCGACCGCGAAGCGAGGGGTCGTCGCGCATCTCGATGGCGGCGTAAAAACAGTCCATATCGATGTGGATAATCTTTCGCATGCGATCGAAAAGCCGGATTGGGTTCAGTATTGCTGGAATATTACAGTGAGGTTGACCAAGGCATTGAAGGCCGTTATGGATGGGCCTGTCAATTCGATATTGACTTCCCACATAGCACAATTCGCGTTGCACCGGGGAACACATTTATCTCACGAGGTAAGAACCGATGAAGTGGTATACCAATGGATTAGTTGTAGCTGCCGTCGCTGCGTTTGCAGCGTCGGGCTGTGCCGATGATGGCGCAGAAGGCCCGATGGGTCACTCTCCAGAAGTGGAGACGGTGACCGTCGAGGATCACGAGGATTGCCCGGCTGGCGGCGTCGATATCGTCGTCGACGGGGACGTCGAGGCCACGGTCTGCGACGGGCCCGAGGGTCAGCAAGGCCCGGAAGGCGAACCCGGCGACCCGGGGGAGGATGGCGAGGATGGCTCGACGCCCCATGTGACGGCGGAGCGATTCGACGACCATGAAGACTGCGAAGCTGGCGGCCTGTTGGTCACGGTGGAGCTCGACGAGGATCTGGTCTCGGAGACCGCGGTCTGCGACGGCGAAGATGGCGCTGATGGCGAAGATGGAGCCGATGGCGAAGATGGAGCCGCCGGCGAAGATGGCTCGAGCCCCACGATCGATGTGGAAGATGTAGAAGATACGGATCAAGCAGGGGCCTGCGGCGACGCCGGTGGCTACTTGATCACCGTCACCGACGCCGACGACGAAGTCACCGAAGAAGTGGTGTGCAACGGAGCGGACGCCGAGGCGCCCCAGGTGGTCGTGGAAGACGATCCCGCCGAGTGTGGCGATGCCGGTGGCGTACACGTGATGATCGGTGATGACGACGAGTTTACGCTGTGCAACGGCGAAGACGGCGCCGAGGGTGGCGACGGCGGAAACGGCGACGGCGGTTCTCTCGATATCGAAATCGGTGAGCCCGACAATTGCGGCGATGCCGGCGGATATAGCCTGACGATCGGTGACGAAGACCCGATCGACGTGTGCAACGGCGCCGACGGAAGCGACGGCGAAGACGGCTTTAGCCCGAGCATCGAGGTCGAAGACCTGGAGCCCAGCGCGACGGGACCCTGCCTGGAAGGCGGCGTGGAGCTGACGATCACCACCATGGACGCCGACGGTGATATGCAGAGCGAAGAAGTGATCATCTGCGGCGGCAGCCAGCCCTTTGAGTTGCCCGAGATCGATAGCTGCCGGATCAATGAGCCGACGACGGTGGAAGCCGAAGAAGGCGATCTGGTCGACGTGACGGGCTTTGTCTTTATCGACGGAGTGACCGGCGAGCAGAGCAGTGACCGTCCGCCCCTCTACGCCGTGGAACTCGGCTGGGGTGAGATGGGCATGGACCCGGCCAGTGACTGGACCTGGAATGAAACGTGGCGCGTCGACGACGTCGATGACTACGACCAATTCGAGGGCGAGCTCAACGCCGACGAAGCCGGAGAGTATGAGTTTCTCTTCCGAGTGACCGTGGATGCCGAAGAGTGGATCTATTGCGGCGTCGACGAGATCGTGGACCTCAATGACTACGATGGCACCGAAGAAGCCGGTGTGTACGATGTGTTGGCGGGTCCGGAGTTGGTGGCGTTTTGGAACTTCGAAGGTGATACGGACGAAGATAAATTGAGTGCCGCCGATGGCAATGGCTTCGCTCGATTCTTCGATGGTGATGAAAGCGATCCGGCTGGATCTTCGG
>CAYQBU010000110.1:0-7380 GCA_964415785.1 uncultured Bradymonadales bacterium
AACTCATGGACATGATCGGCGCCGTCGAGGACTGCCTCGGCAAAGAGGCCCAGAAAAACTTCATGGACATGCAACCCGGCGACGTCAAAGAGACCTACGCCGACGTCCAGGACCTCATCGACGACGTCGACTTCAAACCCAACACCCCCCTCAAAGAGGGCATCGCCCACTTCGTCGACTGGTACCGCGACTACTACGACCGCTAACCCCCACCCAGGGTTGTGCCACCCCGATCACTCGCCTCGCCACCAGCCCCCCTCGGGCTCTGCCCGGGGGTGAACCAGACTGCATGCTACCAGCCCCCCTCGGGCTCTGCCCGGGGGTGAACCAGACTGCATGCTACCAGCCCCCCTCGGGCTCTGCCCGGGGGTGAACCAGACTGCATGCTACCCCACACAAAAAAGCCTCGAACCCCATCGAAACGCCGTCTACGAGGCAAAGTCAGCGTTCAAATCTCAATGTCGAGCCTCGCAGGCGATGCCGGAGGCATCGTCGAGAAGTTCGACGCAGAGATTTGGGCGCTGACGCGCCGCAGTAGGCGTTTCGATGGGGTTCGAGGCGATCAAAAAGATCCGCGTGGGTGCTGCAAGGGCTTGCGATCGACCCGGCCAAGTCGAGCCCACGCGGATTCGGTAATGTCACGGATTCCTTCTAGCGTTGCGGCCATCAGCCACACTCGCACCCGACCTCTAGGAACCTCGTCGAGGCTCCCAGCCTTGAGCAAGATCGAGCGACGCTAGCCTGGATGGCCCGCTAGAAGTGCACTACCTCACCAGCCGTATAAGTACAATCGATATCCACTGGATCACCTCCTTTTTAACGGCACGTCTTCTTGGCGCGATATCCTGCAATCGCTCACCGAACCTGAATGCCGCACTCAGACCCGATGTCGGGGCGAACCTTTCGCCAGCCCGACCGGTTAAATCGGGCTCGAGCCCATCGCAGGGCCCGCCTTGCTCACGTGAAGTATAAGGGATAAACGACCCGAGATCATTCCATTTTTTTTATTTTGCAGTCTCATCGCCAACGATATCCCCAACTGCAGCGATGACCCGATCTCGTTCATTCGGCGTCAACTCGGGAAATACGGGCAATGAGAGCACCTTCCGGGCCGCCCTCTGGGCCTCTGGGAACTCCCCGATATCCGTCGTTCGCTCGCAAATCGCGGGCTGTATATGAAGGGGTTCCGGATAGTAGATATTGCACCCGATCCCGCGCTCCTTTAGCCCCGCCACCATCGCCTCTCGATCGGCCACCCCGATCGTATATTGGTGGTAGACGCTGTGGTTTTTGCTATCGATCACCGGCCGTTGAACCCCTCTGAGGGCCGCGAAGGCCTCATCGTAGGCCGCCCCATGGCCCCGTCGAGCCTTATTCCACCCATCGAGATGGTCGAATTTGACCTCCAGGATCGCCGCCTGAAGGGCATCGAGCCGAAAATTTCCTCCCAACACTTCATGGTGGTATTTGGGCCGCGCCCCGTGGCGACAGCGCAATCGAATCGCATCCGCCAACCCCTCATCATCGCACAGCACCATCCCTCCATCGCCTGCCCCACCCAGATTCTTGGTCGGAAAGAAGCTGATGCACCCCACATCGCCCAGACTCCCCACCAACTCCCCATCGTGGCGAGCCCCGATCGCCTGGGCCATATCCTCCACCACCGCCAGATCATAGTTGTCCGCCAGGGTCCCAATCGCCCCCATATCGCAGGCCTGCCCGTAGAGATGGACCGGCAAGATCGCCTGTGTACGCTCCGTGATCGCCGCCTCGATCAGGGTGGGATCCATATTGTAGGTCTCATCGATATCGACGAACACCGGCCGCGCTCCCAGCCGCAAGATCGCCTCCGTCGGCGAGATGAAGGTAAATGGCGTGGTGATCACCTCGTCGCCCTCGCCGATGCCAAGGGCCATCAGACTCACCAACAGGGCGTCCGTCCCACTGGACACCCCGATCGCCTCTTCCACCCCGTGGTAATCGGCCATCTTCTCCTCGAAGCGGCGCACCACTTCTCCGCCGATGAAGTACTGACTCTCCATCACCCCTGAAATGGCCTTTTGCACCTCCTCTTCAATGGCCCGATACTGTCGCTGAAGATCGAAAAAAGGCACATCATTCATCATGGTTCTCCAGCACTTCGAGACCACCGTCGACCTCGACGTAGCGGCCCCCGCACTCCGCACACCACCATCGTCGATCTTCGGCTTGTTCAAGACTTATCCCACAGCGACAGCTCCACCCCACCCACCGCGCCGCAACCCCCACCACCCGCGCATAGGCCTTCACATCGTCGGCCACCACCGCTCCCGCCCCCACCATCGCGTAGCGGCCAATCGTCACCCCGCAGACCACCGTGGCGTTGGCTCCAATGCTCGCCCCTTCGGACACCCGCGTGCTCTCAAACGCATCGCTTCGATCCACCTCACTTCGCGGCGTCTTCACATTGCTAAACACCGCCGACGGCCCCACGAAGACGTGATCTTCGAGGACGACGCCGTCGTAGACCGAGACCTGATTCTGGATCTTGACCCCATCGCCGATCCTCGCCGTCGGCGCCACGTAGACGTTTTGGCCCAGCGTACATCTCTTTCCGATCTGTGCGCCCTCGCGAATATGGCAAAAATGCCACACCGCACTTCCCTCTCCGATCGCAGCATCCCCGTGAACCACCGCCGTGGGATGAATCGTCACCCCCTCGCTCATGCCACCCCTCGCTCGTCATCGCTTTGCTCTTCTCCAAAGACCGACCGCACCCGCTCCCTGGCCCCGCTGACGTAGGAGCGCTTGGCCGCCTCGATGACCGCCAGGGAATTGAGCCCCGAAAGTCCATCCACCACCTCTACACATTGGCCCTTCAACCGCCGGAGCACGTCGTCGTACACCAACCGATGACCGTTTCTCAATACTTGCTCGACCTGATCGCTCAGCCTCTCCACCATCTCATCCTCCGGCCGCGACTCCTCAAACTCCCAGGCCTCCACCTGGTCGCAGCGCGCCCCCCCGATCCGCACCGTTCCCCGCTCACCGATCACCGTCAGGTTCGTCGCCAAATTCTTCGGATAACTGAGCATCGTCACGTGCATCGAGCCCACGGTCCCGCTCTTCCACCCCAGATTGACCACCGCCGTATCCTCCGCCTCGATGCTCCGCCCCAGCGCTCCCCCCGTTGCCTGCACCGCCGCCACCGGCCCCAACAGCCAGGTCAACAAATCCACATAGTGGCTCGCCTGATTGGTCAGCGCCCCGCCATCCATCACCTCACTGCCCCGCCACCGCGCCTCGTCGTAGTAGGCCTGCGGCCGCGTCCAAAACACCTGCATCGCCACCGTATGAATCCGCCCAAACCGCCCTCCCTCAATCGCCCCCCGCAACGCCCGAAACAACGGGTGATACCGCAACTGCTTGACCACAAAGAGCTGCCGCTCCAGACGCGCCACCTCCCGCACCATTTCGCCGGCCTCTTCCAACCTCGTCCCCAGCGGCTTCTCACACAAAATATGCGCCCCCGCCTCCGCGGCCTCCATCGCCTGCCCCGGATGCAACCCCGTCGGCGTCGCCAACACCACCAGTTCCGGCTTCCCCACCTCCATCAATCCCCGAATCTCTTCAAACCCCTCCACCCCCAACCGCCGCGACGCCTCTCCCCTCGCCCCCTCACAGGGGTCAACCACCCCCACCGCCTCCACCTCATCGCCCAGCCCCTCCAGCGCCGCCATATGCTTGCCCGCCACTCGACCACATCCCACCAATCCCACTCTTACTGCACACATCCTGGAGGTCCTCAACGCTTCGGGCCACAATTGTCCTTCTCTTCATCCACCTCCAATACCGCGAACCCCGCCGCCCCCACAACCACCCCCATCCCAAATCTCCCCCCAAAAACCGCCCCCCTGTCGCCCCGAGGGTGCGACATCACCCTTATTTTTCGCCAATTTCTCCCTTTCCAATCATCTTCGCGCGCCCCCTTACGCCCCCAGCCTGATGGATCCAAAAACTCGGTGCCATCGCCCCCGAAAAAATCGCCTCTTGTCGCCCCGAGGGTGCGACATCGCCCTTATTTTTCGCCACTTCCTCTCATTCTGACGATTTTCCCGACGCCCCCCAACTCGCTTACATATTGATGCCGCCATCCACATCGATACAGCGCCCCGTGAAGTAGCCGCACTCGAAGATAAACTTCACGGCCATATAGATCTCTTCGGGCTTGCCCGTTCGCCGAAGTGGCACCTGTTTGACCAACTTTTCGAGCATCGCGTCGCGCATCCCGTCCAGGATCGGCGTCTGCGTAAAGCCCGGTGCCACAGCCCCCACCCGAACGCCATAGCGCGCCAACTCCTCGGCCCACAGCTTCGTATCCGCCACCACGCCGGCTTTGGTGGCCGAATAATTGCCCTGCCCCATATTGCCGTGGCGCGAACAGGAGCTGATATTGACGATCACCCCCTCCTCGGGCTCCGTCTCCACCATGTGGGCCGCCACTTCGCGGGTGCACAAAAACGTGCCCGTCAGGTTGACGTCCACCACGGACTTCCAATCCTCAGTGCTCATCGTCGTGATCTCGCCGCTGTCCCGATCCTTTTTGACCAGCAATCCGTCGCGAAAGATCCCGGCGTTATTGACCAGGCCATTGAGCGATCCAAAGGCGTCTATCCCCGCCTGTACCGCCGCCTTCACATCCTCTTCTTCGGCTACGCTTCCCACGGCGGTGGCGATATTGTCGCCCTCTTTCGCCACCGCCTCCAGACCCTCCTCATCGACGTCAAAGGCCAGCACATTGGCCCCCGCTCGATCAAAATTCAGGGCAAAGCATCGGCCCAATCCACTGGCCGCACCGGTCACCATCACATTTGCATTGTCCAAATTCATCTGTCTTCCTTTTGCTAATCCGAAATCATCAATGATCTCAGTTATGGGTTAGTGATCTCTCAAGCCACCTCTTCCACCGACGATACACTCAATCGCTTCCCGAACCACTCCGTGATCTTCGGATAGCAGTGGCGCGGGCCGCGGCTTCCCACCACTCCTCCCACGTGGCCTCCGGGGATCACATACAGCTCCTTGTCCTCACTGCTCACGTGATCGTGAAGTCCTCGCGTCGCCTCCTCCGGCGAAATATGGTCTCGCGACGTCGCGATCGTCAGCGTCGGGCAAGTAATACTTCCCAGATCGACGCGCTTTCCTCCGACGTGGTGCTCGCCTTTGATCAACAAATTATCCTGATACAGATCCTCAATATAGGTCTGGTAGGCCGCCGCTGGAAACGCCACATTGTCATTGGCCCAGGTATCCAGCGCCTTAAATCCCTCCAAAAAGCCGGGCTGATGCATCCGGTCGGCAAACATCACCCACTTGCTGAGCTGACTCGTCGGACGCAGCGCCACAAACCCACTCTGCATTTGTTGCGGCGCCACATTGCCGGCCGCCGCCACCGCTTCTGCATCAAACCACTCGCGCTGCGTCATCTGACCCAGCGTCCCCGCATGCTCAAAATCAATGGGGCCCGCCAGGTTGATCAACGCCGACACCTTCTCCGGATTCAGCGCCGTGTAGATGCTGCACAGCGTCCCCCCCATGCAATAGCCCAGAAGCCCTACTTCCTGCTGCCCCGAAAAGCGCTTGACCCGACTCATCGCCCGCCCCAGTCGACCCAGCACGTCCTCCCAACTCAAGAAGCGATCTTCATCATTGGGCTCCCCCCAATTGAGGCAATACGTATCAAACCCCGCCTCTACACAGGCCTCGGCCACGCTATGGCCTTCTCTGAGATCCAGCACGTACCACTGGTTGATCAGCGACGGCACCAAAAAGATCACCGGCCGAGGCCCCCCCTCGCCTTTGGGACTCCGAAACCGGTACAGTTCTGCCGTTCCATCTCGATGAATCAAATCTCGCGGTGTGGGCTTCATCCATCACTCCTTGTCTTCATGATACCGGTTTCCAAGGGCAGAATCAGCGCTGACTTATTCGCCGTCGCTGTCGCCGCCGCTGAACATCTCCAGCGCCTTGCGACTCTGCTCGATGGCCTGCGCCTGCATCGTCTTCTGCAGCTCCAGCGAATACTCCATCGTCGCCTGCATCAGCTTCGCCGATTCCTGGACCGCCTCTTCGGCCTGGGCGTTGCCTTTCTGGCTCCACTTCTCCCACTCATTGACCATATTCTCCATCCGCTCCTGACCATCGCCTCCCCACATCTTCATCATCTGCGTGGGCATCAAGGGCTCAAACAACTCCTGGATCTTCTTCGTCGTGCTCATATGGATTTCCTTATCTTTTGCGCCGCAACATAGACGGCTTCCAAATTGACGCTTCTAACCTACCCGGTTGGCGCCAGATTGCAAGGTCTTTTTTGCAGCGCAACAAAACCTCTCCCTCTCTCACTCCTCTTTATTGTCCTTCGACATGTCGTCGATGCGCGCGCTCAACGACGCGATCTGCTCCTGCAGTGCCTTCATATCTGCCGTCTCTTGCCCCTTGGCCGTTCCCTCTTCTGGTGGTCGCTCCTCTACCGGCTCCTCCGGTGGATCTGACGAAATATCAGGCTCTTGTCGCCCCCTCGGTGCCCCGTCTCGCCCTTTTTTCCACGGCGCATTTTGCCCAAATAATCGCCCCCAGGCCTGCCCCGGACTAAAGGGAAAGCCCCCTCCCTGCCCCCCGAAGAGCTGGTAGGGACTCAGGTCGCGAAACCCCCGCTTGACCTGAAAATACACGTCCAGCGCCCAGCTCATATACAGCTGCATAAACTCCGCCAGCGCGTCCTCTTCCATTCGGATCATCTGCGTCAAAAGGGGCACTGGAAGAAGTCGCGCCGCTCCCCGCGACTCCACCACGATCCGCGCCAGGATGGCCTGCGTCAGGTCCTCATCCGTTGACGCATCC
Source organism: uncultured Bradymonadales bacterium (assembly GCA_964415785.1). GTDB lineage: Bacteria > Myxococcota_A > Bradymonadia > Bradymonadales > Bradymonadaceae > SLJM01. The sequence continues at coordinate 6,880 of CAYQBU010000110.1, forward strand.
ACCACTTTGACGTCGTGACCCTCACGGATCAGCTCCGCCAACTCGCCGAGCGTCACGTATTTGCTCTGATCTGTATCGTAGAGCCGACGATTGCTATACTTCTTGACGATCTTCACCGTAGTTGCTCCTCTTCCAGTCTCTGGAACCATCGATATCGCGCCTCCTCACCATAGGCTTTCGCGGTCGCAAAAGACAATGCCCTTGACCGGCCCCGTTTTGGTCCCTAACATCGCCTCACTTATTGCACCGCACAAAAGATGATCTATGAATCTCGATACTTCATATATTCGCGCCCTCACCCCTCTGATCGCCCTCTTGCTCCTCGTTCCGGCTTGCGCCGACGATAGCAGCGATCACGAGACCCTCACGCCCTATAATAATCAGGACGACTCCAACAATCAGGACGACTCCAACAATCAGGGCGACCCTAACAATCAGGGCGACCCTAACAATCAGGGCGACCCTAACAATCAGGACGACCCTAACAATCAGGACGACCCT
>CAYQBU010000110.1:7480-13288 GCA_964415785.1 uncultured Bradymonadales bacterium
CGACCCTAACAATCAGGACGACCCTAACAATCAGGACGACCCTGACAATCCGGGCGAGCCCAACAACCCGGACGATCCCAACAATCAGGGCAATAACGACGCCGAGGGCTGCCAACCCCAAAACGATGGCGTGTTGCGCCGCGAAACCTTCGACGTCGAACTCGGCGTCGACATCCCCTACCGCCTGGCCTTCGACGTCGATATCGATACCTCCCCCTCCGTCGATGGCGACACGTACCACTGGGATCTAAGCGATGACTTCAACGGCGACGCCACCGAAATCCTGAGCCTCGATGACCCCGACGACTGGTGGTTTGGCGACGATTTCCCCGACGCCACCTACACCACCCCGCTGTCGGCCGCAGAAGCAGAGATGGGCCTCTTCGAACTTCGCGACGACGGCCTCTACCTCCAGGGCATTGCTTCGCCAGAGGACGACCTCTCCACCACCGAGTTGACCCACGACCCGGCCGTCCCCCTCATCGCCTTCCCCCTCGAAGAAGGCGACCAGTGGACCACCACCGCCGACATCAGCGGCGCCTACGACGGCTACTCCATCTCCAGCGGCACCGAGGTCTATACCTCCGTCGTCGACGCCACCGGCGAGATGGAGACCCCCTTTGGCACCTTCGACGTCTGGCGCATCAACACCCACCTCGACCAGAGCTATACGTTTACCCTCAACCCCTGGATGTCCTTTGGGCAGGAGTCGCGCATCCACACCTTTATCGCCGAATGCGCCGGCACCATCGCCCGCATCCGCTCCCAGGTCGACGGCGACGACGTCCACCCCGACGAACCCGAGTTTTCCACCGCCTCAGAAGTCATGAGGCTCGCCCTATGAACTCCCTCTTCCACCTCCCGTTTTCCGCTCTTCAGGTGCCCATTTTGGCGATCCTCATCGCCACCGTGGGTGCAGCATGCGTCAGTCATCACGCCGGATCCCTGCCTAACGAGCCCGACGACGCCCAATTTGTCACCGTCGACGATACCCGGGTCCGGTTTATCGATACCGGCACCGCAGACGGGCCCCCGGTGGTCCTTCTCCACGGCTTCAACGCCACCCTCAACACCTGGGATCCCGTCATCCCCGCCCTCGCCGACGAACACCGCATCATCGCCCTCGATCTGCGCGGGTTTGGATTTAGCGATCGCGCCGAAGATCAGGATTACTCCCCCCAGGGCCAGGCAGAGCTGGTCTGGGCTCTTCTCGAAGAGCGCGACGTCGACACCACCCATCTCGTCGCCCACTCATGGGGCTCCTCCGTCGCCCTGGAAATGGCGCTCGCCGAGCCCGATCGCGTCGATCGCATCGCCCTGTACAGCGCCTGGGTCTACGATGAGCAGCTCCCCACCTTCTTTTACTGGTCCCGGGCCTCCGGCGTCGGCGAGGCCCTGTTTCGCCTCTTTTACCGCGAGCGTCCGGCCGACAAGATGGCCACCGCCTTCTACGACGAATCGATCATGACCCAGGAGCTGGTCGATGAGGTCGACGAGAGCCTGCGCCGCCCCGGCGCCCTCGCCGGCGCCCTGGAGGCCGCCCGCGCCCAGCGCTTCGACGAAACCGAGCACCGCTACCCCCAGGTCGATCACCCCACCCTCCTGCTGTGGGGCCGCGAAGATCAGGTCTCTCACCTCGCCGTCGGCGAGCGCCTCTCCCGCGAACTCCCCGACGCCACCCTCAAGGTCTATCCCCAGTGTGGCCACTTCCCGATGATCGAGGCCATTCACGCCTCCAATCGCGATCTCGCCCGCTTTCTCGCCCCCGGAGGTGCTCCATGAGACGCCTCCTGGCCACCCTCACCCTCTTGGTCCTCGCCCTATCCATCCCGCTGTCCGCCACCGCCCAGGACAATAGCTTTGGCGATCTGGGCTACGATCTGGAGGCCGCTCCCGATACTCAGGTCGAAATCGACGGCTACTTTCGCACCCGCAGCGAGATCCTCCACAACCTCGATCTCAATCACGGCGAAACCCCGTCGGGCCAGCCCCTCTTCCCACGCCCGCTCGGAAACCCCGACAGCCAGACCTTTCGCCACGCCGACATGCGCCTTCGCACCGATATTCGCGCCTACTCCCCGGTGGGGGCCGCCGCCGTCAACCTGCGCCTGGACTTTCTCGACAACGTCGGCTTCGGCAGCACCCCCGATGGCCCACCCCAGGCCACGACCACCCAGCGCCCCTCCGACGCCATCGCCATCAAACGGGCCTACGGCGAGGCCCTGACCCCGCTGGGCCTCATCATGGCCGGCCGCATGGGCAGCCACTGGGGCCTGGGCATGCTCACCCACAGCGGCGACGGCCTCGACGATGACAGCGGCGACGCCGCCGACCGCTTCGCCTTCATCACCCCCATCGCCGGCCACATCTGGGCCCTATCCTACGACATCGCCTGGGCCGGACCCCAACTCGAGCGCCGCGACGGTTACCGCAGCCTGACCCACAACGCAGGCGACACCGCCCGCGCCGTCACCTTCGCCGTCATGCAATACCGCACCGACCAGAGCCTGGAGCGCCGGCTGCGCGCCGACCGCTCCACCTTTGACTATGGCGCCTACTTCTCCTTTCGATGGCAAGACGAAGACGTCCCCGCCCACTACCTCCCCGCCACCGACGACCGCGACCAATACCGCGACGCCGACGTCATGGAGCGCGGCTTTCGCGCTCACGCCGTCGATCTCTGGGGCCGTTTCGTCGCCCCCTGGGGCCGCCTCGAAGCCGAAGTCGCCATGCTCCAGGCCCAGATCGATCAGGCTTCCGTCATCCCCGGCGCCACCTTCAATACCCCCGTGGAGTCCCGCCAATTCGGCGCCGCCTTCGAGAGTGAATTCGGCCGCCGCCATGGCCGCTTTCACGCCGGCCTCGACGCCGGCTTTGCCTCCGGTGATCCCGCCCCCGGCTTCGGCGCCTTCCCCGGGCCCTTCGACGATCCCGCCCAACCGGGCGACCTCGACGGACCCCAGGCCGATCCGCCTCATGACAACCGCATCGACAACTTCCAATTTCACCCCGACTACCGCATCGACCAGATCCTCTTTCGCGAGATCATCGGCCGCGTCACCGACGCCGCCTACCTGCGCCCTCACTTCAGCTGGCGCATCGCCGACAGCGGCCCCGGCGCCCTGAAGGCCTCCCTCGCCACCATCGCCTCCTTCGCCATCGAGGAGACCTCGACGCCCGGCCAGAGCCGCCCCCTCGGCGTCGAGATCAACCCCTCGCTGACCTACGAGAGCTACGGCACCTTCTCGGCCTCCCTGGACCACGGCCTCCTCTTCCCCCTGTCGGGCTTTAATAACCTCGCTCAGGATCACTCCCCGGACCCGGCTCAAGTCCTCCGCCTTCGCATCGCCATGGGGTTTTAATCATGAACCACCTCACCGCCTTCGCCCTCTCCGCCCTCCTCGCCCTCTCCGTGGGCTGCGCCGAAGACAACCGCAGCGCCACCGACGACCTCGAGCCCTTCGAGCCCGGCGCCATCGAGGAGTTGGAGTGCATGCCCGACCTCGACGGCCAGATCCGCGCCGACCAGCTCCAACCGGCCTTCGGCGTCCCCCTCAACTACCGCGTCTCCCCCGCCGGCGAACAACGGGCCATCGACCTCGCTGGCTTCGTCGATCTCCAGGACCGCCGCGTCTGGGACTTTGACATCGACTACGACTCCGACCAGCAACTCCAGGTCGTCGCCCAACCTCTCGACGACCAGTGGTACGCCGACGACTTTCCCGACGGTGAATTCACCACCGTCCTCGACCCCGGACTCGACCTCGACGCCATCTACTCCCACGACGGCCAGACCCTCTACCTCCACGGCTACGCCTCCGCCCAACCAGACCCACCCCAGGGCACCACCCTCGCCCCCTACGAAGAGCCCGTCATCGCCTACGACTTCCCCCTTCAAGAGGGCGACTCCTGGAGCGGCACCGGCGCCATCCGCAACGGCCAGGTCCAGGGCATCACCTACTCCGGCGACGACCACTACGACTTCGAGGTCGACGCCTCCGGCCGACTGTGGCTTCCCGACATCCAATTCGATGAGGTCTTGCGAGTCCACACCCGCCTGACCATCGAACCCGTCGTCGGCAACCGCATCTACCGCGAACAGGTCCAATTTCTCTTCGAGTGCTTCGGCGAAGTCACCCGCCTCGTCGGCCCCGACCGCGAACTGAGCGCCGACGAAGAACTCCCCATCGACGATTACGAATTCGACACCGCCGTCGAAATGCGACGGCTCGGATTTTGACCCCAATCACCCGGGGCCACGTCGCACCGAGGGTGCGACATCGCCCTTTATTTTTAACCCCAAACGGTGCTTCGGCACCATTTTCTCAACACGGAGATTGACCATGATCTGGAACGCCTGGAAGAAGGGATTTAACGCCTGGGAAAAAACCACCGCCAACTACATGGAGCAGGTGCTCAAAAACCCGCTCGTCCTCAAACCATCGGGCAAAATGCTCTCCCTGGCCATGAAGGCCAAGGCCAAACAAGAGCAGGCCGCACGCAAATGGTGGGGCACCATGGGCCTGCCCACCAAATACGACCAGGAGCGCACCCTCCACGCCATCAACCAGCTCCAGAGCCGCGTCATGGATCTGGAAGAACAGCTCGATAAGGCGCGCCGCGACTGAACGTTGTCGCCCCCTCGGTGCCCCACCAGCGCAAGGAGTCGCCCCATGGACGTCACCCCCTATCTCGATCTCACCCCCGCCCCTCAGGCCGTCTTCGACCACCTCCCCCAGCGCCGCACCCGCGTGCGCTTCATGCTGCCCGATGGCGACGGCGACTGGGTGGGCATGACCTGGCAGGCCTTCGCCGACCAGATCCGTCACCTCGGCCAATACCTGCTTCACCAGGGGATCCGCCCCGGCGATCGCATCGCCATCTTCGCCCCCAATAGCGTCGAATGGATCTCGGCGGCCCTCGCCACCCAGGCCATCGGCGCCGTGATGGTTCCCATCTATGGCACCAGCACCGCCGATCAGGCGGCCTACGTCCTCGACCACAGCGGCGCCCGCATCCTCTTTACCGACACCGATGCCTTGCTCCGCCGCGCCCTTAAGGCCTTGCCGGCCTGCGATCACCTCCAGCGGCTCGTCGCCCTCTCCGATGGGGTCGATCCCCTCTCCACCCTCATCGACCTCCAGGAGTCTAGTGACGAGGCGCCGCCGCTGGACGTGCTGGAAACCCAGATCACGGGCATCGATCGCGCCATCGCCCTGGGCAAAGCCCTCGACGATCGCCACCCCCAACGCTTTGACGACGCCCTCCAGGACCTGGACCTCGATCAGGCCGCCCTCATGCTCTACACCTCCGGCACCACCGGAAAACCCAAGGGCGTCCCCCTGACCCACCGCAACGTGGCCACCAACGGCCGCGACTGGATGGAGATCAATGGCCCCCAGATCGACGACCACCCCGTCGACCTTCTCTGGCTGCCCCTGAGCCACGTCTTTGGCTTCGGCGAGGCTTGTCTGGGCAACACCCTCGGCTTTACCACCTATATGAGCGATCCGGCCTCCGTCCTCGGCCAGATGGAATCGGTGCGCCCCTCCATCTTTATGAGCGTGCCCCGCTACTTCGAAAAGCTCGTGGAGGCCGCCGACGAGCAGGGCCAGACCCGCCAGGAGACCATCGAGCGCCTCCAGGCGATCACCGGCGGCAACCTCCAATTTTGCCTCTCCGGCGGCGCCGGCCTCAGCCGCGAGGTCAAGGATATCTTCTACGACGCCGGCATGCTCATCATCGAGGGCTATGGCCTCACCGAGGCCAGCCCCACCCTGACCCTCAACCGCCCCGACGACTTCGACT
>CAYQBU010000111.1:0-13111 GCA_964415785.1 uncultured Bradymonadales bacterium
CGTGGTAATCGCTGTGGGCGATGAGGGCGTCGGAGAGGTGGAGGTGGCCGCCCTGGTGGATGAGGAGGTTGGCCTGGGAGTTGCTCCAATTGGGGTCCCAGCGCTCGCTTGCGCCGTGGAGGATCTCGATGCCCTGAAGGCGGCTGGGGGCGAGAGGGGAGCTGGAGTGGATACGGAGGCCGCGCCAGTGGCCGGCGTCGTCGGTGGTGCCGCGGAAGGTGACGGGTTGGCTGTCCAGTTGGGAGTCGACGAGGAGTTGGCCACCCTCGCCGATGTCGAGACCGGCGTGGCGGGCAAAGACAAGGGTGTTGGGGCCGTCGATCTCGAGGGTGGAATGGACGCGGAGGACGTCATTGATGCGAAGAGGGATGTCCAGGGAGGGCCATTGAGCGGGGTTTTGAAGGGGTTCGTCGGCGTCGATATGGAGAGTGATGGCGCGGTGGCGGTTGTCCTGGAAGTGGTTGTCGCTCGCCAGGGCGTGGAGGTGTTGAGGAGAGAGGCGAAGGGGATGGTCGTTGTCGTGAAAATGAGAGGCTTTGATGGAGAGGGTGGAGCCAGAGGCGGCGCTGAGGGCGGCGCCGGCGTTTTGGCTCAGGTGGGCGTTGCGAAGGGAGAGCTCGGCGCCGGGATCGCTGATGACGATGCCTCCCTGGGTCAGGGGTCGGCTTAAATCCCAGCGGTCGTCGCCGGCGCCGCGAAGGTGGAGGTGGTCGATGGAGTGGGGGCCGGGGGCGTCGATGTGGAGGCCGCGCCAGGTGGCGAAGCGATCGGCGTTGCCGCGAAAGGTGACCGGTGCCTCGGCGGTGCCCTCGATGTGGAGAGAAGCCTGATCGGAGATGGTGAGTCCCGCTCGTTCCTGGAAGTAGAGGGTGGTTCCGGGGCCAATGGTGATCGTGGATTGATCGAGGGTGTGGCGGCGGTCGACGAGGTAGCAATCGTCGTCGAGTGAGGAGGGGTCGTCGACGGTGGAGAGGACGGTGCAATCGGAGTTCGGACCGTCGCTGTCGTCGGAGCCCGACGAGCCGCAGGCCAGTGCGAGGGCGGGCAAGGTCAAGAGGAACAAGAAATACACAGATGAGCTGGAAGAAGATGTGAAAAACATGGAGTGCCCCCCGGGGCTAAGAGTCAGTGATGAGCGGAGTGATGGAAGGGCCGATGTGGGCCATTAGAGGTCGAGAGATCGAATTGTTGAGCGGCGCGGGTGATAGCCTCGGCCATGGAAATAGGTGGGTGGATGAGTGAGGAAAGATCGGAGATGGAGAGGCCGTAGCGGATGGCGAGGGCGAGCTCCATGATCAGGTCGGAGGCGTTGGGCGAAAAGAGACGAGCGCCGAGGAGGCGATCGGATCGGGCGTCGCGGATGAGTTTGATGAGGCCCGAGGAGCGGCCAGCGGCGCGGGCAGCGGGCAGTTCATTGAGCGACAGCAGGGAGACCTGGGCGTCGAAGCCCATGGTTCGGGCCTGGGCTTCATGCCAGCCGACGCCGGCGACCTGGGGATCGGTGTAGATGGAGAAGGGGACGGCCGTGATGTGGCCGGCGGTGCGGGAAGAAGAGATGGCGTTGTGGGCGGCCTGGACGGCGTCGTAGGCGGCAGCGTGGGGGTGGCGGTGGTGGCCGATGGCGTCGCCGGCGGCGACGACCCGGGGGTTGGTGGTGGTCAGGGATTCGTCGACGGTGATGAAGCCATCGCTGACCTCGATGTCGGCCTCGTCGAGGCCGAGGCCCTCGATGCGCGGGCTTCGGTGGTCGACGATGACGACAGCGTCGGCCTCCCAGCGCTGGGGCTCGCCATCGCGGGTGCCGAAGAGTCGGGTCGTGGCGTCGGTCGATTCGGCGTGGGTGATGTGGACCTGGCCCTGAAAGTCGAGGCCTTCGTCTTGAAGATGGGTCAAAAGTGCCTGGCTGATATCGTGGTCGAAGTAGTCGCCGAGGAGGGTATCGCTCTGGTTAAGCATGGTGATCTGGGAGCCCAGGCGATGGAGCGCCTGGGCGTAAGCCAAGGAGATGTGGCTGGTCTCCAAAAAGATCAAAGAAGAGGGGAGGCGATCGAGGTGGGCGAGATCGGCGATGGACCATGGATCGACGTCGTGGAGACCATCGATGGCCGGCCAGCGGGAGTGGGATCCGGGGGTCAAGAGGACGCGGTCCGGGCGGTATTGTTGGCCGGCGGCCGAGAGGGTGAGTTGGTCGACAAAGGTGGCGCGAGCCTCCACGATCTCGACTCGGTCGTGTCGTCGAAGTTGAGCACGGATGAGGGATTCAACGTTCTGGCCCGATTGGTGCTGATGGTCGGAGAGTTTGGAGAGGTCGACGGGAATGTTGGCGGGACCGACGCCGGGGAGCGAGGGGTGGGAAGCGCGGTAGGCGGTGGAGGCGGCGTTCATGAGGGTACGCGCCGGCAGTTGTTCGGTGTGGATGCAGCTTCCGCCGAGGGGAAGACCGGCATTAAAGAGGGTGACCCGGGCGCCACGGGAGGCAGCCCAGGTGGTGGCGGCGACGCCGGCGAGGCCGCCGCCGATGACGGCGAGGTGGATGGGTTCGTCGGTGGCAGACTGGTCGTCGGTCATATCTCCCCCCGGAGAAAAGAAATGGGATCAGGCCATAGAGGCTATCAGGAGTAGAAAGAAGCGCACCGGCGAAAAGATTTCAAGAAAAAAGGGCCGGGTACTCAGGCGGGATCGGGGATGATGCGATCGATATTGGCGGCTCGGTCCTGGCGGCCCATGGCAAGCCACTGGCGGCGGGCCAACAAAAGAGATTGGCGAGCGCGGGCGGGATCGCCGGCGCCAAAGGCGCGGACGCCGGCTTCGTGGGCCAGGGAGGCGACATCGGTGTCGCAAAATCCGGTCTGGTCGAGGAGCTTTCGGGCCTGGCGGAGGTGGTGATCCCATTTGGGCCAGTTGCGAGACTTGGCCATCGAGGGAAGCAGAGAGACGTGGGCCAGCCCCAGGTAGCCGGGGCGGTCGCAGTCTTGGAGGAGGTCGTGGACCTGTTGAAAGATGGGGGTAGCGTCTTCGATGCGCCCCTGGGCGAGGCGGACCATGCCCAGGTTGTGGAGGACGATGGGGCTTTCGCCGAGGCTGGTGCGTTGACGGACGTCGAGGGCCCGTCGATAGGCGTGCTCGGCGCGGCGAAGGCGGCCCTGCTGACGGTGGATTTCGCCGAGGTCGTTGAGGCAATTGGCGATGCCTCGAAGATCGCCGTGGGCATCGAAGATGGCGTGGGAGGCCTCCAGCCACTGGCGGGCCGATTTGGTATCGCCCTGGGTGGCGAGAAGGGAGCCCAGACGGGTCTGGACGCGGGCCTGTTCCAGGGGGTGGTCGAGGCTCTGATAGAGGCGAAGGGAGCGCCGATAGGATTGTTCGGAGTCGTAGTAGTCGCCAGCCCAATACTGGAGATCGGCCAGGGCAAGGAGGGCCTGGGCGCGGCCATGGGCGTCGCCGAGGGTTTGGAAGAGGTCCTGGGACTCCTCGATGAGTTGGCGAGCGGCGGGGAGGTCGCCGCGATGGATGCAGACTTCGGCGCGGCGAAGCAGGGCTTCGGCGATCAGATCGGATTGGTCGAGGCGGCGGGCCATGGATTCGGCGCGCAGAAGGTAGCGATCGGCCTCCTGGTAGTGCTGGTGGGTCTGGAGAAGTCGGGCGCGGGCGATGGCGCCGGTGGTGCGGCGGCGATCGCTATCGGGAGCGTCGAGGAGATCGAGGAGTTGGTCGTAGTTGTCGTGGAGCTGCCGGGCGAGTTCGAAGTCGCAGCGGATACGGGCGCGGCGAGCGGCGGTGAGGGTGGGGGCGAGGGCATCGTCGGGGCGGTTGGCGTGGCGAAGATGGCGGGCGACGCGGAGGGCCCGATCGGGGTGATCATGGCCATAGAGGTCCTGAAGGGCATGGGCGCAGCGCAGGTGGTGGTCGGCGAGGCGATCATGGTGGTCGGCGATATCGAGGAGGATGTCGCAAAAGGCCTGGTGCTGAAAGCTCCAACCGTCGCGCTCCAGGTGGGCCAGGTCCTGGTCGACCAGGGTGTCTAAAAGGCCGAGAGGGAGGGGCAGGGAGGCCGTCTCGCAGGCGCGAACCCATTCGTGGCGCAATACCTCAACGCCGAGGGTGGCCGCTAACTCCAGGGCCTCCAGAGAGGTCGAGGATTGATGGCGGGGGTTGTGATCGAGGAGCTTGGCGAGGCGATCTTCGAAGACGGCGTCGAGGTCGGAGGCATGGGGAGCGGTTCCGCCGCTGGGGATGCGAAAGCCGTTGGGTCCCAATTCGAGCACGTCGCCCTCGATCCAGTCTCCGATGAGTTGGACGGCGTGCAGGGGATTGCCGGCGGTGCGTTGGGCGACTTCGTCGACGAGGCGGTCCTCGAGGCCGAGGAGGTGATTGATGAGCTGGCGGTGATGCTGGTCGTCGAGGGGAGCGATGGGGATGGTCTGGGCGTTGCTGGAGTCGATGAGGCGCTGGAGCTGGTCGGCGATCAGGGGCTGGTCGTCGATGGAGTCGGGGTTGACGGTGGCGACGACGAGCAGGGGCAGATCGAAGCGGTGGAGGTGATCGAAGAGGTATTGGAGGGCCCGCAGGGTTTCGTGACCCCAGTGGAGGTCATCGAGCATGGCGATGAGCGGGCGGTGATGGGCCAGGCGCTGAAGGTAGTGAAAGAGTGCCGAGTGACGCTCGTCGGAGGAGCGAAAGCGGATGCGGGCATCCTGCTCGGTGTAGTCGTCGAGGATGGCGGGGGCGATGAGCTCGGTGATCGCCAGGCAGTCGTGGAGGGCGTCGGGATCGAGGTTGGTGTCCAAAAGACTCTGACGGGTTCGCTCCAGGAGGGCTTCGCGGCCGAGGCCGTGGCATCGCAGGTGGTCGGCGAGCATGGAGGGCCAGCCCTCGTGGACGCCGCCGGTTGGGCTGTGGGTGGCGCGCAGGACGGTGGCAGCGCCGACCTCATGGGCACGTTCGCAGAGCCACTGGGCGAGGCGGGATTTGCCGGTCCCCGTGTCGCCTTCCAGCAGCAATAGGCGGGGCTGTTGCTCACTGTGGACGTCGCGGAGGGCAGACCAGAGTTGGTCGCGCTCGGGGTTGCGGTCCACAAAGGGGATCTGGCGCAGGCCAAAAAGGCCGATGCCGACGCCGTGCAGGTTGGTCGAACGCGGAGGAGGTTCGGGGCGATGCCAGGAGGTAGGGATGGTGATCGGGGCGTCATCTCGGGGGGCAAGCGTGGGGTTCGGGGTATTGCCCAGGGCCTGAAGGTCGGGGAGCGAACGAGCGGCGACGACGTCACTGAGGATGTCGGTCATCCCCATGTCGGTGTCCGTGCCCTCAGGGACGCTCTCCTCGGCGAGGGTGGAGGTAAAGGCCAATTTGGAGGGCTCTGAGGAGCGCTCAGGGCCCGCAGGATCGCCGAGGGCAAAGAGGGCCCGGGCGGCATCGGCGGCGCGTTGAAAGCGGTGGTCTCGATCTTTGGCCAACAGTTTGCCCAGCCAGCGCCCGAAGCCATCGGGGATGTCGAAGGGCGAGCGCAGCGGCGGAAGCGGGGTGCGGAGGTGGGCGTCGAGAATGGCCTCGGTGTCGTCGGCGTCAAAGGGAGGCTTGCCGGAGACGAGCCAGAAGGCCAGGCATCCCAGAGCGTAGAGGTCGGTCCAGGGGCCGTGGTCGCGCCACTGGCCGGTGACCTGTTCGGGCGACATATAGCGGGGAGTGCCGGTGATCTTATTGGCCAGTGCCGGCGACTCCTGGGTGTCGTCGAGGGCGTGGGCGAGGCCAAAGTCGGTGAGCTTGAGGTGGCGTCCCTCGGGGCTCTGGGAAAAGAGGACATTGCCCGGCTTGAGGTCGCGGTGGATCACGCCCCGGGCGTGGGCGTGGGAGAGGGCGTCGAGGATGCGAATAAAGATATTCTTGACCTGCCTCCAACTGAGGGAGGAGCGGTCGATATCTTGGAGGCTATAGGTGGCCAACTCCATGGCCAGCCAGGAAGAGCCGGCGATGAAGCGGCCCTCGCTGTGGCGCTCGATCTCAGGAGAGACCTCGCCACAGTCAAAGACCATGATGATGCCCGGGTGGTAGAGGCGGGCGACGGCGCGAATTTCCTGGCGCAGGGCCTGCCGAAAGTCGGCGTCTCGAGCGCGGTCGGCGTTCATGATCTTGAGGGCCACAGGCCAGCGCCGATCGAGGTGGCGAGCGCGAAAGACCTCCCCCATACCGCCTTTGCCGAGGCGGCTCTGGACGCCAAAGGCACCAAATGTGAGGGTCGAAGCGTCGGCCACTGCGAAGTCTTTAGGGCGTACGTAGCGTTACAAAGCGGAAAAACGATCGATTGTCTATCAGCACACGGGGAGCAATAAAAACGCCCGGAGGGCCATTTTTATTCATGGAATTTCAGTCCATGCCCGCGCCGGATCGATGGTAATGAGATAGCGTTGTAACGGGGATGGGTCGCCGGGTAAAGGGATGAACGTGGGAGGGGGGGCCGGCGATCAGTGCTGGGGAGCGCAGACGAGGAGATAGCAGGGCGTGTTCAGGAGGTCTTTGAGGAAGAGCTCCATGGGCACGAGGGTGCGCTGATTTTTTAGGTGAGACAGGCCCACGGCCCACTGACAGATGGAGCGATCCAGTTCCTGCTGATCCCAGACGGTTTCGCCGGGGCGGTCCTCGCCGTCGTAAATGCGGCGGGTGCGCAGGGTGCCGAGGGCGACGATGTCGGCGCGGCGCTGGAGCTCGGGTTGGTCGATGGCGAGGGTCAAGAGATCGCGAATCGAGGCCGGTTGGTAGCCGGCGTCCTCGATGAGCTGGAAGGTCTCTTCGTCGAGGGCATCGTTGGGGTGATGGTAGGGCAACAGAGCGAAGCGGTGGTGGTCATGAGCGGGGGCGTCGATGACGTCGTTGTCGAGGGCGTCGCGCAAAAAGAAGTGGATGGAATCAAAGTCGGCGCGCCCGGCGAGATCAGAGAGGGAGGCCTCGTTATCGACGGCGAGTTCAAAGCGGTCGTGAGCATCGTCGAGAGTGGGAGTGGCGCTCATCGGGGCCTCCAGGTCAGTGGGGGGTTGCTAGTTTGAACTCATGATTGCCACGGAGAGGGCGAGTCTGTCAAAGGGGGGCGCGGTAACGCTTGCCGCTGGAGGTGGCCAGGCCCTGTTCAGCGAGGTGGATGAGGTGGGCTCGGAGACTGCGGGCGGCCAGTGGCCAGAGGTGGGCGGGGACGTCGGTGTAGACGAAGGGGACTAATTCGTGGGCGCTGGCAGGGCCGTGCTGGCGAAGGGCGGCCAGGATCTGCTCTTCGCGCTGTTGGCGATGGTGGAGATAGTGGTCGAGGTGTTCGATGGGGGTGGTGATGGGATCGCCGTGGGCGGGAAATAAAACGGTGGGGTTGAGGTTGCGGAGGGCGCGGAGGCTCTGGAGGTAGTGACCCATGTGGCCGTCGGGAGGATCGATGAGGATGGTGCCCTCCGAGGCGACAAGATCGCCGCAGATGATGGCGCCGATATCGGGCAGCTCAAAGGCCAGGTGGCCCGGGGCGTGGCCGGGGGTAAGGAGGGCGGTCAGGGGGCGGTCGACGAGCTCGATGGTTTGGCGGTCATGGAGGGCGACGGAATCGGTGATCTGGTCGAAGAAGGGCAGGCGCTCCAGGGTTTTGGGGTGGGCAGCGAGGGGGACGGGGAAGTGTTTGAGGAGGGTAGGGACACCACTGATATGGTCGCCGTGGTGGTGGGTCAGGAGGATGGCCTGAAAGCGATGACCTCGTTGGAGGCGTTGGTGGATGTGGTCGATGAGGGGCTTGAGCGAGGCGGGGTCATCGGTGCCGGGGTCGATGAGAGCAAAGAGGTGGTCGCCGACGAGAAAGGCGTTGGTGTGGGTGGCGGGGGGCAGGGTCTCGGTGGCGAGGGCGATGCGCTCGACGGCTTCGATGGGGCGGTGGATGGGCTGCGGGGTGGGCCCGGGATGAAGGGGGAGCTCGGGATCGTCGAGATCGAGGAGCAGGTGGTGGATGGGGGGCGTGAGAAGGCGGCGGCCAGCGCGCCAGTCATCGACGACGGCCTGTGGCGACATCCATTGAGCGTCGAGGTATTCGCGGCGGTCAATCTGGTGGGGCAGAGCCTCCAGGAGGTCGGGGTCGGCGTCGTGGAGGTGGAGTTTGAAGAAGGCGGTCTCAAAGGTGGGGCCCATCCATTGGGGCGAGCGCCACCAGCCGAGATGATTGAGACGCGTGGTGGCCAGGGGCGTCGATGGGCTGAGCCAATCGTCGATTCGACGAGCCTGCGGGTCGGCGACGGTGGTCAGCTGGTCGGACTGGCAGAGGAGCCCCACCTCCTCGAAGCATTCGCGGAGGGCGGCGGCGCGGTGGTCGATGAGATCGAGGAAAGGGTCGTCGACGGCGATTCGGCTGTCTTGCGGGTCGAGTTTTCCGGCGATGAAAGTGCTGTATCCGCCGAGGAAGGATTTGTCGGGCTGACGGCGTAAAATAAGGGCTTTGCGGCACCCTCGGTGCGACGCGGTGAGGGTCAACGAGGTGGTCTGAATGGGGCGTTTAGCCATGGTCTATGAACTATGGTGGAGGGCGATGTCGGCGGCGCCGAGCATGCCGGAGTGGTCGGAGTCGGAGGCCATTTCGATGCGCAGGGAGTCGCGAGCGACCTGGAGGATGAGGGGAACTGTCTTCTGGGTGAGGCGATCGACGAAGGTAGGGCAGTGCTCGAGGACGCCGCCGCCGAGGAGGAGGGCCGTGGGGTTGAGGAGGGTGCAGGCGTTGGCGGTGATGACGGCGAGGTATCGGGTGGCCTGGTCCCAGATGGCGTCGATGGCGTCGATGGTGTCGGCCTGGGCGTCGGCTTCGGAGAGGTGGATGGCGAGGTCGTTGCCGTCGTCGGAGAGCCAGTGGCTAAAGTCGGTGTCACTGCCTTCGGAGGCGTGGGCGGCGGCGATGACCTGGCGCTCCAGGTAGATGCCGCCGGCGTAGGCCTCGACGCAGCCCTGTTCGCCGCAGCCGCAGGGGTGGCCGCCGATGACGACTTTGGAGTGGCCGATCTCGCCGGCGTTATAGCCCCCGCCGCGCATCAATTGGCCCTGGTGGAGGATGGCGCCCCCGATGCCGGTGCCCACGAAGACGGCGAGGACGTCCTTCGTATTTTGAACGGCGCCGGCGATGTGCTCGCCCCAGAGCTGGGCGTTGAGATCGTTGACGATGGCGATCTGGTCGCGACCCTCGATAAGTTGGCGATGGTGGAGGTGGTCTTCCAGGATGTCGGCGAAGGGGACGTCTCGCCAGTCGCGATTGGGAGAGTTGATGACGTGACGGCCCGAGCCGTCGAGGTGGGCGGCGAGGCCGAGGCCGATCGCCTGGAGGTCGGGAGCAGAGGCGTCGGCCTGACGCAGGGCGTTGTGGAGCTGTTCGGCCATGGTATCGGCCACCTGTTCCGGGGTAGCGAGATCGCGGATGCGACGTCGAGAGGTGGCGACGGGTTGGCGTTGAGCGTCGAAGAGTTGGAGTCGGGAATTGGTCCCGCCGACGTCGAATCCAGCGTGGAGGCCCATGGTGAATCCGGGGGTGATGGAGCGCTCCGTAGGTTGGGGAGCGTCGTTGGCCGAAGGACCTAAAAGTTGTATGCTCTCAAGCCGCAATGTCAAATTAGAGCCCGATGCCTCTGTGGGGAGGGCGAGAATACTATTTGGAGGAGTGATGATGAAGCGGTGGCGGATAGGAGCGATGATCTCGGCGGGGTTGGCGGTGGCCACCTTATGGATGATGGTGCCCACGGCGGCGATGGCGCAGGGCGACGTCTCGTTTGGGGAAGACAGCAGCATCAGTACTCATATCGGACTTCGGGGAGGGCTCAATGGGGTGGCGGGCTGGGGGTTTGATAATCACGCAACGGTCACCGATCAGGATGGGATGGAGCGAAGTTTTCCGAAGGGAAATCAGGGCCCCTGGGCATATCCGGAGTATTACGGCCATTTTGGGCTCGGTGGGGCGGGAGGTCTGACCCTGGAGTTTCGCCATCAGAGCATCGTGGGGTTTGAGACGGGGCTGTTTTTGTCTCAGGACCGGGCGTCGGGTTATGTGGATAAGCGCCAGGCGGGGACGAGCACGGTGATCGCGCGAATCGAGAGTGAGCAGGAGACGACGTCGGTGCGGATACCGCTGATGCTCAAGGCGATGATCCCGTCGCCGTCGATTCGACCCTATGCGGCGGCGGGCATCGAGGTGGTTGTGCAGACGAGCAGTGATCTCAGCTATACCCAGCAGCCAGAGGCGGGGATGTATGGAAGCGAGGCGGATATGGAAGAGCTGAACCGCCGAAATCAGATCGAGACGTCGACCTATCCCCTGTTGGCGGGGACCCTGGGGGCGGAGATCTCGGCGGGGTCGTCGGTGTCGATTCCCATTGAACTGCGCTTTGGCTGGAATCTGGGCCACAGTCGGGACATGGATGATCGAGCGACCTATCGAAGCGATAGCAACGAGATCATCTACGATGGGCAGTACGCCGGCCATTTTGGGGTGTATACAGGGGTGACCTATCGGTTTGATCTATAAGAATTCAGCGATCCCGGAGGGGTGAGGCAGTTGCCTTGGTGGCGTCAGCGGTTATGGTCTCGTGCGACGTTGAGCTGATTTGATAGAGGATAAGGAGTTCTGGAATGCTCGCACTGCTTTCGCCGTCGAAATCACTGGATTACGAGACGCCGCCGCAGACCGATGTGGCCACGCAACCGGAGTTTATGGAGGAGGCGGAAAGCCTCATCGAGGTGCTCCGCGATTATTCGCGAGAAGATCTGCAGGACTTGATGGGGATCAGCGAAAATCTGGCCGATTTGAATTATGGGCGCTACCAGGAGTTTTCGACGCCCTTTACGCCGGAGAATGCCAGGCAGGCGATCATGGCCTTTGATGGCGATGTGTACCGCGATTTTCGTCTCGATGATTATGGAGACGAGGAGTTTGCGTTTCTCCAGGATCACGTGCGGATTCTCTCGGGGCTCTACGGGGCGCTGAGGCCGCTGGATCTGATCCAGCCCTATCGGTTGGAGATGGGCACGAAGCTGGAGACGGAGAAGGGCGACAGGCTCTACGACTTCTGGGGGACCCAGGTCACGGAGTCCATCAATCGAGCGCTGGAGGCGCAGGGCGATGATATCGTGTTGAATCTGGCGTCCAATGAGTATTTTCGCTCCGTGGGCAAGCGCCACCTCAACGGCCGAGTGCTGGAGGTCAAATTCAGGGACCTGAGAGGCGATACGTATCGGACGATTTCGTTTTATCTCAAGCGTTTGCGCGGGACGATGACCGATTTTGTGGTGCGCAATAAGATCGAAGATCCGGAAGAGCTGAAGGCGTTCAATGAGCGAGGCTACTACTTTAGTGAGGAACGATCCTCGGATGACGAGTTTGTCTTTTTGAGGGATGAAAAACCATAACCCGGGATAACTGGAGGGCCCCCAAAATATGCGCCGAAAGGGGGCCAGGCATAGCGATGATCAACGAAGCCCACGAGGATAGAGATGAGCGAAGAGATCACAGAGCTGAGCATCAATACGATTCGTACCCTGTCGATGGACGCTGTGCAGGAGGCCAATAGTGGGCATCCAGGAGCGCCGATGGGGTTGGCGGCGGCGGCCTATTGCATCTGGCAGCGCCATATGAACCACGATCCGGGCCAGCCGGAGTGGTTTAATCGCGATCGCTTTGTGCTCTCCAATGGGCATGCCTCGATGCTGTTGTACAGCATGCTGCACCTGACGGGTTACGAGGCGATGACGCTGGAGGAGATCAAGGGTTTTCGCCAGTGGGAGAGCCTGACGCCGGGTCACCCGGAGGCGGAGTTGACGCCCGGGGTGGAGACGACGACGGGGCCGCTGGGTCAGGGAATGGCGACAGCCGTGGGGATGGCGCTGGCGGAGGCCCACCTCGAGGATCGCTTCGACGGGGTGGTGGACCACTACGTCTATGGGATCTGCTCCGATGGCGACCTGATGGAGGGGATCAGCCATGAGGCGGCGTCGCTGGCGGGACACCTGGGGCTGGGGAAGCTGGTTTTTGTGTACGACGACAATGAGATCACCATCGATGGGCGCACGGATATCTCGTTTAGCGAGGATATCAAGGGGCGTTTCGAGGCCTATGGATGGCAGGTTCTGGAGGTGGAGGATGGCAATGATGTAGAGGCCATCGACGCCGCCATCAAAGCGGGGAAAGCTGAAGGCGATCGGCCGACGTTGATCAGCGTGCAGACGGTGATCGGCTACGGATCGCCCAATAAGGCCGACACCTCGGGGGCGCACGGAGCTCCGCTGGGGCCGGAGGAGATCGCGCGCACCAAGGAGGCGCTGGGGTGGGATTACGAGGGGTCCTTCGTGGTGCCGGAAGAGGTCAAGGAGCATATGGCAGCGACGGCTCGTAAAGCAGGGGAGAAGTCGCGCAAGGATTGGGAAGAGAAGCTCGCCGCCTATCGCGGTGAGGCGCCGGAGAAGGCCGCCGAGTTGGAGCGGCGTATGGAGGGGCGGCTTCCCGAGGGGTGGGATCTGGAATTGCCCGGTTTTGAACCGTCGGCATCGGGGATGGCGACGCGAAAAGCCAGTGGAGCGGTGATCGAGGCGATCTATGAGGCGGTGCCGGAACTGGTGGGAGGATCGGCGGATCTGGCGGGATCGAACAAGACCTTGAAGCCCGATTTTGGGGTGATTTCGCGAGGAGAATACGACGGACAGAATATCCACTTCGGCATTCGCGAGCACGCGATGGCGGCGATGGTCAACGGGATGTGCCTCCACGGTGGCGTTCGCGGTTTTGGGGCCACCTTTTTGGTGTTTTCCGATTATATGCGACCGGCCCTGCGGCTGGCGGCGCTCATGGAGCAGCCGTCGATGATGGTCTTTACCCACGATTCGGTGGGCCTGGGCGAAGATGGTCCCACCCATCAGCCGATCGAGCATTTGATGTCGCTGCGGGTGATGCCGGATTACCACGTGCTGCGGCCTGGAGATGCCAACGAGGTGCGCGATTGCTGGAAAATGGCGATGGAGCGCGACGACGGGCCATCGGGGCTGGTGTTGACCCGGCAGTCGGTACCTACAATTAATCGGCGGGGACTGGGTGGGTTCGGCGAGGTCCGGCGTGGGGCCTACGTACTGGCCG
>CAYQBU010000112.1:0-13087 GCA_964415785.1 uncultured Bradymonadales bacterium
CGAGGTCTTCGGCCTCCTCCAACCCCTGGCGATCGCCCTGACCGGCGCCCTCCTGGTCTCCATCCCCATCACCTGCCTTCTCCTCCCCGCCCTCACCTCCCCTCTGGTCTCACTCGGCGATCGCCTCCATCGAGACTGACAGCCAGTGCGACCGAATATCACTCCCATCCCCCAACAGATTGCATTGCTTACTCCACCACCTCGATCGTCCCCACATCAAAGCGGATCTGCGGGTCATTTAGCGCTGAGAAGTTGATCCGTACATCCGATGGGGTGCGGTGGCTTCCGCCCTGGGTCGACCCCACCCAGATGCTATAGGTTCCGGACTGTGGCGACTGAAAGCGAATCGCCCCGGCGCTATCCTCGGCCTCACCGGTGGCGCAATGCCACTGGCCATCGGGACTTCGGACCAACAACGACGTCCCCAACTGCGGATCAAAGCTCCAAATCGTCAGCGGGAACTGCTCGGCCGTATAGTCCAATTTGACCTCCGGGGCGTCCATGCGGATATAGCCCTCACAGCCCTCAATGGGGATCTGCTGGGAGTTCTTCTCATTGGCCACCATGCGCGGTTCATCGCTGTGAACATCTGGAATCTGAAGGGGATCGGGCTCAAAATCCTCGTGCAGCGATAGTGACTGCTGGCTCGCCTCGGCGCGCCAATTGGGCATGTCCGCATCATCGTCACCGCTCGCCGACGACGGTGGCAATGAGGCCTGCTGCTGCCCGCCGGACTCCGGGCTCTGAGGGGTTCCCGATCCGGCGAGCTTCATCGTCCACCACCGCGTCTCCTCGGTGCCCGAAACCCCAAGGTATCGGTGGTGGGGCCGCATCATATTTTTGCAGTGACCGGGGCTGTCGACCCAGCCCTGAATCGCCTGTTCCACCCCCGCGTAGCCCACGGATACATTTTCGCCGGCGAACACCCGGGTTCCCATGACCCGACTGAAGCGATCGCTTGGATCGGAGCCGTCGCTTCCGGTGTGGCTCAGATTATCGTGGGCCTCCATGTCGCGAGTGTGAACCCCGGCGGCCTCCGCCAGGTAGTCGTGCCAACTCAGGGGGCCCACGGCCGGCATATAGTCGTCGCCGCAATAGCGCCCCTCGCTGCGCACCTCGTTGACCAATTGGAGCACCTCTGGGTAGCTCCTGATCTCATCGTCGTCGGCTTGTTCCTGCTCTCCCGTATCCTCGTCGACGGGCACCCAATTGGGCACGTAGGCCATGTCTATGGCCCATGCCTCACCATCGTTGGCCACCGCCACGGCTGCCGAATTGTAGTGCGGTCCCAGTAGCCGCTGGCACCAGGTCTTATTTCTCAGCATCCTCCCCAACACCTGTCCGGGGGTGCCCTGGTCGCGGACCCGGATGTTGTAGACGTTGACGGCATCTTCCACCGTCTCCGGGATCCGATCCCGAGAGAGTCGGTTCGTGCTATCGTTATCCATCATGGTGTCGCGTCGAAGCATGTCGCGGACATACCAGGAGACCGTCTCCGCCAGGTCATCGCTCCAGTCGATGGAACGGGCCGGCTCCATCTCTTCTCCGCCCGGGCATTGGTGGCCCTGCGTGCGGACTGAGTTGATCATATCCAACAGCACTCGGCTCTCCGAGACCTCTGCCTGGCGAGCACGGCGATGGTCCTCCTCCGTGACCTCGGGCAACCAGTCGTAGTCATCGTCGGAACCATCGTCGGGCGCCTCAGAGTCCGCCTCATCAGAAGGGGTGAGATCGTCGGGCACCGACGTGATCGGACGCGACTCCATGCCCGATTCCGGGTCCTCCTCGCTCAGGCTCTTCAAACTCCACATCGGCCGATCGCCGCCCCCTCGCGCGGCACCGATCTCCTCTAACTCCGCGCTCATCAACACCTGGCAGGCATCGGCGTGATTGAGAAACGCATCCACCGTCCGCTGGGGATCGACCCCACCTCGAGCTGTGCGCTGATCGACGGGGCGGCGAATCTCGCTGACCGCGAAATACCGATCCACGGCCGTCGCCTGCTCCGGATCGGTCTCGTAGATCGGCGCGTCGTGGGCGCTGAGGCGCACGTGATTGACCGCTGCCTCGGCCAGATCCTCATTCCACTCCACGGGGTCTACCGACGCCATGTAGCGGTCATCGCATTGACGCCCCTCGCCGCGCGCCAGATTGAGCACCTCCAGCACCTCGCTGATCGGCTTGGCCTCTCCCTCGGCGATCTCCAAAGAGCCATCCCCTCCCAGCAGCCCATCGGTGATGAAGTTCAGGGCCTCAATACCCAACTCCTCAGATTGCACGACGTGCCCCCCGGGAAACTCCCTGAACATCGTCTCAATGCCCGCCGCCTCCAGATGATCGTTGGCATGAGCGATCCCCACTGCTCGCGCCTCCAATTCTTCATCGCCGATCATAAAGGCCGCCCGATACCCGCGCTGATTTAGCGTCTCCAACGCCTCCGAATTCGTATGATAACTGGCCCGCGTCCCCGTCATCGCAGCACCGGCGAATACATCGGGGTTTCGAATACTCAACGCCCAGGCCAGGTCGCCACCCAGGGAAAACCCCGCCATATAGATGCGATCCTCGTCGATGGAGGCTTTTTCGTGAGCCCTCTCGATATCTTTGAGCAATCGCTCCTCGTACCAGCTGATGAAGTGCCCGAATTGACCGTCGTAATCCTCACGAGTATAGGTCCCCTTCGGCAAAATGAGCACGAAATCTTCTTGGACCCCCGACATAATGGTGTACTGATTGGCTGCCAGCCCCGAGGTCCCGAAGGTAGCCTGCAAAAAGGCGATCGCCGGGTATTCTCGTTCGGGATCGTAATTCCGGGGAAGCACGATATCCGCTTCCAGATCGAAATTCGGCGATCGCTCCTGAGCCGCCAGTGGTGCCCCAATAGCGACGATCAGTAGCGCCAACCCCAACGCCGCTATCCCTCGAAGAAGTTCGTTGTTGAATACGCGTTCGCGAGACGACCCAAGCATGGCAAAGCCCTTCGATTTAACTCCTCCGGCGGATCCAGCCCACCGGAGAGAAATTCACTATTGAATCCAACAACACTACTCCACGACCTGAACCCCAAAAGAGTCGAACTCAAATTCCGGCTCGTCGAACTCCGAAAAACTAACCCGCACATCGGAGGGCCGACCATCTCGGCCGAGCTGGGTGGAACCCACCCAGATGCTATAGGTCCCCGACGCTGGCGACTCAAAGCGGATCGCCCCGGCGCTATCCTCGGCCTCACCGGTGGCGCAATGCCACTGTCCGTCGGGGCTTCGGATCAAGATCGACGTCCCCAGCTGCGGATCGTAGCCCCATATGGTCAGCGGGTAATTGCCCGCGGTGTACTCCATTTTGATCTCCGGGGCGTCCCAGTTGATATAGCCCTCGCAGCCCTGCAAGGGCACCCGTTGGGAGTTCCCCTGATTGGCCGTCACCCGTGACTCACCGGCCGAAAAGTCCGGGACCTGGTTGGGATCGGGGCGAAACCCCGCTTGAAGCTCCCGGGTCCCCTGGGTCGCATCGGCACGCCAGTTCGGCAGATTCTGTCTGCCTCTATCGTCCTCCTGGTCTCCGTCGCTGGAATCGTTTTGGGCACCACCTCTATCGCTGGACACCGGGCTTGCGGGCGTGCTGGAGCCGGCAAGCTTCATGGTCCAATAACGGGTTTCCTCGGTTCCCGCGACCCCCAGATAGCTATGGTGAGGCCGCATGATATTCAGGCAATGACCGGGGCTGTCGACCCAGGACTGAATCGCTGCTTCCACGTCCTGCTGGCCCCTGGCGATATTCTCGGCGGCAAAGACCTGGGTGCCCATCACGCGAGTGAACCGATCGCTGGGGTTGGAGCCGTCACTGCCGGTGTGATTGAGAGCCTCAACGCGCTCCATATCCCGGGTATGGATCTTGGCGGCCTCTGTCAGATAATTGTGCCAACGGACCGGTTCTACGGCCGGCATATACTCGTCGCCACAGTGACGGCCCTCGCTGCGCACTTCATTGACTGCCTCCAGGATCTCGGGAAACCCCCGGACCTGATCGTCGCCTCTCGTCGCGCCGTTGGAACGACTGGGGCGACGTTCGTCACTCGATGGGCTTTCATCCCTTGCTGCGCGTCGTTCTCCCTCACTGACTCGGAGAAAATCTATCGCCCAGGTCTCGCCGTTATTGGCCGTCGCTGCCCCCGCATGACTGAAATAGAAGCCCATCGCCCACTTGCACCAGGCCGGAACGCTCAATATCGACTGCAACGCTTCTTCTGCGCTACCTGCATCTGCGATCCGCATATTGGTGCCGTTTGACCCATCATAGCCCGTATCTTCCGCGATACGCTGACGGGTATTCCTTCGTTGACTGTCGATGGGGCACGACAAGCTGTGGGTATCGAGCATATCGACGGCATACCAGGCGGCGGCATCAGCGATATTGTCATCCCATTCGATGGGCCTCACCGGTGGCCTCTCTTCGCCGTCCGGGCATTGGTATCCCTCACTTCGAACCTGATTGAGTAACTCCAGGAGCTCTCGACTCTTCTCCACTTCATTGGACGCCCCCGAAGAGTCGCGCTGAAACGCCATATCCCCGGGTTGATCGGCCTCATCGACTCCGCTCATGGTCCACAACGCCGACTCTCCTTGCCCCCGAGCCACACCGACCTCCTGCAAGTCCTCGCTCATCATCACCTCGCAGGCCGCCGGAACTCTAAACAGGTCATTAAAAGCTTGCGGCGACGTCCCAGTCCTTATCGAATGACGGTGGGCGTCGCGCGACTCCCCGCTGACCTGCTGATAACGATCGGAGGCCGACATATCGTCGCCGCCTCCCCCCTCCAGGGCCCGAATGTGGTTGCCCGCCGCCTGGGCGAGATCATCGCTCCACTCCACGGGATCCACCGGTCCAAAATACCGGTCATAGCATTGGCGGCCCTGGGCACGCGCCGCGTTGATCTCCTCCAGCACCTCGGCTACGGGTTCCGGGTTGGTCGCCTCCTCGACCTGTTGAGAGCGCTCCTGCGCCACCAATGCTGTGCTGCTCAAGCACATCGATAGCGCCACGACTCCTGCCGCGATGAGGGAAGAATATCCGTATTCAGGGCGGCTGGACTGGTCGGGGACCATTATGGCTCCATCTATTTATGGGTTGTGATTGGAATCACGCTACCATCATTACGTCTTGATACATAGCAGTTGCCTGCGCCCTATCTCGACGGCGGCCCCCCGGCTTTTCTTCAAAAATATCCGCGTGCTGCTCTCTCCGGCGGGTCCAGCCCGCCGGAGAGAAATTCACTATTGAATCCAACAACACTACTCCACGACGTGAACCGTGCCCACATCGACCTCAATTTCCGGATTGTCGAACTCCGAAAAAAAGACCCGCACATCGGAGGGCCGGTTATTGGGCCGGGTTGAAGCCATCCAGATGCTATAGGTCCCCGAGTCTGGCGACTCAAAGCGGACAGCCCCACCGCTATCCTCGGACGAACCTTGGGAGCAGTGAAAATGTCCGTCGGGGCTTCGGATCAAGATCGCCGTCCCCAGTTGCGGGTCGTAGCCCCACATGGTCAGCGAGTAATCCCCCGAGGTGTACTCCATTTTGATCTCCGGGGCGTCCCAGTTGATATAGCCCTCGCAGCCCTGCAAGGGCACCCGTTGGGAGTTCCCCTGATTGGCCGTCACCCGTGACTCACCGGCCGAAAAGTCCGGGACCTGGTTGGGATCGGGGCGAAACCCCGCTTGGAGCACCCGGGTCCCATGGGTCGGCTCGGCGCGCCAGTTGGGCCAGGAACCCGCTGGTGTCTCCTCCTGCTGGAGCGATCCTTGGGACGGTGGTTCCTCTTCCCGCTGGAGCCCTTCGTACGAGTGTGTTTCTTCCTGCTGGGGCGACCCTTGTTCACTGGACACCGGGGTCCTCGGAACATCGCCGCTGGCGAAGTTCATGACCCATCGCTCGCCCAACACCGTCCCTGCGGCCCCCACAAATTTGTGACCTGAGTCCATGATATCTCTGCACTCCTCCGACGATCTCGAGCCTTCAAGCCAGCTCTGAATCGCTCGGTCCATGGTGCGATATTCCTTTGCCAGATTTTCCTCCGCCTCGACCCGCGTTCCCATCACTTGCCCAAAGCGTTGTGAGGGATTCCTGCGCGCATAATCAAAATTAGTCAGCTGGCTAAATCCCACCAAATATCGGCTGTGGCTCGCTGCCATCTCTGCCAGATGGTCGTGCCATTCCAGTGGGCCTACGGCGGGCATATACTCATCACCGCAATAGCGCCCCTCGCTCCGGATCTCATTGACCAGTTGAAGCGCCTCCGGATAGGTCCTGACGTCCGCCCTTCGCTCTTCATAGCTTCCATCCTCGGCCGCCAATGGTGCCCCGAAGGACAAGGTCACCAGCGCCAACGTCAACGCCGCTATCTCTCGAGGAGAATATACAGAGATAGTTCCACTATAAGGCATGCAGAGCATCCTTCGATCCTTTATCAATGATTAATTGGTCCGACATTATCACCTTTACGTGTCGATACATAGCCCGCCACGCACTCATATCGACTCTGCTCCCCCGACTTTATTCACGTTTGGGTTGCGTTATATCACAAAGCGCCGCCGGTGGAGTCCACCGACGGCGCTCTTTTCACTCTCTGGGGTTCACCCCGATTACTCCTCAAAGATCGGTCGATCCACACCATCGGCCGCCTCGCCAATGGTCCACACCTCGTCGAAATCCCACCCGCTAAAGGAGTCGGCGTCGCCGAAGTCGGCGCTGCTCAATCCCTGGCCTCCGTCGGACTGACCCAGCACGTCGACGTCGCTATCGTAATAGGAGGACTCCACCTCGCTATCGAATTGTAACCCGATCAACGCCCCGCGGTGCTCTCCCGAAGCGTCGACGGTCACCGCCGCATAGCTATCGACCACACTCCCACCATTGATATTGCCCAGGAGTCCGCCCCAGAAGCTACTCCCATTGCCGTCTCGATCTTCCACCTCTCCCAGGGCATAACTCTCACGAATCTCGAGAGGGACCGTAGCTACGGCTTCGAACATGGTGCCCACCAGCCCGCCGACACGACGATTTCCACTGACCGTGGCATCGGCCATCGATCGCTCCACGAGACCCCAATTTTTACCCACCAATCCGCCGACACGCACATCGCCATCCACCCCGGCGATGGCCGTCGCATCGCGCACGATGCCACCATTTCGACCTACCGCACCGCCGACGCGATTGTCGCCGCTGACCGACCCCTGAAAATGAACGTCTTCGATCCAATCGTCATCGCCCGCCAGCGCACCGGCGATACCGCCGACCAGAGAGTTGCCCTCCACATCGGCCTCCACCATCGCATTTTCGACGGTGCCTCCATCATCGGTTCCGCCCACCACGCCGCCCACGAAGCCGCCATCCGTGCTTGTGACCGTCGCGTCCTCGATGCTCACATTCTGGACCACCCCCAGATTGCGCGCCGCCACCATCCCCGCTCGTCCCTGAGCGGTCACCGTGCCCGACAGACTCACCTCGTTGATGAGCCCATAATTTGTGGTGGTCACCATCCCGGCGCCCGACTCCGATTCGATGACCCAATCCTTCAGGCTCAGGTCTGTGACCACCCCCGACTCCTGGAGCGACGGGAAAAATCCCGCCCACGTGCCCTCTCCGCTCGCACTCAGCTCCAGATTCTGGATCTCCTGTCCCGCCCCATCGAAGACCCCGTCGAAATCCTGTGATCCGAAGGGCTCCACCTCTTCGGCCCAGTCACCCATATCGATATCGCTGTAGAGTCGATAGTTATTCTCCCCTTCCTCATTGCTGAGTTCCTCCGGTTGCAAATGATGGGGAGCACAGAGCCGAAAGGGGCTCTCGCTCGTGCCATCGCCTCCTCCGAAGGGCTCTCCATCTTCGTTGCAATCCACAAATTGAATCTCTAGCGCCTCGCTCTCCACGGGGGCCACCATGCTCACGTCCGTCTCCATAACCTCTATGGCATATAATCCACATATGGACCGACCCTCGTCGTCGCTCTCCTCGCAACCCGAGGTCTCGATGCCCTCGGCCTCCCATTCCAGCTCTGGCACGATCCCCTCTACCCCGTAGCCCATGGCGTCCCGCAACGTGATCTCCACGGTCGCCGGCGTCACGCCATCGGCCACGCCATCGCTGACCTCGATCATCGACTCCTCGCCATCGGCGGGACCGACCACCACATCAAAGGGGTCGGTCTCCACCGACGACCGTCCCAACTCCCTGTCCTCGATCTCCAGGCTCACCTCGATCTGGACGCCCTCGACGAGCTCCATCATCTCCACCGAGAAATGGGCCTCCCCATCCTCCATGGTCGTCGCCTCCACCCCGTCGGCCTCCCACGCCCAGACCGTCTCCTCGTCGAGCTCTTGCTCCAACACCACCACCTCTCCATCTTCGTCGAGCAGCACCGCCCGAAGCTCTGCAGCCTCCCCCACGACCACTTCCTGTGGCGGCTGCTCCACAACCTCGACCATCATCTGCTCGTAATTCGGCCCCTGGTCGGCGTCGTCTCCTCCGCAGGCCATCGTCAGACTCATCGCGCTCGCTACGCCCACCGTCGTCATCCAGCTCTTGTTGCTCATCATCCCAATCTCCATCGCATCGTCATTTGATCGAATGTTCCCGACCGTCCTTGTCCCCTCGCTTACCATCTACGGGCCATGACATATATCGACCGTTGAGGTTGATCATTTCTTTACCCTCCTTATGGTCCCCCCTCTCCGGCCATCGGGCCGCCCCGCCAATCTCTCTAGACCCTCTGGCACCATGACCGACAAGCAACGCCAGGCCATCGCCGATCTTCTGGGGCTCGACGACGCCTACCTGATCATTGCCGCCGTCATTTTTTGCACCTTCTTCATCGGCTTTGGCGGCGGGATCATCTTTCCCATCATCCCCAACCTGGGCGTGATACTGGGGATTTCACCGGTGATCGTGGGCATCATCCTCAGCGCCAACCGCTTCGCCCGCCTCCTCCTCAGCGCCCCCGCCGGCGCCCTGGTGGACCGCCTGGGCACGCGAACTCCCTTTGTCGCCGGCATGGCGATTCAGACCGTGGCCACCTCGGGCTATATCGTCGCCCTCCACGCCCCGGGCCCCGAAGTTTGGTTTCTCATCGCTCGCCTGGGCTGGGGCGTGGGCAGCGCCCTGGTCTTTGCCACCGCCTATACCATCGCCTCCGACGTCAGCGACGACCGCTCCCGGGGCACCAGCATGGGGCTTATCCGCGGCGGCATCCTCTTTGGCGCCCCCACGGGCCTGGTCCTGGGCGGCGTGATCAGCGAATTTGCGGGCATCACCACCGCCTTTGTCATCGCCACCGCCCTCGCCGCCCTGGCGACCCTGCTGGCGATCCTGGTGATTCCCGAAACCCACGTCGAGGGCCCGCCCAATACCTCCATCAAGCCCTGGGATGTGGACACCAGCCTCGCCGCTTTACTGGCGGGCTCCATCAATTTCGTGCTCCTCTTCGTCTATTTCGGCGTCGTCTTCTCCACCATGGTCCTCGTCCTCGCCCACCGCGATCTGGGTATTTTTGGCATGGACGCTCAGGGTAGCTCCGGGGTGTTCATGGCCCTGACGGTGATCACCGCCGGCCTCTTCACCTTCGTCGGCGGCTACCTCAGCGACCGCTTCGACTCCCGCGTGCCCGTGCTCCTGACCTTTTTGGGACTCACTACCCTGGGCTTTATCCTCTTTGCCCAGGCCCAGAGTTTGAGCGCCCTGGCCATCGCCTGCCTCCTCCTCGGCACCGGCCAGGGCGGCACCAGCGGACCTCTCATGGCCCTGCTCGGCGACCTCACCGCCGACGAGCGAATGGGACGCGCCGTGGGTACCACCAATGTCCTGGGCGATGTCGGCGGCACCCTTGGTCCCATCATCTCCCTTCCCCTGGTCCAGGTCATCGGCTTTTCCTCGCTCTACTTCCTCACCGCCCTGTTGCCCCTGGTGGCGGCGGTCCTATTGCTCATCGGCATCCGCCGCCGCACGGGACTGCTCTTCCCCTCCATCGGCGACGGATAACGCTGCTTATTGGTCGCTCTCACCCTGATTATGCTCGATCATCGCCTCGTAGAGCGCGTCGCCCTCCAGGCCTCTCTCCTCCTGGATCTCCCGGGCCACCGCCACCTGCTGCTCCACATGCGCCTCGAAGACCTGCAGCGCCTGGGCACCATTTTCGCGAATACCGTTGATCGCAAACCCCGGCGTGCCCTGCACCCCGGCGCTTAGCCCGTCCTCGCGGTCCCGCTCCACCTTGTTGAACAGGGCCTCCGACTCCATGTCGGCCACAAACCGATCCTCGTCGAGCCCCAACTGCCCCGCAAATTCGCGGTAAATGCCATCGTGGAGGTCGGCCTGGTGCTCGTAGATCAGGTCGTACATCTCCCAGAACTGGCCCTGCTCACCCGCCGCCTGAGCGGCCAATGAGGCCGGCATCGCCTGGGGCTGATTGGCCAGCGGGAAGTGCTTAAACACCACCCGAACTTCGTCCGGATAGCGCTCCACGAGCTGCTCCAACGTCGCCGAGCCTCGGGCGCAAAAGGGGCAGGGAAAGCTCGAAAACTCCACCACCGTCACCAGCGCATCCTCGGCGTCTGCACCTTTCGCAAAATTATGCTCCCGAATCGGCACCACCTCCACCTCCGACTCCTGCGCTTGCCGGGCTTCCTCTCGTCGCGCTTCCACCTCCGCCATCGCAAGTTCCAGGTTATGCTCCATGGCCGCCACATAGAGGTCTTGCTCCGCCACGCCCTCCTGGCGCAGCGACTCCACGACCTGCTTTTGCTCGTCGACCACCGCCTGAAACTCCTCCAGCGGCTGAGCGCCGCTTATCACCACGCCATTGATGGCAAAGAGCGGCGTGCCCTCGACGCCCGAATCAATCGCCAGTTGCTGATCGCCTTCGATCCGTGCCTCCAGCTGCGGGTCCTCAAAGTCCTCGCGAAACGCCTCCACATCGAGCCCCAGCTCCCCGGCGATCTCTGCGCCGAGTTCCACCATCGGCTGGGAGCTGTAGTCGTCCATGCGATCGTAGAGGGCGGAGCGCATCGCCCAGAACGCCTCGTCGCCCTGGCGATAAGCCGCCTCCGCGGCCCGCGCCGCCGGCATCGACTCCTCCTGAAAGGGAAGTGGCAAGTGCTTAAAGACCAGGCGCACCTCACCGGGATTATCCGCCACCAACTGCTCTACGGTCCCCGAAGCCCGGGCGCTAAACGGGCATTGCAGCGACGAAAACTCCACCACCGTGATCGGCGCTCCACGCTCCCCCAATATCGGGCTATCGCCCACGGGCAACAGCTCACTATCGCTCTGCTCTAACGTCTGCGCCGCTTGCTCGCCCTCCACCTCGGGAGCACTCGAGCAGCCCAGGCCCCACATCCAGACCACCAGGCCCAACGCCATCCATCGCTTCACGCCCACACCCATCCAATTGTTCATGATTGCTCCCTTGATCGTCGCTTCCCATTGGCTCATGCATTCAAGGGCCAAAGCCTACCATATCCGGCCACCACCGTCCCCTCGACCCCACCACCGCGTTCCCCCCTTGAATCCCATCTCTTCGCGTCCACATTTATTCGCCGCCGCTAAATACCAGCATTTGACCTGGGATTGGATCATGAGATTTCTTGGATATATCGCTCTATTCGCCTTTCTGGCCTCCCCCTGGCTCCTGGCCTGCGATGGCTCCAACTCCATGGTCGAGGATTCAGAGCCGCAGGCCGAATCACCCGACCAGAATGACAATGGCGACAATGGCGACAATGAAGATGATGACGGTGATGACGAGGCCCCGCGGGAGCGACCAGAAGAGGCCAGCGAGCACACCACAGAAGACCACGATCTATGGCTCAGCGAGGTCGCCGGCCCCTTTGATCACCCCTGGGCGGTGACCTTTTTGCCCGACGATCAACAGCTCGTCACCGAGCGATCCGGTCGGCTCCACAGGATAGATGGAGAGGATATCACCGAGATCACCGGCCTTCCCGACATTGAATCCGACAATCAGGGCGGGCTTCTCGACGTCTCGCTCCACCCCGATTACGACGACAACGGCTGGATCTACCTCACCTACTCCAGCCCCGACCCCGATAGCGACGATACGGCCACCGCCGTCGCCCGAGCCCAGCTCGACGGCGATGAGCTCACCGACCTGGAGCAACTCTTTATCCAGGACCGCTACTCCGGCGCCGGCCGCCACTACGGATCGCGCCTGGTATGGCTCGACGACCACACCTTCCTGATGTCCATCGGCGATCGCGGCTCCGACCCTCCAAGAGCCCAGGACACCGACGATCACGCCGGCAGCGTCCTACGCCTCAACGATGATGGCACGGTCCCCGACGACAACCCCTTCGTCGACGATGACGACGTCCTCGACGAGATCTATACCTATGGCAATCGCAATATTCAGGGCATGTCCCGCGACTCGGAGACCGGCACCGTCTGGGCCGCCGACCACGGCCCCCGCGGCGGCGACATCCTCTACTCCATCGAGGCCGGCCAAAACTATGGCTGGCCCATCTTCACCTATGGCATGGACTATAGCACCGGCCAACCGATGGACGAGACGCAGACCCAGGACCCCGACGACCTCCCCGACGTCACCGCCCCTTACCATCGCTTCGATCCCTCCCATCCCCCGTCGGGCCTGGTCATCCTCCGCGGCGGCCACTTCGACAACTGGCAGGGCCATATCCTGGTCGGCGGCCTGCGCACCCAGGAAATCCGCCGCATCGTCCCCAACGACGAGGGCGCCCAACACGAGGAGGCCATCCTCTCCGACGACATGGGCCGTATCCGCGATGTGCGCCAGGGGCCCGACGGCGCCCTCTACATCCTCCCCGACAGCCCCGACGCCATGCTCTACCGCGTCGACGCCGCCCCCTGAATCCTTTTTTACTCAAAACTGATCGATGCGGTCCACAAAGTCGGGCCGATCGATAAAGGGGTTTCGATTGTCCTGAAAGACCTCGATGGCGTCATTGCGATCACGCTCGTAATCGTTGGGCGGGTCTTCACAATGCCAGGCCCTCAGCGTCGCCTCTTCGCCCGGCGACAGCGGCTCGTCGTAGCGCAC
>CAYQBU010000113.1:0-13037 GCA_964415785.1 uncultured Bradymonadales bacterium
GGTGGGCAGTCGGCTAAGGCGGGTCAGTGCTACCGGCGAAGGGGGACTGGTGGCCCTCGATGATGAGCGGATCTTGGCCGTGCATCCACGCGGGGAGCTGGAGGTGTTGGTGGGGGTTAAAGACGGGATCGATGGCTTTATCCTGGGAGGCGATCAGGAGGCCGGAGATCTGGGGTGGTTGCTGGACCGGCGATTGTGGAGGTTTCGTGGAGGCAGGGTGTACGCCATGGGGTCCGACTATCGCCTGCCCAGGGGAGCTGTGGAGGTCCATCGGTTGCCCGGTGAAGATGGGGTGCTGGTGGTGACCCCAGAGGTGTTGGAGGCCGTGGGCTGGGATGGTCGCATTCGCTGGAGAGCGAGCTTTCAATCCTATGGAACGCTGCCGGCGGTCAGCGTCGGGGGCAGGGGGGGACATATTGCGCTGGCCTGTGAGGCCCCGCGCACCCAGTTGATCGGGTTGGACTATTCGGGAGAACGCCTATTTCGCACGGCGGCCCAGGCCAACGATGCCTGCCTGGTGAGCCTGGAGGATGGCACCACCATCGTGGGGGCGCGCTCCACGCCGGTGTTGCGTCGCTTCGATCGCCAGGGCTTCGTGATCGACGAGCGTCATCTCAAGAGCCCCCTTGTGGCGCTGGAGGCGCTGGGACGTCGCCGTGTCCTGGCTCGGGGAAAGGAGCATCAGGAGGTCATCGGCGTGGACGGTTTGAGGTTGGAAGCGGTGGAGTCGATACCGACGCATCACGAGCTATTGATGCCCTCTGGAGCGGGACTATATGCCCTGCGCCGGGAGGGAGAAAAGACATATATTCAACGCTACGCATTGAGCCTGAGCGAAGGAACGAACGATGAGTGACAAGACGAGACTGATATTTTTTTCGATAAGTGGTGCTAGTCTGGGGATCTTGCTGGGCTTCGGTGGGCTGATGCTGGGCCTTGTGGAGCCCGCGATAGAGGTGGCGGGAGAACAAGGACTTTTGGGTGCGGGAGCAGTACTGGGGGCGATGTTGGGGATGCTGGTTGCGCGCGCCTGGCGTAGCGGTGTCGGTGAGCAGAGGGGCGAAGAGCTTTCGGTGGAGCCCGTTGAGCCAGAGTTCGGGAGAAAGGAGGCGGTGTCGGCGCAGCCAACGGAGGAGCCACAGGCCAACATGGATCCACCGGAGATGGAGGAGAGCGAGGAGGCGATCGAAGATCACGGTTCGCTCTTCGATGAGATGGATGCCTCTCCGGAGGTCGGTGAGGCTGGATATCAGCCCTCCTTTCAATCGGTGGTGTTTGCCATGGGTGGAGAAGACGAGGAAGAGATCGTCGATATGCGGGCGGTAGACGCGACGAAGAAAGCGGCAGAAGAGGCTCGTCGAATAGAAGAGGAGTCCCAGGCGGACCCGGGGTTTTCGGCACTGGCGTCGGCGATGGGCGGTTCGAGCCCCGAGGGGGCGAAGAGAGAAGGGAGCGTCGATGTGCAGTCCGCGCAGGACAGGGAGCAGCCCCAGGCGGATCCCGGTTTTTCGGCGCTGGCGTCGGCGATGGGTGGCTCCAGTTCCGGAGACCAGGAGAAGCAACAGCAAGAGGCGGCCGACCAGGCAACGGATGGTGGGTTTGGTGAATTGATGTCCTCGATGGGAGCCCAGAGCGAGAAGCAGCGCATGAAGGAGGTGGGGACCAAAGATCGGGTGATCGCCAGCGGGGCGAAGTCCAATCCACTGGCCGGCGCCACCAGGGGCGATGCGTCGCCCGATGGGCCGGGACAATTCGAAGTGGTCGGTGGCTCGGAGGATATCTCCACGAACGTCGATGCCCTGCGCGATGCGCTCAACCAGCCCTCGGAGCCCGATCCACTGGCAGACGACGAGGCCTCCCTGCAGTCCGACCGGCCGGCGGCTTCCGGGGTGGGACTGGAGGAAAATACGTCGCCCAATGCGCTTCGAAATAATCTGCTCGCCGCCAGGATGCGACGTCGGGAGCAGCGATCGAGGCCGAAACGCCAACTCCTGCAATCTCGCCAGGGCGTCGAGCCCCAGGAGAAGGATGAACGCGACGAGACGGCGCCGGGCTATCGGCCGGGTCGGGTCAATCAACAAGAGGATAGGCCGACGCCAGAGCAATCGGAGCCCAGGGCCGATCAAGAACGGCAGATGACCAAGAATCTCAAGCCGGCGATGAATATCCTGCGCAAACCGAGCAATCAGGAGGCGGGCATCGACTCGCGCGACGGCGACTTGGGGGTGCCGGAGCCCAAGGATGACGGGCGGGTGATGACGGTGCGCATCGACAACGCCTCTCAACGAGAACTTCTGAGCGATACCGGGGAATGAGAAATATGGGGGGATCCCCTAAGATGGCCACGCGAAGTCACGGGTTTGCCATCGTCGAGAGAGTGCCATGATCCATCGGTTGCATCGGTTGTTGGAGTCGTCTCGTCCCTGGTCGCATCTGACACAAGAAAAACGGCGGTCTCAGGTCTATGAGGTCAACACCAGCGATGGGGTAGGGCTGGTCCTTCATCGGGTCAGGCCCCGCTCGCTGGATGCCAAGGGACGGGTGGTGATGCTCCTGCACGGGCTGGGCTCCAATCATCAGGGATTTCATCTGCCGAATCGTTCCATGGCGACCTGGTTGGCCGGGCGCGGACACGATGTGTGGATGCCCGAATTGAGGGGACATGGGAGGAGCGTCGTTGAGCGCTACGATTGGTGCCTCGATGACTATCTGGAGTACGATATTCCGGCGCTCATCGAGGGGATAAAGCGCTTTAGCGGAAGTGATCGCATCGACTGGGTGGGCCATAGCATGGGGGGCATTTTATTGATGTGCTACGGGGCGCTGCATCATCGAGGAGATATCGAGAGAGGGGTTGCGATTGGATCGGCGCTGGATCTGAGGGTGGGGAGTTCGGGCTTTGAGCGGCTGTTGATGCTTCGGCCGCTACTCGAGCCCCTGGTGGCCATTCCCTACGGGAGCCTTGCGCATCTGGTGGCGCCAGCGCTGGGGCGGGGAGGTCTAGAGGCCGTGGAGACGTTTAATGCCTGGCCCGAAAATGTGGAGACCGAGGTATTTCAGCAATTGCACGCCCGCTGCTTTCACAGCATTCCGACGAGCCTGTTGAGTCACCTGGCGACGGCCTTTGAAGAAGAGGGATTGAGGTTGAAGTCGGGCACGCGGATCGGCGCCGAGATCGGGGGCAATGAGATCCCGATCCGGCTGATCTCGGGAAGTCAGGACCGGCAGGTGGCGGCGGAGGCGGTGGAGCATACAGCGGAAATGCTCAAGGGACGCGCCGATCTGGTGACCTGCGATCCCGGCGAGGGCTATGAGAGCCACTACGGTCACTGGGATCTGGTCATGGGGCGACGAGCAGAAACCGAGGTATGGCCCGCAGTTGCCGAGTGGATCGAGAGTTAGGGCTGGGAATCCCATTCCAGTTGGGCATCGTCGAAGCAGGATAGGGACTGCTCGTCGAGGCCCTGAGGGCTGTCATCGATGCCGAAGGCCAGGCGCAGGTGGGCGACGGCGTAGTGGTGGATGATCGGCCAGGCGATGTGGGGCTGAAGGTCGGTATCTCGGCAGCCATCATCGGCGAGGCCCTGGATGAGGGTGGGGACGTCGATGCCGGCGTCCTGGGCGATTTGGAGGATGCCGCCCTCGTCGGCGCCAATGGCGCAGATGTCGGAAAAGGCCAGGTGTCCGGCCTCTTCGAGGTTGATAAAGGATTTGGGGGCCGCGGCCTCGTCGTAGGAGCCCCGGATGCGGTGGGCCCGGATGATGCCGTCGGTGCCCCCGGCCTGCCACATCAACTCAGCACCATGGGGGTTGTCGTCATCGTCGACGTCGACGTCGGAGGCCAAGAATATGGCGGCGTCGATCGCCGGGTGCTGGAGCATCGATTGGGCGCCATTGCCGCCCATGGAGTGGCCGGTGGCGGCGAGGTTGTCGCCATCGATGATGTCCGTGATGGGTTCCAGGTCGGCGCGGTCGCCGTCGGCGTCCAGAAGGACGGTGGCAAGGGTGTTCATGGTCTCCGGGGTGTTGTCGCCGTCGGGGAAAAATTCGGTGAGGATACGGGCCAGGTTGCGCTCCGGCTGTTCAGCAGAGGCGACGACCATGCCCCAGCTCGCCATGTGGGCCAGGAGGGTGGAGGACTGGAAGCGGTAACCGGCGAGGCCGTGGCTAAAGAGGACCAGGGGAAATTGCTGGTCCGCCGCCGGTTCGGCATCAAGGTGGGCGCGGAGTTCAAAGAATGGCGCCTCATCGTCGCTGATCTCATCTTGTTGATCGGCGGGCAGAAATTGGCGCATATCATAGGCGAAGTCGCCACTGCATGCGCTGAGTTCGTCGGTGGCCGGATAAAAGATGGCCACCTGGTGGCCCTCGATCTCGACGTCGCGCACGCCCACCGGGTGGGGACCCATGGCCTCGTAGCCCGCACAGGTGGCCGGTTGGTCCTGACAGGGATCGTCGTCGGCGGAGTTGTCATCGCCACAGGCGACGAGGGTGAGGGCAAATAAGAGCAAGGCAGCGGCAGCGATCCGGGGCAAAAAGAGGCCCATAAAAACACTCGGGGAAGGAGGTGGGTTAAGTCAGGTCAATCGATGGAAAATTGGTCGACCTCTTCGAACTCCACGGAGATCACGGCCGGGTTGGCCGGCTCGGTGAAATCCTCGGCAAAGGAGTAGAGGGCAAAGCCTGCAGGGACGTCATCGATCTCGCCGGCGAAGGGGACCGGTTCCGGTCCCGAGTCCGTATCCATGACCCAGAAATGGCGCCCAGAATCGTTGAAGGTGTGAATATGGCCCGGGCCCTGAAGGATGCCGAAAAAAGTCCCGGCATCACTGAGGGAGCCATATTCGATATAGCCCTGGCCGTCGACCCGTATGGCCATATAGCGGGCCTCGCCGTCGTCGCCGACGATGGTCTCTGTGGATTGCCATCGGCCCTCTAGAGATTCGATGGCGAGGTCCGAGGTGGGGAGCTCAAAGCGAAGGCGATAGGGGGCGACGACGTCGGCCGGGACCTGGAGCTCCAGGGCGAACCCATCGTCGTAGTCCGGGGTCAAGAGGTATTGATCGACCGGTCCATTGAGGTTGTAGACATGGACGTCGCCCTCACTGAGAATATCCCAGTCGCCCTGGAGGGTCTGGTCGGTGTTGAAGATGACCGTGGAGTCGTCGACGAATTCGACGGAGAAATAGAGGCCGGCGATGGCCGGCGTATCGACCACTCGCCAGACCCCGTAGAGGGTATGTCCGATGAGGTCGTCTTTGGTCACGTCCTCGTCGGGAAAGGGGTCGGGCTGGTTGGGCACGCCGTTATTGGGATCGTTCTGGTTGCTGGGCACGCCGTTATTGGGCTCGCTATTGCTGGGCACGCCGTTATTGGGGCCCTGGTTGGGTGGGTTGTTGGGCGTGTCGTTATTAGTATTGCCCGGGCCCTGATTGGGCGAGGGTTGGTTGTTGGGAGCACCGCCGTTGTTTTCAGCGTTGTTTCCGTTGGGGTCATCGTTATTGCCCAGATTCCATCCCTCTCCGCCATTTTCGGTGTCGCTTGTATCGTCACTGCCGCAACCCAGGACGGGGGAGAGCAAGAGAGCCAACAGGGCGATCGATAGAGCTACTCGGGAGCGATGCATAGGGACACCGTAGGCTTGATGGATGGATAAATTGAGTGCGCCTGCGAGTATAGAGCAATGCGGCGTCAAATTCCAAAGCTGAGAGTAGATAGGAGGCAGCGATGGCAGGCGATAGCGGTCGCCCATTGGCCCCGCTGGTTTGTGGAACAGCGCGGCACGAGGAGTTGGCCTTGGTGGGGTGAGGGCTATAGCCCGTCGAGGCCGGGCACGCGCTTGAAAAACCAGGGGATGCCAAGGGTGAGCAGGCGGGTGAACATCATGGCCGTGATCGCAAACCACACGCCCATCAGGCCCCACTGAAAGTGGAGGGCGCAAAGTAGGAGGGAGGCGCCCACGCCAGCGGACACAAGCATCGTGATCGCCAGAAAGCGAAAGGCCTCGGCGCCCATAAACAGACCATCGAGGACGAAGACCAGGCCGTTGATGGGCTGCATGAGAGCGACGAAGACGAAGATGGCGAGCACCATCGCGATGGTGGAGGGATCGTCGCTAAACACCATGGGCAGATAGGGGCGACCGAGCCAGAAGAGGATGCCCAAAAGGATCCCGATGGCCAGGCCCCACTGCAGGAGCCGATTGCCGATGGCCCGGGCGACCTGGGGGCTCTGGTCGCCGACGTATTTGGCAAGGAGGGCCTGGCCGGCGACGGCGAGAGCATCGACGACAAGCGCCAGAAACCCCCACAGCTGGTAGGCGACCTGGTGGGCGGCAACCTCGACGACGCCCATGCGGGCGGCGACGGCGGTGGCCAAACTCATGGTGGAGACCAGGGCGGTGGTGCGCAATACGAGGGCGCCGCCGATTTGAATGAGGGGCACCATGGCCTTGAGGCGGGGGCCGATGAGGGGGATCTCAAAGCGCTGGCGATATTTGACGAGCAACAGCCAGACGAAGATTAGGGCCCCCGTCCACTGGGCGACGACGGTGGCAACGGCGGCACCGGCGATGCCCCAGCCGGCCCCAAAGATGAGCGCCGGGGTCAGGACGATATTGATGGCGTTGAAGATGAGGGCCACCCACAGCGGGGTGCGGGTATCCTGATAGCCGCGAAAGGCGCCGTTGGCGGCGATGATCACGAGGACGGCGGGTCCGGCGAAGGCGCGGATGTGGAGGTAGGCCAGGGCCGGTTCGCGAAGTTCACCGGTGGCGCCCATGAGGTCGAGGATGGGGGCGCTAAAGAGGAGGAGTAAAGCCGTGGCGGCGAGGCCGATGAGGGCGCCCAGGCTCAGGGCGTTAATGGTGATGCGGCCGGCCGTGTCCAGGTCGCGGCGACCGACAGCGCGACCGATTTGAGGGGTGGTTCCGTAGGCCAGAAAATTAAAGACCAGAAAGGCGAGGGCAAAGATGGCGGCGTTGACGCCCAGGGCGCCCAGAGGCGCGGTGCCCAGTTGACCCACGAAGGCGGTGTCGACGAGCGACACCAGCGGATCGATGGCGAGGCTTCCCAGAGCGGGGACGGCGAGGGCGAGAATTTCTCGGTCGTGGCGGTGCTGAAGTGGAAACAAAGCGTACTTACTCGTTGCAGGTGGCGTCGTCTCCGCAGTCGAAGGTGCAATTGCCGGCAGGGCAAAAGAGGCTGCAGTTGGCGTTGTCACCACAGCTCATCAAGCAGTCGCCGCCGGTACAATCAAACGAGCATGTGGAGTCATCCAGGCAGGTCAATTCGCACTCGCCGCCGGAGCAGGAGGCATCGCAGGAGGCGTCGTCGTAGCAGCTCCAGTCGCAATTGCCGGATTCGCAGCTCCAGGAACAATCCTGGCCG
The DNA here is from genome assembly GCA_964415785.1 of uncultured Bradymonadales bacterium. Taxonomy (GTDB): domain Bacteria; phylum Myxococcota_A; class Bradymonadia; order Bradymonadales; family Bradymonadaceae; genus SLJM01. The sequence goes on from CAYQBU010000113.1 coordinate 7,389, forward strand.
TCCTCGCAAAAGTCGTCCTCAAAGTCGAGCTCGCATCCCGTGGAAAGGACGAGAAAAGCGAAGATGAGAAGTAGAACTCGAAAAGACAGGGGCATGAGGGCTCCTTGGCTGGTGGTGCAGTTGGTGTCATCCTAGCCCACTGCCGGAGTTTGGGCGAGTGCAGGCGATGAGACCACTGACCTGTGGAGCCCATAATTCAAGGTGCAGAGCACGGAAAGTCAACCGCAACCAGGCAGGCAAGGAGGAAGTGTGACGACGCACCGATGGAGCTGGATGATGGCGGCGATCGCGGCGGTGGCGATCGGAGCATGGGGGTGCAGCACGGCGCCGGAGACACAGGGTGAGCAAAAGGAGCCGGCAGAGGCCGCGGAGGTGGAGGCCGACGACGATGGAGAAGTGTTAATGCAGGCGGGGCGGTCGGCGGGTCAGGAGCCGGGACAACCCCAGCCGTTCTGGGGGGCCATTCAGCACCGGGCAGACGATGGCTTCGAGGCGTTGGAGCAAGCGATGTGGGCCTGTTTGTCGGAGTGGGGCGATAGCAACGAGGTGCGAGAGTTGGCCCTGTGGGCTGAGAAACCGGAGGATGGACGCCATTATCAGTTGGCGGGGTGGTCGGTGTTTCCAGAGCCCGAAGAGGGAGAGGCCTCTGATTGCGGTGAGCAGTTGGCTAAGGATTATGTGGAGGCTGTAGGCGATGGTCCATTTGATGACTTCGATGCCTATGTGGCGTCGTTTTTATTGCGCCCCGATCCGTCGCCGGCCTGTGAAGAAGAGGACGCCCATGTGGTGTGTTCATCGCTGGGGATGGAGATCGAGGAAAGCGCGTCCGGTGAGGTGGGCGACCGCTGTGCAGAAGAAGCCATGGATCGGTTGCATCGCGAGATCATCAAGCATCGGGACTGCTGGTCGGGGAGCCACTGGCATCGGCGGATGTCGGAGTATGAGGAGGATCCCCTGGAGTTGCGGGCACTACTCTTTGGCGAAGTGCGGCTCGAAGAGGGGGGAGGGCGATTGGCCCTGGAGTATAATCGGCCCTGGGTCGAGGAAATGGCCACCTGTGTCGCCGAGGGGATAGAGGGGGCGCTGGAGGATGTGGAGGCCGAGGTCTGCCAGGAGCCGATGAGAAACCGAGCGATCACGCTGTGGAGTGGACCGGCCTTCACCTATATGGTGGATGAGGACCAGGAGTAGTCCGGGCTGGTTCATCCCGGGTTAAGACACCGACAATGGCGAGGTTGATGTGCGGCGAAGTTTGATGGCGATGCTGGTGATCTGGGGCGGATTGATGATCGGGTGTGGAGACGATGAATTTCCAGATCTCCAGGAGGGCAACCTGTCGAGCCACGCCATGGATTGGGTGGTGGAGGGGATGAGTTGTGAGGGCGATGAGGTGACCCGTTTTGTGGGGTTGGTCGACGAAGGCGCGGAGGGCGAGGAGGAGCGCGTGGCCCGGTATTTTCGCGGCGATGCCTGCGTCGATGCCGGCGATCTATTCTGGGAGGACTTGCCGACGGAAGATGGTGTCTCCGCTTCGGTGCGGTGGAATTCGTCGCCCGACGATTGGAGGTCGATGGACGTGGAGGCGCTCAGTGAGCGAAGCCTTCGGCTGTCCGGCGAAGGCGAAGAGGTCGTGATGCGCGCGGTTTACGAATCGGTATCGCCGTCGCCGATTCCTTCGCTGGAGGGGTTTGACCTGTCCGGGGATTGGTGGATGGAAGCCTATCCCTGCGTCGAGGAGTCGGTACCGCAGTTGGTACAGGCCTTTCATCCCTCGGTGGATCTGCGATTGACCAAGATTGTGGGCGATGAGTGCATCGGTTCGGGGGTCAGTTTTGTTGAAGGCGCTATCGATGGGACACGCATCGAGGGCGAGGGATGGGTAGAAGAACCCGACGAGTTGGATGAATTGGACTCGCCGGAGGATAACCCGGCGCTCTTCAACGTCGTGGGCACGGTGCGAAATGAGGACTTTATGCGCCTGGGCTTTGAAGAAGACGAAGCGGTAGGGGTGTCGCTTCGACGCGTGGAAGACGTCGACTGAGATCACGCAACAACCTGTGGGGGGTCATTTGTTAATTTCGCCGGGAAGAAAATTATTGGGGTGGCGATCTTTATGCAAATGAGTTGCATTAGCGTTGATGGGTTGTTAGCGTCGCCTCACAATCAGTGGAAGTAGTGAATTTCAAAATGCTGGTAGCCCTCGGGGAGCGATTTTCTGAGGTCGATCGAGCAGCCAAGAGGAGCAGAGATGAAGACCCGAAAATTATTGATAATGGTTATTATGATCGCTTTAGTGAGCGCCTGCGGTTCGGATGACGACTCGGCCGTGGACGGGCCGTCCGGGGACGATGGATCGAGCTGTACGGTCGATGAAGTCGACGGCGATGCCATCATCAGTTGCGACGATGGTACGCAGGTCACCATTGATGGAACGGCTCAAGACAGCTGTGAGATCGAGCAGAGCGGAGGGGATACCACGCTGCGCTGTGGCGACGAAGAAGTGGGCATCGTTTGAGGGACCGCGCTCCATCGTGGTCGATCCCGATGAAAGCTACGCCTATATCGGCGATGGATTTAACTGCGTGGTTCGCCGCCTGGACTTGAGCACCCAGGAGGTGGAGGCCTTTGCCGGTGAAGCCGAGTTTTGCGACGGCGTCGATGGCCCCATTGGAAGTGCCCGGTTTGGACTGATTATCGGGATGGCCATCGATGAAGCCGGCGATTACCTCTATGTGAGCGATCGGGGCAATGACGCCATTCGGCGCATCGATCTGAGCTCGGAGGAGGTAGACACCATCGCCGGTCAGATGGGCAGCAGCGGGGCCGAAGATGGAGCGGGGGAAGATGCGCTACTGAACTCGCCGGGAGGCATCGCCATCGATAGTACCGGCGACTATCTCTACGTGGCGGATATGTCGAACGACTTGATTCGGCGCGTGGCGCTCTACGACGACTATCAAACGGTGACCGTCGCCGGCCAGAGCTACGATCCGCCCCTGGATGAGCTGAGCAATGGTGCTGGAGAAGACGCGACGTTTAGCACGCCGCAAACCGTGATTCGACGGGGGGAAGACCTCTATGTATTTGGCTTTAGCAATGCGTTGAGGCGAATTACGAAGGACGGCGATGACTACGAGGTAGAGACCGTGGCGGGAGCATTTGGTGCCGGCGGTTTTGTGGACGGAAGTACTGACGAAGCTCGGTTTGGAGTGGGCTTTGCGGGAGTGGCGGTGCCGGGAGAGCCGAAACTATTGCTCGGCGATTTGACCAACGACGCGATCCGCAAGGTGAATATCGATGAAGGTACTGTGGAGACGTTGGTGGGAGCCGAGCCAGGCCTGGTGGGCGACGAAGAGGGTAGAGGGATCGAGGCCCGCTTCGATAGCCCGGCCGGTGTGGTGGCAAATGACGAGGGGACGGTGACCTATATCGCGGACGCCGGAAACCATGTGATCCGATATTGGGATCGAGAGACGGGCTCCACGGGCCTGGTGGCGGGACTACCCGGTGGTGAAGGAATGGCCGATGGCTTCTTCGATGGAGCTCGATTTTCGAGCCCCCGAGCACTGGCATTGAGTGATGACGAAACGACCCTGGTGGTGGCCGATACGGGCAATAGCGCCATCCGAAAAGTGAGTCTTGCGAACGGCGAGGTGACGACGATGATCGGCGACGACATGGAGTCGCCCCTGGATCTGGCGATGCACGGCCAAGATCTCTTTGTTACCGACGTGGCACTCCAGGTGGTCTGGCACTACGACGGCTCAGAATTGGAGGTGCTCGCCGGTGGCCAGGACGATGAGGAGGCCGATCCCGATGGAGTGGGCGACGAGGCTCTATTTGCGGAGCCCGTGGGCATCGCCGTCGACCCTGCGGGCGACACGCTCTATGTAACCGACGGATCTGAGTTTGGAGGTCCGGAGCATCAGGCCCTGCGGGCCGTGGATATCGCCTCGGCGGAGGTGAGCACGGTATTTGGGATGAATCCGGGGGGGGTTGGCGATCAGGACGAGGTGGAGCCCTTTGAGTCGGCCAGCCTCCGCCTGGCCGAGCACCTCGAAGTCAATGAGACGGGCGATCGAATCATTATCGCCGATAGCTGGCATAACGCCATCCGCGCCGTTGATCTGGAGGGAGAGAGCGTGACCACCGTGATCGGTCAGGTAGGCGTTGGTGGGGCGGAGAATTCGGTGGAGGTAGCGCTCGATGAAGCGCGCCTGGAGCGCCCCGTGGGCATCACGATGGTCGATGAATACACCTGGCAGATGACCTTCGACAACGCCCTGTACGAGGCGCGTCTGGAAGGGGGCCAGTGATGAAACCGAGGCTGAGGTTAAGGCATGGAGCCGTCCTCTTGTGGCTTTTCCTCGGCGTCGCATTCCTGGGGGGATGTGGCGAAGAGGAACCCGAGGAATCGGCTCCCGAAAACGCCCAGGATGATGACGAGGACAATGGAGAGCAGGAGAACAACGGAAGTGAGAACAATAACGAAAACGCGGACAACGGTGGGGATGGGGAAGACGATAACACCGACGAGAGTAACGGCGATGAAGACAATATCGACGACGGAGAAAACAACGACGACGAAGAGGAACCGGTCCCGGAGGACCCCGGTGAATTCGGAGATTGGTGCGATGATGACCGAAGTTGTGCCGACGACTATAGCTGCGTAAGCGACGAGTTTGACGGCGACCGGGGCGTCTGCACGCGAGGATGCGAGCCCCTGGGGTCCAGTTGCCTGGGGATCCCAGCGCCGGGGACGAACGCGAAATGCGTTTACGAGAGTGCCCAGGTGGAACTCGAGGGAGCCTGCGCATTTGTCTGTGTGCTGGACCACGGTGATCATATCCACAGCTACGATTGTCCGCCGGAATTGTCCTGCGAAGAGGGCGGTGGGGTCGGACAGGGCTATGCCTATTGTGTCCCCGCCAGATGAGGTGGGGTAGCCCGGGATAACGTCGCGGGATTTATTGGAGAGGTCATGCCGCTCGAGGTGGTTCGGTGGTGACGGTGAGCATGGTCGATGAGGCACCGGGGTGACTCTCGATGGTCGGTGAGGCACCCGATCACCATCACGCCATCGTCTGGGCAATCATCAAAGCTCAACACAACCCCCACGAGCCGATGGCTTCAGCCTCGGCTCGCCCGTACATCTACAGCCACCGGATTCATCCGGGGGCTGAATAACTACGCCTCCCTGCGGTCGGCGTAGGAGCGCCGAAGCTGAAGCCGCCGGCTTAATTCGAGACGTTAGGTCGACCGATGTGGTGCGATGGTGGCGATGCCGGACGGGCTTGATCGGTTCGGGCGATGCCCACGCAAGACTACTTGAAGACTCTATGATCGATTTATCAAGGATTTGGATTATGGAGACGTAGGTCTTACGATGAGGAATATCGGTGTCGCCGAGGCGAGCTTTTCGAAAGAGGTAAGGGTGAGCGGCTGGACTAGAGCCAACGACAAAGGGGAACCGGACTACGAAGAATACGCCTACGACGCGGTGGGTAGCGTGGTCGAGAAAACGCACCATTTCACCGAGTCCGGCGGGGGGAGCGGCACATGGATCCGTGGCTTCGAGATGGAGTCGGGGTCCAATCGGCTGTCGACGGTCGAACTGGGCCAGAGCACTTATCAGTACAGCTACGACAA
>CAYQBU010000114.1:0-12973 GCA_964415785.1 uncultured Bradymonadales bacterium
TCGCCGTAGTAGTAGCGAAGAATTCGCTCGTAATCCCAGCCAGCGTCCGCCAGGCAGGTGGCGCCATTTTGGGATTTTGCTCCCCGGTTGGCCGGGTTGTCGGGATGGCCCAGCGAGGTCGGTCGAACGGCGCCACCGATGCGGCCCGCGTTATAGGTCACGTATTGCTCCGTCGTCGTCTCATCGGGATCCGAGTTCGACGCTCGGCAATTCGACGATGACGGGATCGCTCCCGCAACATAAAAGGCCGCGATCAAATCATCGTTCCGTGTCAGCACCTGGCCTTCTGTGGCTTCCACGGCGTCAATATGACGCTGCTCCACCTCTGCATAATCGCAGCCATAGACCTGGTCATCCGTCGTCGGAGCCAGCGGCTCTGCGCCCGCTTCCGCCTGAAACATGGCGTAGGTTCGCGCCGCCACGGCCTGGGCCTTGAGCGCCTCCATGGGCGCATTTCCATTCTCACAGGCCACCACACTGGGCAGATAATCAGATTCTACGTCCACCGCTCCGTGACCCTCCACATCCACTGAGCAAAAGGGCTTGAGCTCCTGGACTTTGACCTCCAGATCCTCTTCGAGTTGTAAATTTGATTGCGGGGCGTCATTGAGCCCACATCCCGTCGCCATGGCAAGTGCCATCGCTGCGACCAGGGCTCCCATCGGCTTGCGCCAATCGCCTGCCATTTTACGATTTATCTCTACCATCGACCGTCTCCAGATCTATATTCGGCTTCAATTACATGTCTCTATATATGAGCGGTGATCTCCTGTCGGAGGTCACCGGCCTTTACCTGTCAAACGCGCACTTGATGTTCGCCGCGTGGGACACAGAGCATGCATATTTTATGCCGAAACTCAACGGCCTGATTTATTCCATTCATCTTCTCCGGGAATGATCTCGGAGGGTCATTTGGACCTCATGGGTATTGGGATACATCTCGGCACTGAACTCGCCGACGTAGGTCTCCCCGTCTTCTCGCTGCAATTCCAGGCGATACATCTCCCCCTGATCGGGCGTGGGATTCCACTCGATGACCACCTCTTCGGCCCCCGCGTCGATCCACATGTCGTCGAATTGCCCTGACTCGCCGTCGAGCCCCTCGCCCCGGGCAATGGCCATCAAATAGTCTCCCCGCGCACTCTCCTCTCCCTCGTTATGATACACCGTAAAATAGGCCAGCGGCACATCGCCTTCGACATAGGCTGCGCGCCACGACCCCTGCATCTCCCCCGTCGGGTGACTGGCTTCCTCATCGTCGTCATCGCGCTGATCCGAAGCTTCATAATCGCCCGTCCAAACGGACTCCTCGTCGTTATTTCCCTCCTCATCGTCTTGGCCATTGGCCTCGCCATTTTCGTCTTCCACGCCCGGCTCGTATTCGATGGGATCGCGGTCGCATCCCACCCCCATCATCAGGCCACACAGCAGTAGAACCATCCACATTTTTTTCTCATTCACCATTGGCATATCCTCTCCTTGTACCTCAGATCTGTTGCTTGAGCGTCTTCGCAACTCCTGTCCATCTACCTTGCTCTCCCTCAACTCAGGGCACGGGAATGTAGACGTCGCCACAATCGGCGTCCTCATCAATGGCATCACAGCTATCATTGCAGGCCGTTCCGTCACCCATTGAAATCTCGATGCCGCCATGGCCCGAGCTCTGGTTTCGGCACCCCGGCGCCCAGCCGATCACCGCTCCTGCGGGGGCTTCGGTGGTCGGAATATCGACCCTCTTTAGCCCCACCTGCTCCAAAATTTGCGGGTTGGCGTTGGCATTGCAGCGAAAGCCGTAGGCCGAGCCGTGGAATTCATCCCATGAACAGGGCCCCGTCGACTCCAGGGCCTGCCAGTCCAGCCCCGCGCGCTCCATGGCTCGCTTAACAAAATGCCAGCCCAGACCCGACGACCATCCGCCTTCCCCGTTCTGGCAGCGATCACCACTGCTCTCATCATCGTGAGGCGAATAGCATCGACCGCCCTCGTGGTGCAGCGCATCGGCCATGCCCTGATCCATATCGGTCAGCGGCGACGGCGTATCCTCTGCTTCCCCTTCCGGGATTTGCCCCTCGTCATTGGTGACCGTCACCGTGATCACCTCGCGCTCCAGCTCCGCTCCCTGGGCATCGAGCGCTCGCGCTCCGATCACCCGTTCGCCGAGATTCTCAAAGGTATAGTCCACGGCGAAACCACTGCTTTCATCGGAGGACGCCCCGATCACCCAGTCGTCGTTCAGCTCACTGACCGCCTCTTCGGGCACGAAGTACTCTACTTCTGCCACCCCATCGATGGATGCCGTGGCCCGAAAGCTAACCTCCGGCAACGTCACCGCACCGGCCGTGGGTTCCAAAAACCCGAACCCTTCTCCGTCACTCCACACCTCTTCGTTGGACCCACCACCGAGCAACTCGTCGGCGTCCACGGTGTGATTCCAATTGCCCGTGACCCCTTCGTCGATGACCTCCCAATGGGTGCCGTCGCGCGAAATCGACACCTGCGCTGTCCCCGTCGGCTCGCAGGACGCCATCGCCGCCTGGTAGGCGTGCTGGTGAACGTGAATCACGTCTCCCGCCTCCAGGCCCTCATTGAATTCCATCACCAGGTGGGCACCCTCCGGGACTCCAGCGACGCGTTCCACGCGGTTGTCGCAGGTGTCATTGTCGGGAAGGCCCATCGCTGCCTGGGCGTTGTTGACCCCGGGGCTGCAGACCACCGAGGAGGCCTCGGTCGTCTCCCCACCTTGCGTCGTATAGACGGCATCGACCTCGAATCCATCGACCGGATCATCATCGCTCGTCGGAGCTTCGTCGACCCCACTGACGCGCACGTACCGGTAGGCACCGTCACCCCCCTCTTCGCTGGCCGGCTCTTCCTCGCAGTGGCGATCGGCCCGCGCCGCCTCCACCACATCGGCCAACGAGGGATAGAGGTTATCGCCCGGGCAATCATTGGTTTCGTGCCCCGGCCAATCGCGGTGCCCGTAGATATTATCGCGAGTCAACTCAATATTATGGTCATCGGCCAGATGCCGTATCAAACGCTTCAGGCTGTCGAGCTGCTCCTGGGGTGGCAATTGATTGTTCACGCTAAAATGCCCCACCAGGTTGATCCCTAGATTGCCCGTGTTGTGATTGCCCACGTGGATGCCTCGCCCGTGGTCCGGGTGGGCGTCATAGATCGTGCCATCCCAACCAATGACGTAATGGTAGCCGATATCTCGCCACTGAAGATGGGCAGCCGTCATATGATGGTTTTGCATCCCTCCGATCACGGTCTCCGTATCGTGCCCATGTCGCTCCTCGTAATTATTGTGGGGCTCCGCTCCCGAGTGGTGGATCGACAGGGAATGAACGTCTCCGATATCTGGCGGATTGCGCCGTGGCGGCTCGGGGTTCCAACTCTCTCGAGGCTGAATCGACGGCGCCTGCGAGGCGTCCGTGCAACCCTGGCCCTGCGCTTGTTGCTGCTCTCCGCCGGCCTCAAAGTGACAGACTCCTCCGCCCTCTGAATCTCCACCGGGCGTCGGACTCTCTGGACTGCCCCCTGGGGCCCCATCGAGCGCCCCATCAACGCATTGGTTGTCGGGATGGATACGGTTTCGAATATCATCGCCATAATAGAAACGCAGGATGCGCTCGTAATCCCATCCCGCATCCGCCAGACAACTGGACCCCATCTGCGATTTGGCGCCTCGGTTCTTTGGCTCCTGGGGGTGGCCCAGCGACGACCGCGTAATGCCGTTGCCCGTCAACCCCTGATTATAGGTCACATGGTGTTCCGTCGCTGGATCGGGATCGGGGTCGCCGGGGGCCGCCTCGCAGGACGGGGTCGATGGATCGGCGCCTCGAACGTAGAAGCCGGCCGTCACCAACCCATCATGCATCAATATCTCGCCCTTCGTCGCCTCCACGGCGTCGATGTGGCGCTGCTCCACCGGGGCGTAGTCGCAACCGTAGACCTGATCGTCTGTGGTGGGATCCAAAGGCCCTCGATCGCCGGCCTCGTAGCGGCCCATTTCGTAGATCGCGTGACTTCGTGCCGCCACCGCCTGAGCCTTGAGCGCCTCCTCAGGGGCGTTTCCATTTTCACAGGCCACCACACTGGGCAGGTAGTCTTCCTCCAGGTCCAACGTCCCGTAACCCACGACCTCCACGGAACAAAAGTTTTCCAACGCCTGGATCTGGACTTCCGGCAGCTCTTGGACTGGCTCCTCTTCATGCTCCAGGAGGCCGCATCCACCCACTGTGGCAATCCCCACCACAAATCCCATCACTGCCGCCACACCGGCCCATCGACTCCAGGTCCTCTGAATATTCAGGTCAACCATCTCAAGCTCCGTGCGATGAACTCACAAAAAACACCAATGCCCCCCTGGGTTCCGACCAAGGTCCCAGAAGAATAAGTTTCCTTACTGTAGCCCGTGATGCAGTTATCATTCCAGCCCCCAGTCTTCATTTCGCCCCCGGTTTGCCCTTACCATCGTCGAAGAATCGCAACACAGCCATCGTCGTTCCGCACCGCCGAGAGTGCTGGCGTTTTTCGTAGGGCGCCATCAGACCCGGTCCATCCCCCCCCGAATTGAGCACTCACCGTGACAGGACCGCACACCCCTCGATGAGCTTGATTCTATTTGCCACCTGACACATATAGATCTTGGAACTCATCGACCTTCATCGCCAAGCTTTCAGAGGACGACCCATGGCACCATCTCTCGACGCCCCGATGCTTATCACCGGCTTTCCCGGCTTTCTCAGCGACCACCTCTTGCGTCGTCTCCTGCGCACCACCGAGGCCCCGATCCATCTGCTGGTGCTTCCCTCCACGCTGGACGCCGCCCAGGAGCGTCTCGACGACCTCGCCTACCATGACCATCAGGTCGCCGATCGTTGCACCCTCCACCCCGGAGACATCACCGACCCCAGGCTCGGACTCGACTCCGACACCTATGGCGAGCTCGCTGAATCCATCTCCAGCGTGTGGCACCTGGCCGCCATCTATGATCTGGCCGTCGATGAGGACATCGCCTACCGGGTCAACGTCCAGGGGACGATCCATGTCCTGGACTTTTGCCAGGCCTGTACCTCCCTGGACAAGCTCAACTACATCTCCACCTGCTACGTCGCTGGAAAACGAGGCGGGCAGGTCCTGGAGACGGAGCTCGACCTTGGCCAGCGCCACAACAACCACTACGAATCCACGAAATTCTGGGCGGAAGTCGAAGTCCAGCGCCGCCAGGATCAAATCCCCACCACGATCTTTCGCCCCTCCATCGTCGTGGGCCATTCACGCACCGGCGAGATCAACAAATACGACGGGCCTTACTACGTCTTTCAGCTGTTGCACCGCCTCCCGGACTGGCTTCCCTTCCCCAAGATTGGCCGCGGCGACACCCCGGCCAACCTGGTGCCCGTCGACTTCGTCACCGACGCCCTCGTCGAGCTCGGCCTTCGCACCGACACCACCGACCAGGTCTTCCAACTCGCAGACCCCACTCCCATGACTTCTGCCGACGTCGTCGATCACATCCTAGAGGCCTTCGGCCGCCGTCCGACCATGGGTCGGCTACCTCTGAGCTGGGTGATGCGCGCGCTGGAGAACGAATCCGTCGAGGCCTGGACAGGCCTTCCCCGTGAATCGCTGGTCTATTTCCACCACGATGCCCAATTCGACACCGCCAATACCGACCGGGCCTTGGCCGACACCTCGATCATGTGTCCTCCGCTTCCCGTTTACCTGTCGACACTGCTGAACTTCTTTCTCGACCATCCCGACCAGGCCCCCTCGCTCCACGACTTGAGTCACTCCGGTGGCCAGGACGGCGACGATGGTGCGCCTTCCACGCCCAGGTTCTGAGCCTCCTGGATTCCCAGCAGATCGCGATAGGGCGCTGACTCCTCCAACTGCATGCGGGTGATCGCGGCCACGTCGCGATCGCTTTGCACGGGGCTCGGCGCGATCAAGACATCCATCTGGGCGCGCACAGGCAGCACCCAATCATTGGGTAACGTCACCTCACTCTCGCGCACCGAGTGAATGACACCATAGCGTTGGCCAGCCCCGGCTACCGCCGCCGACTCTCCTCCTACGCGAGCGGCCGCCGGCTGCAATCCCCCCGAGCCGCCCCCTCCACCCAGCGATAGTCCGCCCTGGCGATCATCGACCAGGCCCTGGGCATAATTGCTGCCCCCGACCACATCGCCGGGACTCCCCGTGATCCCCTCCGCTCCCCCTCGAAAAGCGATCTGAGCATTGGCTGCCCTCGTCCGGGCCAGCGACTCTCCCCAACTTGCCCCCGATTCCAATCCTTGATGGGCTTGCACCTCGCGGGGCCGAACCGCCTGTGCCAAATCATCCTGGCGCTGGGCGATCGACTCCTGATTTAAAAAGTCGCGATCCTGCCCCGCTCCTTCGCTCGGCGAGCTATGGGGATCGGGATCATCCAATTGCACCAATCGCTCACTGCCCTCTCGATTATGGGTATGTTCCACCACCTCGTACCACAGGTCGCGCTGAGCCTCCGCCGATTCCTGGGTCAACAGATGCCCCGCCATTCCGGCGTGATATACAAACGACATGATCAGCAAAAAGATCGGCAAACAGATCACAAATTCCGTCAGCGACGTTCCCCGCTCATCAACCCTGAGCTGCCTCCAATTCATCGCGCCACCCCATCGATCGTCGATTGGCCCATCGCCCTCGCCGCTCGCTCCATATAGACAAGGTCGTGCATAAACTCCTGCTCTTCTCCACGTAGCTCATCGTGAATTCGGGCGCTGAGCGCCAGAAAATCGATGCTCGAGTGATAGATGGATTGAAAACTCCATCCCCGCTGCCGAAACTCGTCGGGAAGGGCCATCGGGCGCATCCGCGCCGTCCACACCGGCCTCCACAGATCGGGCGCTTCTTCATGCTGGTAGGAAAACTCGGCGCGCGCCATGCCCCAATATCCCGTGGGCCGATACAGATCGCTATCGCGCAACTCTCCACTTCGCTCATAATCGCCGAAGACGCCGTCGTACTTGCCCTCGCGCATGGACGTAAACAGTCCCGGATGGTGGTGATAGGTCAGGACGATATGGGAACTGTCGAAATACCACCGCGCCTCCTGATCGGCGCGCGACCAGATGCGCCAGGGCCGACCGTGCTCGCCCAGATCCTGATAAGTCTGCTCCAGGGCGCCTTCAAAGAGGCTGCTCGCTCCTCGGTGAATCACCGAATTCTCCGCCGCTCCCAACTCCGAGCGCTGGCGATGGTGATCGGCATTCATCACGTGCTCCCAATCATCGAACACCGCCCGTTCCATCCCATCCTCGACCATCGTCGCCCAAAACGCCCCCTTTTCCACTGGCAACCGATCGGGGTTTTGAAACTCCGCCATCCCCCCTCCCGCCTCATTGATCACCGGTTGGACCATGCTCTGGTATCCGCCTCGAGGCATCCCGTCGGCCGCCGGTGGGCGAAAACTCGACGCCAGAGTCGCTCCATTTCGCTGGGCCCTCAACACGGACTCACTCCAGGCCCACCACCCGGTGATCTCCGTCAGATACTGCTGGTAATTATCAAGCCCCCTCAAATCGGCCATATAGAAGTCACGATTGTCCTGATAGGCCTCGTAGTCGCCATCCATCTCCTCTTCGTACAGATCGCGATTTTCGACAAATACCGAGTCCTCACAGGTATACCAGGTATCGGGGGGCACTGAGTCAAAATCACAGCGCTCCCAGAACAGCTCCTCGACGTACATCGCATAGGAGTTGACCATCGCCTCATAGGTGGCGTGCACCCCCACCAGGGAGCGCTTGGCCACATTGCTAAAGGCCATCATATTCATCGACCGCGCCTTGACCGACGCCCCACTATAGGCCCCGGCATCGGCGCTCGACTGCACCTCTGACTTGTCTCGCGTCACCAGGATGCCATCCACCAGCACCCAGCTCATCAATAGCAGGATCAAGATCCCCACCAGGCACAACAAGAAGACAGCGCCCCCCTGCTCTTCATTGAGTCGCTCCAGAACGCCCGAAGCGCCCTTTTTATTATGGCTGAGGCAGCTCGGCATTCGGCGCCACCTGTGTAGGGTAGAGAATTTCCGCATCCAATTGCATAAAATGTCCGGGAGCCCCATTGACCCGGCCATGCTCCCCGAACACCCTTCCCATCAAAGGAAAGGTGATCTGATGGTGGTAGACGATATCGACGCCCACTTCATTGCCCTCATCGACCAACTCCACTTCCACGGCTTGATAGGCGGACGTAAATTTGCGCACCGTCCGATGGGGAAAAGCAGACCCGTCGAGGGCCCGGGTAAACGATAATTCGTCGGCCGCCGAAAACACATCGAGGCCCGCCGCCGTCTCCAGGCCCGCCGACCCCGAATCCGGCGCCGGCGTCGGATGTTGGTGCGATAGCAACAGGGCGCGCATGCGCTCAAACGCCGGCGACTCAATATCGCGATCCGAGGCAAACTCCGAAGGCGCCACAGGGGTCATGGCCGCCGCCAGTTGCAACCGCGCCATATCTTCGACTCGATCGCTACTCACCCCCATCCGCGATGGCCCCCCATCGATGGGTTCCAACTCCGGGTACCATACCCAGGCCGCCCGCGCTGACTGAGAGCTGCCGTAATTGAATAGCATATTGGCGATATTATTGACCGCCAATTGGGAAATGCCGAGGATGATCAACAGCAGTACGGGCATCACGATCAGGGTCTCTGTGATCACCGTTCCTCGCGAGGTCATCAATCGCTGCGACGCCCCCATGCCACCACTGATCACCTTCCAAACCTGCACACCACACCCCCATACCAGGGCCGATAGCACGACATGAATCGGGGCCTGTGGGAACGCCAACGTCCAGTTGCCCCCCTCTCGGTGCATTGCCAAAATCGATTCCATATGGCCGAGGCCCAAAAACAGCCACAGAGAACCCACTGCTACCAACGCCACCCCCAGCCCATGCGCCGCCACCGAGGCCAGCGCCGCCCCCCACTGGTGCCACTGCCCTGCGGCACCTTCCTGTTGTGGCGTCGATTCACTCATACGCTCTCGCTTTCTCATGACCTGGTTAGATGCCATGGCTTGTCGTCCACTATCGCAACACTAGCAATATCCACGCCACCACCCTTCAGTCCGACTCGTCGGCTTGCTGGCGAAGCTCATCGATCGCATCTCGCGAGCCCCGGCCTGCCCGTCGCGCTGCTTCCCGCTCCTGCGCCTCTTGACTCAGGGCCTCCTCGCCGCCTCGCGTTTCCGACTGCGCTTCTTCTCCCACTTCTTCTTGCGCCTCCTGACGCCGCTCGTGATATCGATCATCCATCGCCCGCTCCCCCTCCAGATCCCTGGCCCGAGGCTGCGTCCACTCCGGCCTCTGAAGCCGAATCCCCGCCGTCCCCGCGGCCTCTCCCTCTACGTAGGGCGAGGCCGTACCAAAGGAAAAGACCGACTGCCGATCCGCCATCATCTGACTCCGCCTCCACCCCCGCTCCATCCCTCCACGCAATCCGCGATACCCATAGCGTTGGGCCGCCGCATCCACCAAAAACGACGCCGTGTCCACCGCCATCGTTCGGCTCGACTCCCTGACCGCCTCGCACCACATGGCTGTGCTCCGCTCTTCCGCTGCCGTCTGCCGCCAATCGGCGCAGGTCTGCCCCATCACGCCAACCGTTGAAAACGCCTGCAGATCCGCCCCCGCATCCTGGCGGCATTGGGCCGCCGTCATCTCCGACAACCGCCGCGACAGGGCTCGCCGATCGACCTCGCCGTCTTCCATCAGATAGCACCCCAATTCATTGGCCCAATAATAGAGCGTTTCATCACTCCATCTCAGCGTATCCGCCATCTGACGCTCCCCCCCGCCGCTGCTGAGATCGCTGGCCAACGCTCGAAATAAATCCAGTTCCATATCCCGCAACCATCGATCGGGATCGACCTGGCGTACCTCCTCATCACTGACCCGCTCGTTGAGGATTTCCGCACAGCATCGGGCCACCTCTTCGTTGGCTGCCTCTACGCTGCAATGCAATAACTCCGGGGTTCCCCGGTGACTGACCTCTTCGCCGATCCGTCGAAAATGTGCCACTTCTCTACACGCAAGGGGACTATCCTCCCCATGCGCACCGGATAACCACCCCTGATACCATTGTTCCTGGAGGTGACGGGCGACCCTGATCGCCGCCCCCCTCTCCACCTCCACAACGCTTTCCAGGCACGTCGACGCCACCTCTGGCCGGTCGTCGAGTTCGTCTCGAATCTGGGCCACTACCCCGGCGGCCCGCTCTCCCATCGCCAACTCGCAGGCCAATGTGGCCACCCGATCGGAGCGGTCACTGCTCGCCCCGGCGGGCAATTCAGCGGGCATCAACCGATCGTAGCCCCACAGCGCTGCTTCCCGATAGAGCCCACTATTCCAGGCCAAAAGGGGAACCGAAAACGCCGCCAGGCAAACCCCGGCCATCATCAGCCCCTGCCGATTGCCCAACCCGCATCGCCACACCAGCACGCCTACCAAGGGGCCCCAAAGCATTCCCAGATAAACGACCCCTGGCATCCAGGGCTGCCACCAGCGCACCACGGCGATGATCAACAGCATCGTACTTCCCAGAAACGCCAGAGGAAGCACCCAGCGCAGCTGTTCAATAAAATCGTCTTCTCGCTCCCCCGTGCTATATAGAAGGGTCGTCTTTCGACGCTCCGCTGCCATAGGCGTCCTCACCTGCTAGTCACCATCGTCAACACCTCTGCAATCTGCCAGAGCAGCGGGTAAATGTCGACCGCCTCACAGCATCATCACCATCCTATTTGAAGTCCTGCCTCGCAGTAACTATACTCGCTCAATGCTCCATTTGCCCGAGTTTATCCCGAACTTTTGCCCCGATTTTGATTTGGACTCTCCCATGACGAGCTCTACCAGACTCGCCTTCCAGCCCCTTCTCCGAGTCCTTGTCCTGGTGGCGATGCTCCTTGTCCTCGCCGCCTGTGGATCCGACTCCGATCCCACGGCGAATAATGGTCCCGAGCCCGTACCCAACCAGACCGACCCCAATAATCAGAACAACCAGACCGACCCCAATAACCAGACCGACCCCGACAACCAGACCGACCCCGACAACCAGACCGACCCCGACCCCAACAATCAGACCGACCCCGACCCCAACAATCAGACCGAACCGGACATCGAACTCTCGGTCACTGACGTTCGACCCCAGCGAGGTCCCCTCGAGGGCGGTACTCCCTTTATCATCGAGGGTGACGGCTTCACCGATGACTCCGCCGTGCTCTTTGGCAACCAACAAGTGGACGCCAACCTCGTCGACGGCGTATTGAGCGGCCAGAGCCCACCTGGAAACGCCATCGGATCCGTCACCGTGCGCGTTATGGACGACATGACCGGTGAAGCCACGATTTCGGAGGGCTTTACCTACGTCGAGACGCTCGCCTTCGACGAGGTTCAACCCCATCGCATCCCTCGTCAGGGCGGCGCCCTCGTCACCATCTATGGCGCCGGGTTTAGCCAGGACACCGATATCATCGTTGGGGACCGAAGCGCCTCCCAGGTCACTTATATCTCCTCGTCTCAGCTTCAATTCATCGCCCCCGCCCACCCGGCCGGCCCCGCCGATCTCCGCATCACCAGCGATGCTCAATCCCTGCTGGTAGACGAGGCACTTCAATACCTGACGCCCCTTGCCCTGGAGGCCTTGGATCCTCCCCATGGCTCCGCCGATGGCGGCGACCCGATTGAATTTCACGGCGAGGGCTTCGCTGACGACCTCTCCGTCTATTTCGACGACGAGCCCGCAGTCATCGAGTCCATTTCCGACTCTCAAACGCAGGCCTCCATCATCTCCCCTCCTGGCTCCCCGGGCACCGTCGATGTCCACATCGAAAGCGATGGCGACGCCGCCACGCTGGAGGGTGGCTTCATCTACATCGGCGACCCCTCTGACGACCCATCCCTTGATGGTGTCGCCCCCGCCCGGGGCTCCACCGATGGTGGTGACCAGGTCTTTTTGAGTGGCCAATTCGACGATCTCGATAGCAACCCCTCCATCACTTTTGGCGATCAACCGGCCACCGTGCTCACCATTGAGGACCAACTGATCACCCTGGAGAGCCCCTCCAGCGACACCACCGGCTCCGTCGATATCAGCATCGACGACCCCGCCTTTGGCACCCTCGACGACGCCTTCACCTATTTTGACCCCTTATATCTCGACGAATTGTCCCCCGACACCGGCCCCACTGACGGCGGCACCGACGTCACGCTCCACGGCCAGGGCCTGGACACCATCGATGAACTCCGCCTCGCAGGTCAGCCCCTGGACTTTAGCGTCATCGACAGCGAGACCTTGACCTTCGATACCCCATCTAACGGCCACGGATTGGCTGACCTCTTCGCCCGCACATCCGATGGCCAGAGCCAGGTGCTGGAGGAGGCCTTTTTCTACCAGGGCGACCTCGAGCTATGGCACCTCGATCCCCTCCAGGGCTCCATCGCCGGCGGAACCTACGTCGAGCTCAGTGGAACGGGCTTTCACGAGGACATGGAGATCTTCTTTGGCGACGAGTCGGCCGACGACATAACCCTCATCGACCCCAATACGGCCGCCGCCCGCACCCCGGCTCAGGGAAGCAGCACCGTCGAGGTCACCGCCTCCCTCGACGACCAGCAATCGACGGCCCCCGAACTCTTCACCTACTTCAACCCCGGCGCCGAAAGTGGCGGCGCCTGGGGCAACCCCGTCTCTGGCTCCATCAACGTCACCGTCTTCTCCACCGCTGGCATGCCCCTCGAAGACGCCTTCGTCATGCTCTCCACCAACCCCGACACCACCTACACTGGCCGCACCAACGACATGGGCCTGACCACCCTTTCTGGACCCGATGTCCTCGGGCCTCAGACCATCACCATCACCGCCGCCGAGCACTCCTCGGCGACCGTCCAGCAAGTGGATGCCGAAAACATCACC
>CAYQBU010000115.1:0-12904 GCA_964415785.1 uncultured Bradymonadales bacterium
GCAAGGGGAGGCCGCGGTAGAAAGCATGAGCTGGGAGGAAAAGATTGAGGGGTGGTCGCGGTTTCTGCAGGAAGGCGCGGAGCTGGAGGTGGGGGCGTGGAGAGGGGTGGCGCTGAATCAGGAAGTGGAGGGGGAGCGAGCGGTATTGCGGTGGAGCGATGGGCAGCCAGAGCTCGTCGAGCCAGTGGAGGTGTGGTTCGGGGGGGAAGCGATGGGCTGGGCGGTGGAGTGGAGCGATCAGCGGATCGTGGCGCGACCGGTGGGGAGATGGGTCGAAGAGCTGACCGAGGGGTGGCCGGTGGACGTGGAGTTGGGCGGGGTGGCGATGGGAGAAACAGAGGTCGATGGGGTGCTCGGCGGAGGAGGGGGAAGGCCAGAGGTGGAGTTTTTGGACTTGAGGGTGGATAGCGAATTGGGCAACGGGGTGGGATTTCACTGGCCCCGGTCGGTGCTGGCGTTGGGAGACCATGGAGGTCAATGGAGAGCTGAGAAAGGGGAGCTGGTCACGGCGGCGGGGAGCCATGAATTGAGGGATACGCAGTGGGATTATCGCCGCGATGCCGAGGGGCTGACGTTTTTTACGGAGGTCAGTGATGGTGGAGAGGGGAGTCTGGATCTGGAGGCGAGGTGGCATCGGCCCACGGGGTTGGTGGACCTGAATGTCTGGCTGCATCAATACCAGTGGGACGGGTCGATGCCCTGGCCCTTTGGAGGGGGGCCCCCGACGCAAGGGGCGCGGCTCGACGGGTCGGTGGAGGGGACGCTGGATCTGGTCAATCGGTTGATCACCCTGGATGTGGGGGCGGAGCTCGAGGGGCTGGGGATGTGGATGCCCTGGGTGGTGGAAGAGCCATTCGAGGTGGAGACGCTCAGTGTGGATTGGCCGATGGTGATCGATGCCCAGGGGCGGTCGTTGAGCATCGCCGGAGGAACGGTGGATCCGGGGACGGGTCAGTCCCCTTTGAGTTTCAACGGACGGGTGGTGGAAGCCGGAGAGGGGACGCATGCGTTTTCGCTGTCCGGGATGGGGGAGACCGAGGATGTGACGAGATTGGTGGAGGCATTGCCCGAAGCGTTGACAGGGATCATCCGTGAGGTGGGCCTGGAGGGAGGGATGACGATGGGGGTAACGCTGGAAGGGCATACGGCGGATCCAGAGAGCTTGATGATGGAGGTCGACCTGGGGGGCGAAGTAGACATTGAAGACGATCAGCTCTGGGAGGTGCGGGGAGCCCAGCTTATCCCGGAGGGCGAACAGGGAGAGGAGTTGGTGCTTCGATCTCACGATGCGTGGCAAGCGCTGGAGAGGTTGCCGGAGCACCTGCCGGCGGCGGTCTTGGCGTCGGAGGACGCGGGGTTTTTCGATCATCCGGGCATCGACTGGACGGGGATACGGATGGCGATGGTGGAAAATATCAAGGAAGGGGGATTGGTGCGCGGGGGCTCGACGATCACCCAGCAGGTAGCCAAGAATCTATTTTTGACGCATGACCGGACGCTGTCGCGAAAGCTCCAGGAGGCTTTCTTGACGTGGCGAGTGGAAGAGCAGTTGAGCAAAGAGGAGATATTGGAGCTGTACCTCAATGTGGTGGAGTGGGGACCGGAGGTGCATGGGGTGGAGGCGGCAGCGGAGTACTATTTCGGGGTGTCGCCACAGGAGGTGGGGGTATTGGAGTCGGTGATGCTGGGGGCGATTTTGCCCAACCCGATTCGGTTTGGTGGGGCGATCAAGCAGGGCTATTTGCCGTCGTCGAGGGCCGACAAGATGGGTCGAGTGCTGGAAAATATGCGTTTCGTCGATAGTTTGAGTTGGGAGGCCTACGGGGAAGCGACGGAGGCGTTGGAGAGGGGGCAGGTGGGCCCTCTGGAGCTGGGCATTTGCGCAGACGACGAGACGGCGCCGGAGGAGTCGAGACCCTGCGCGGAGCTGGAAGTGGAAGCCCGGCAGGGGCGGGAAGTGGAGTACGAAGACGATGAGGTGGATGCCGACGGCGATGGGGATTGGGTGCCGTTGACCCATTAGCAGCGATGGTCGAGTGAATCGACAAGGAAAAAGGAGAGGGCGATGCGAATCGAGCGAATCTATGAGTGGAAGCGAGGCCAGCAGTTGGTGGAGCGCGATCCGCAACCCTACGATCCGTCGGTGAGCCTCAAGGGGTGGAAGCGGCTGGTTCATATCAGCGATACGCACCTTGGAAAGGAGGGGGATGCAAAGCGAAAGCGGGACCTGAGGCAATGGTTTCAGGCCCTGGAGCATCTGCATGTCGATGCGGTGGTCCACAGTGGAGATGTGGTGGAGTCGCCAGGAGATGAAGCGTCCCTGGCCAAGGCGAAGGCGCTATTTGAGGAGGCCCCGATGCCGGTGGTGGGGGTGGTGGGCAACCACGATGTGGAGGTGCCGGGCGAGGCGTCGGTGATGGGGAGGTATTTCGGAGCTTGTCCGGAGGCCAGGGAGGTTGGGGGGGTGCTCTATTGGAGGATCGACAGCATGGCCGCGCCAGTGGTCGAGGATCGATCGCAGCGTGAGTGCCAGGAGGCGGCAGATAGCGGGTTTTACTCGACAGGGGCGGTAGGCGAGGAGCAGTTGGAGGCCCTCGATGAGCTGATGGACAAGGAGCCGCGGCGATCGGTGGAAGTGGCCGTGGTGCATCATCATCTGCGTCAGCCGGTGCCGGTGAAGCCCTGGTATGAGGCGAATGCAGACCTGATGGCGCCGCTGCTCGACGCTGGCGAATTGGTGGAGCGGTTGCGGGACCGCGGAGTGGGATTGGTGTTGCACGGGCATCGCCATCAATATGTGGCGCCCTATCAGCCCTGGGAGGATCTCGTGGTGCTCAACGGAGGGAGTTCGACGCGTCGCCAGATTCCGCAGCGCATCCGGTTGATCGATTGGAGCGACGATGGTGAGCAGATGCGGGTATGGGAGGTGGCGCGCTATCGGTCGAATGTGCGGGTGTGGGGGTAAGGGGGGTGTTAAGTCGTTGATCTAAAAGGGGAATTTTCTTTCTTGAGCATGTGCTTAGCTTCGTGATCCCTGAGGACGGACGAGGTGAAGCATGAATCAAAAACGATGGTGGCTCGGGCTGGCGGTGGTGCTGCTGATGTTGGCGGCCTTCGTGGGGTGGTGTGGCGAGTCGGAGGAAGAAGAAGTCGACGACTGGGCGGTGGGGGCGGTAGATGACGGTGCTGACGAAGTGGTCCAGGAGCCAGGGGATGTTCCGGAGCCGGAGACGGACAGCGAGATGGTGCAAGCGCCGGAGGAGGTGGTTGGGCTGCGCGAAGAAGAGCAGGCCTGGGCAGATGAAGAAGAAGAAGTGGAAGAGGGAGGACAGGTGTTTGGAGCTGACGACGTGGAGCCGGCAGAAGAGGAGTCGGAAGGGGCACAGTCCGAGGAAGAGGCTCGCCAGGAGCGTCGAGAGCGCATCGTCCAGGAGGCCAGAGAGCGGGGCATGGAAGTTGGGATTGGCAACGATGAGGAGAGAGAGGAGGTGCAAGATGGAGGGGAAAACGTAGAAGGGGAAGAAGGAGTGGATGAAGAGGTAGGAGAAGAGGGGGCGTGGGATGAGTGGGCCGACGAAGATGCGATGGAGTCCGATCCGTCCCTTCGCGAAGACGATGGGGTGCAGGAGGCACTGGAGGACCTGGAGGCCGACATGCGTCGAGAAGGCGACGAGGGTGGGGCGGATATGGAGGCGTCGGAGGCGAGGGAGTCCGTATCCGGCGATGCACTGTCGACGTATCAAGACCATCTGGATGAGGCGTGGGAAGCCGAGGGAGGAGAGGGATTTATGGATGCGGCGACCGCCGGACTCGCGGAGTCGCTATATACGCTTTCGACGGCGACGGCGATGCCGCGGCCCCAGGCGGCCCGTCAGCGCGATCAGATCCTTGGCGGCAGTCCGTCGGGTGGAGGTGGAGGGGTGGCGGTGGGCAATGGAGTCGTCGATGATGGGGCGGTGGACGATGGAGCATCGCAAGCGGAGGAGGATACGCCGGAAGAGGAAGAAGGGGAGGAGGTCACGGAGGACGGTGGTTTACCAGAAGAGGGGGACGTTCCGCGGTCGGAGGAAGAGATCACGGAGTCGGAGTGGACGGTGTGGTTGGATGCGATGGATTGGCTGGCGGAGATCCAGGAGGAGAATTATCCGCAACTCGAGGAATGGATGGTGGACGTGGAGGATGCGGCGTTGAGAATTGAGGAGCAGCGTGATGCCGAAGAGCAGATGGACGCCTTGATGGACTTTTTTGAAGCGGTTGAGGCACTTTTGGAAGCGATGGTGGAGGAGGATAGGGATGTCGAAAGCGCCGCATAGCCGTCAGCACTTGGTGGGATCGAAGTGGAGCGCGGCGCAGGTCGAAGAGCGCCGCAAGCACTGGGAGGTGGTTGAGTTGGATGGAAAGGAGCACTGCGTGCTGCGGGCCGTGATCGATGGGGAGCGTCGAAGGCTGGCCTGGCGAGAGCTTCGAGACCGGGACCAGTGGGCTCCGGGCTGGCAATGAGGTCGGTTCGTGGTGATCTCAATCGGTGATCGTGGTCTGGTCCTCGCTCTCGTCGTGGCGAAAGAGAATCCGCTGGAAGGTTTTGGCAAGGACGCTTCGCCGGACGCCAAGCAGGGTTTCGAGGATAAGCAACAGGGTGAGGGCGAAGAGGAAATAAGACCAGAGGTTGATGCGGCGTTCGTCATCGTGGGCCTCGAAGAGGCCGTCGGCGTCGTGTTTGCCCTGCCATTGATCGAGGTATTCATGGGGAAGGGGCTGGAGTTCGGAAGCCCGGCGGTCGGCGTTGATGCCAAGAGTCAGGCCGTCGATGAGCTGGGCCTGATCGCCACTGTCGTGGTCGGCAAAGAAGGTATGGATCCCCGGGGTCACAGGGGTAAAGTGGATGCGCCCATCGATGGGTTCGAGTTCCCAGCGTTGGCCAGCGTCGTCGTGGATGATGGCCTGTTGGTCGACGAGATCACCGATATCAAATTGGGCGCGTCGTCCGACCCAGAAGGGTTCGTCGTGGTCGGTGGTAGCCCGGCGGGCGAGGTGTAGCAGGGATTGGTTGATCAGGGGGAGATAACTGGTGCGGACGGGAAAGTCAGTCCAATCGCGGTCGATGGAGGTGGTCCACAGGAGGACGCGGCCGCGGCCGACGGGGCGTTCGACGAGAGCAGGGGCGTTGTCCTGATAGGTGAGGATGACCTGGGCCTCGCGCTCTGAGGGAGCGGGGTCGAGGAGCATGTACTGATAGACGGAGACGTTGCGCAGGCCGCCGGCGCCGGGGATGTCGGAGTCGCGAAAGAGTGGGTGTTGGCGCTGGGGATGACCGAGGCGGGTGGCCTTGATAGGGGCGTCGGGATCGTCGCGCTCGGTGAGTAATTTGATGCCGCGAAGGGGGCGGGGAAGCAGGTTGGCGAGCTGCTGATTATAGGCGTCTTCGTCGATCTGATCGCCCATGGTGATCATGAGGCCGCCGCCCTGGCGCACGTAGTCATGGAGGGCAGCGGCCTGGTCGGCAGAAGGTTGTCTAAGGTTGGCCAGGAGAACGACGTCGTAGTCGTTGAGGTCGTGGCGGTCGAGGCCATCGGCGGTGGTGACGGAGGGGACGATGCCGGTGCCGCGTTCAGCGAGGGGTTCGATGGCGCGGGCCAAAAAGAAGAGTTCGTCGTCAAAGGGCACGCTGCTCGGCGAGCCGTTGACGAGGAGGGCACGGATGCGGTGCTGGGGATGGATGACGAAGTGCCACTGGTTGTCGCTGCGCAGTCCGCGGTCGTCATCGATGGAGATGCGGCCGGTGGTCAACCGAGGGGAGTCGAGGGTGGTTTCAAAGGTGTGGCGCCTGGACTCGCCGGAGGGCACGGAGAGGGCGGTGCGGTCGGAGGCCTCATCGTCGAGGTGAAGTGCCAGATTGACCTGGTTGCGATTAGAGGGGCCGTGGTTTTGGATGGTGGCGTGAATCTTCCAGTGACCGTCACGGGCGGCGCCGACCTGTTCGAGTTGTACGTCGGCGACGGAGAGGTTGTCGATGAGGTCGCGGTTGTCGCGGGTGGAGCGGTAGTCGATGGGGGCGCGCAGGCTGAGGTCGCGGGTCTGGTCGAGAGAGGCGGCGGTGTCGGAGCCGATGACGACGATGCGGCGGTTGGGCCGGTCTGAGGAGGCGAGGCGCTGGTCGGCGAAGCTGAGGGCGTCGGCGAGATCGCCGAGTGCGTAGCGCGATTGGAGCGAGGAGGCGGTGTTGCGAAGGCGGGAGCGATCGTCGGAGAGACCATCCATGGGGGGCTCACCGGCGGTGGTGACGATGATGGCCTCGTCCCAGGGGCGGAGGCCTTGAATCTCGTCGTCGACCATTGATTGGGCTTCATCCCACCAGTCGTCGACCTCCATGGGCATGCCATTTTCGACGACGATGGCGACGGCCGTGGGCAGGCGCTCGTCGGCAGTGATGCCGTCGCTGCTAAAGATGAAGGGCTGAGCAAGGGCGATGGTCAGGGCGATGATGGCCAGGACGCGAAGAGCGAGGAGTATCCACTGGCGGAGCTTGATACTGGGGGCGATGCGCTCGTGGCTCTGGCGCAGGAGTTCGAGGGCTGGAAAGGGTCGAACCACCGCCTTTCGGCGGTTGATAAGGTGGATGATGATGGGGATGGAAGCGGCGAGGAGGCCGGCGAGAAAAAGAGGTTGTAAAAAACTCATCGGCGCCTCCTCAAGAAGCGCTGACAGACGGCTTCGATGGGAGCGCTGGTGAGGCTTCGGACGTAGCCGGTCTCGGTGTCACGGCAGGCTTTTTCGAGGGCTTGGCAGTGGTCCTTGAACGCCTTCTGGTAGGCATGGCGGATGTCGTCGGGGTCGACGAGGAGTTCGCCTTCTCCCTCCATGCCCTCGAAGACGGAGAGGCCTTCGTAGGGAAGGGCCTGTTCGGCGGCGTCGAGGAGATGAAAGAAGGCGACGTCGAGGTCGCGGCTGCGGAGAATGCGCAGGAGGTTAAAGGTCTGCTCGTCGGTGTTGAGAAAGTCACTAAAAACCATGATGAGGCTTCGGCGTCGGGCCCTCTGGGCGATGGTCTCCAGGGCGGTATTGAGGTCGGTTTTGCCATCGGGCTGGAGGCCATCGATAAGGTGAAAGAGGTCGTCGAGTTGGCGTCGGCTGGAGGAGGCGGGGAGGAGTTGGCCAGCAGAGTCAGCAAACCCCATGGCACCGGCGGCGTCGCCCTGATTGGTGAGCAGGTAGGCGAGGGTGGCGGATAGGTGACGCGCAAACGCCAGCTTTGTCCAGGGGGCGCTGTCGCCGGAAAAGCCCATGGAGCCGGAGGCGTCGACGATCAGATAGGCCTCGAGGTTGGTCTCGTCTTCAAATTGCTTGACGTAGAATTTGTCGGTCTTGCCATAGACCGTCCAGTCGATGTGGCGCAGCTCATGACCGGGGGTATATTCGACGTATTCGGAAAACTCCACGGAGCCGCCGTGGTGGGGAGAGCGGTGAAGGCCGGCGAGGACGCCATCGGCGAGGCGGCGGGCCCGCAATTTGAGATGATCGATCTCCTGGAGGACCTCGGGGTCCAGGTAGGTCTGGCGAAGGGATCGGGTCATAACAAAGGGTCTCTGGCAGGCGGTGGTGTGGAAGGTCGACGGGACATGCTGAGGTCAGGACTCCAGGAGTCGTTCGATGATCGCGTCGGCGTCGATGCCCTCGGCTTCGGCCTGGAAGTTGGGCAAGATGCGGTGGCGCAAGATGGGAAAGGCCAGAGCATTGATGTCTTCTTCGGCGACGGTGAGTCGTCCGTCGAGCAGAGCGCGAGCCTTGCCGCCGAGGATGAGGGCCTGGCCGGCGCGAGGACCGGCGCCCCAGTTGAGGTACTCGGAGATAAATTGAGGGGATTCGGGTTCATCTGGTCGGGTCTGGCGAACGAGTTGAACGGCGCGGTCGATGACGGCGTCGCTGACGGGGACCTTGAGCACCAGGTTTTGGAGCCGAAGGATGGTGGCGGCGTCCAGGAGTTGCTCGACCTCGGGGGTGGAGGCGGTGGTGGTGTTGCGGATGATTTTGCGCTCGTTGTCGTGGGAGGGGTACTCGACATTGAGGTGAAACATAAAGCGGTCGAGTTGAGCCTCGGGCAAGGGGTAGGTGCCCTCTTGTTCGATGGGGTTCTGGGTGGCAAAGACCAAAAATGGCCGGTTCAGCTCGTAGGTCGTGCCCCCGGCGCTGACGCGGTATTCGGCCATGGACTGCAGAAGGGCGGCCTGGGTCTTGGGGGGAGTACGGTTGATCTCGTCGGCGAGCAGCAAGTTGGTGAACACCGGGCCCTGCATGAATTTGAAGTGCCGAGAGCCGGAGACAGGATCTTCTTCCAGGATGTCGGTGCCCGTGATGTCGGCGGGCATCAGGTCAGGGGTAAATTGGATGCGATTGAAGTCGAGGTTAAGGATCTCGGAGAGGGTAGAGATGAGGTAGGTCTTGGCCAGACCGGGGACCCCCATCAAAAGAGAGTGGCCGCGGGCGAAGATGGCGATCAGGAGGTGCTCGATCAATTCTTCCTGACCATAAATGCGCTTTCGGACCTCGGTGACGATGGCGTCGCGAGCGTCGGAGAGCTCTTCAACGGCTTGTAATTCCTGATCATTGACGGCATCGGAGTCGGCGATTTCTTGAGAGGTGAGCTCGGTGGCCATATGCACTCGCGGCTGAAAGTGAAAATGAGTGATCCATCGGGGAGGCGCGTCGGCATTTTTCGGAAGCGCCAAATCTCCCTGGTAGCGCTACAACAGGGGAGAGCGGTCTATTCCTTCCCAAAAGTCATAAATGGGTCGACGAGAAGGCGCAAGATAGAAGCCATTATGGAGGCTAAAGGGAGGCGATGAAAGCGGAGTACGGGGCTGGAATCGCTGGGAAGGACGGCGGGCGCCGTGCTAAAAATTGGAGCGGTGAGATAAGCGACGGGAAAGGAGGCGAGATGCTAGAGGTGATGCGACGTCGGTTCGGTGGAAGTTGGGATGGAGAGCCACCGGAGATCCATGGTCTGGTGAGCATGGGAAGGGAGAAGGCGAAGGTGGAATTGATGTGGGTCGAGGTCACCGGCCAGTGGCAGTGTTCGGTCTTTCGAGGGGGAACGGTGGTGAGCCTTGAGGTGGGCGATGAACCGGTAGAGGTGACGGCGAAAGCGCTGGCGGCAGCGTTGAATTGATGTGCGGCCGCTGAGGGGGTAAGTAAAGACTAATTAATCACGTGAGTGGACTCGAGGCGATGGAGAAGGAAATGGTATTTGAGCAGGGTTTATTCGATGAGAAGGTGGTGTTGATCACCGGTGGAGGCACGGGGATTGGCAAGCAGATGGCCCTCGATTTTGGGGCCCTGGGAGCCCACGTTGTGGTGGTGGCGCGGCGCGAAGAGCTGTTGGCAAAGACGATCGAAGAGATCGAAGCTCAGGGCGGAGAGGGAAGCTATCACACCGTCGATATTCGCGATGAGGAGCGCATCGAAGAGGTGGTGGGAGCGGTTTTTGAAGCGCAGGGAGGGTTGGATGTTCTGATCAATAATGCGGGAGGCAATTTTATCAGTCCGGCAATGGCGATGAGCGCCAATGGTTTTCGGACGGTGATCGATATTAACCTCAATGGGACCTTTTTGATGAGCAAGGCCGTCGGCCAGCGATGGTTGGCAGCCGGTCAGGGAGGGCGAATCATCAATATGAGCGCCACCAATGCCCACGAGGGGTCGCCGTTGATGGTGCACTCAGGAGCGAGCAAGGCGGGGATCAACAGCATTACGGAGACGCTGGCCGTGGAGTGGGGAGGATCGGGTATCACGGTCAACGCCGTACTTCCGGGGCCGGTGCGGACGGAGGGAAGCGACAAGCGGTTGTGGACCGACGAGAAGACGGTGGAGAAAATGGCCTCCAGGATCCCGCTGGGTCGATTTGCAACGCCCGAGGATATCTCGCCGCTGGTGCAGTTTTTGGCGAGCGAGGCGGGAGGGTTTATCACGGGTTCGCTGATCACCATCGATGGTGGTGATAGGCTGAGAAGCCCTAATTTTTAGGCGAGAGTTCGACCTCAGGAGTGGAGTGGTGAGACGGCGAATCTATCCAGTAGTAGTGAGCATCATCGGTGGGATAGGCCTGGGACTGGCGTTGACCTACCTGTTGGGAGTGGTGTTGGCCTTCGTGCCGGGATGGGAGGATTGGGCGGAGTTCTTCGTGCCCCGAGCGCTGTGGTTGCTGATCCCCCCCTATGTGCTTCTGGTGGTGCACCTGGTGTTGCGCAATCACGTGGGGAGGCATCTGCTCAACCATGGGGATTACGAAGCGGCGTGGGACTATAGCGAATCTCGCATGGAGCCGTCGCTGGCTCGGAGCGGTCGCGAGGTGGCCAACCACCGCCTCATCGGTGTGCGAGCGAAGGTGGGGATGGGGGAGTACGAAGAGGCGCTGGAGTTATTGGAGGGCCAACGCGGCGAATACCCCGGCGCTTATGCGGTGGAGGCCCGGCGATGGGAGATGGAGATAAGGCTTCGGCGCGACGAAAGGGAAGAGGCGGAGCTGGTGGCGGTGACAAAAGACGAGGATCTGGGGCGGAGTCGAGGGGAATTGGCAGCGTTATTTGGTTGTACGGCGGAGCTTGCGCTGCGCAATGGGGATGAGAATGGATATCGAGAAGCGATGCGCGATGGGATGTGGATCCAGGCCGATCACCCACGTCTGGGATGGGTGAGGGCGCTGGCCACGATGGCTCTGGAGGAGGAGGAGGCGTCGCCGGCGATGATGGCGACCCTGGGGCTATTGGAGGATAGGCTGGTCAGGGAGATCCCTGGAAGGAAGGGGGAATTCCAGGCACTACGGGCGAATCTGATGTGGCAGCAGGGCGATAAACAGGCAGCGAGAGACTACCTGAAAGAGGCCCGAGAGAGCGCCAGTGACGAGTGGTCGGATCGGGAGTTGGAGAGGGTTGAGGAAGCACTGGAAGAGCTCATTTGATGGCGAAGGACTCGGCGGGGGAGTTTCGCGACAGCTCCGAAAGGTCCGATGGAAATAAGATCGCCGAACGGCCGGGGTGGGGGAGATCGCCGAGGCCGAGGAGCAGCGTTTGGCTGTCAATGTGGTCGATGAATAGGGAATCATCGCTATGCCACCAGGGGTGATCGCCGGGGTCGGGGAAGCTCCAGCGCTCAAAGGACTGGATGGAGGCGGTAGAATGGGTGCCCGGAGCTTGCTCCAATTCCCAGCGCGTCAGTTGGCGGGTTAGCTCCTCGTGAAGCGTCCAGTGGCCCTGGCGTTCCGGTTGGAGGAGGTTATTGCTCCAGACGTCCTCCAGGGGATTGCGGGTGGAGACCAGGGGGATGGCCATGGCGTGCGTGTCATGAGTGCTGGAAAATAGACTCTCGGGGCCGTCGCCAAAGAGGTGTTCCAGAAGCAAGGGGCGCTCCGAAGGGGCGATGCCAATAGATGTAAGGGGCGAGAGGGGAGCGGAGAGGGGAGTGGGAGAAGACTGCTCCTGGTCGAGAAGGAGAGCGCGGCGCGTAGCAGTTTCGGCGTCGAGGACATTTGTGAGGGCCTGGCAGGGGTCTTCAAAGAGGGCCAGTGATGACTCCGGGGTAGGATCTCCGTCCGCGATGATGGGGATGACGTCGATGGGTCGTCGGTTCAGGGAGCGCCTCAAGGCCTGAATGTCGGGGTCGTCCCACCATCGGGCGGGGACAGCAAATGTAGCGTGAAGCCCGGCGCCGAGGAGGCCTCCGTTGCCATAGCGAGGATCGTCGCGGTCGGAATGGCCAAACGCCAGGGCTCGAAGGCGGAGGGCGAGGTCCCCGGCGTGTCGAGCGCGTCCGTCGATCCAGGGGTCGTCGGTGAGGGTCGGCGGGTCGATAAAGAGAGGGGCGGCGGTGGCCTCAGGGCTCAGCCCAGGCGGAGAGGTGGAAAGGAGGGGGTCGTCGCCATATTCGAAGGTGATGAAAAAGGAGCGCTCGTGGCCCGCCGTGGAGGGCAGGTCATCGCATTTGTCGGCCCATGGGGACGGGGGGATTTCGAGTGGCCAGGAGAGGCGAAGCTCGTCGGTCTCATGGTGGAGGTCAGCCGGTGGCCCGCCAGGCCAGGCGAGGCCGAGGGTGGAGTTGGAAAGGGACGCACGAAGGGCTCGGGATTGACCGGAAAGTTCCGAGGGATCGGTGCCGACGATGGTCGCCGCGGTGTCCAGTGCCTCGGCCTCGTCGGGATCCATGTGCATGTGCAGAGGAGGGAGATCGGAGCTGAGGGGGTCGGTCTCAGCGATCTGAACCTCGAGGATGGCCGTTGGGGCGCCAGGATGGGACCAGAGAAGGAGGTCGGCGGAGGCCGCTCCGTCGTCGTAGGTGCTTCGCAAAAGCTGCCACTGGTCGATCTGGTGATGGGACCACTCCAGGGGAGCGTCGCCGATCGTAGGACCTCGAAGGAGGACGTTGTCGCTGTCATCTCTCCAGGTGAGGGTCGACGACGTGGGGTCGAGGGTCATGGCGACGTCGAGCTCTACGCTCTCCCAGCCCAGAAGGGCGTCATCGATGGGAGGCGCCAGGTCGGCGGTGGGGACCTGCCGTTGACTTTCGGAAAGCTCCTCTGCGCGGTCGCAGGACCCGGAGAAGACGAATAGAGCGAGGGCGATGGCCGCGATGATGATCGCGCTGCCCACTGCTATTTTAGGTCGAGGTGCCAACGCCTTGCCTGCGCTATTGAAGAGGTGTTCAAACCACGTGGAAAGAGTGTAGCGGGAGGTCAGCATTTCACAAATTATTGAGCACTTCCTCCACTTGCCTTAATGCAAATGGTTTGCAATTAAGGGTTGAGCGTTGAGGTGGCGGCCAGGGCTATAGGACTCCCGAGGGTGGGCGGAGCTAGAGTTGGAGCCGGCGGCACAAAATATAGCGGGGCGAGAGTAGCTGGCCGAATAATCCAGGCGAG
>CAYQBU010000116.1:0-12850 GCA_964415785.1 uncultured Bradymonadales bacterium
AACGGGTGAGAGCCGATTTTGACGACCTGGATCTGCGGGATTCGACGCTTTTGGCCTCGCTGGTGGGATGGCCGATTTTCGGAGTCATCGATGGTGATATCGATGTCGAAGTGGACCCCAATTCAGGGATGATCCAACGGGGGAGCATTGCCCTGGATGGTCAGCAATTGACGCTGGGGTCGACGGTGGTCTCAGTCGACGAATTCCCGGTGGATCTGGAGTTGCCGACGACGAATTTTGGGAATTTGACGGCCCGTATCAGCGCCGAGTCCAGCGGAAGTGGCACGGCGTTTAATATCGACGAGTTCCAGACCCGGGGACGCGATATCCAAACGGAGATGTGGGGGCAACTGGTGGTCAACCAACGGGGCGTGGAACCGAATGTGGACTTTCGCTTCCAGGTCAATCAGGAGTATGTCACAGAGAACGACCTGGGGGCGGTCTTTAACTGGAGCGAATTTCAGGAAGCGGAATACCAAAACTGGTATGGCTTTTCCATCACCGCGGGGCGCGGGGGCGAGCCCAGTGTAGAGGGCTCGAGGAGTGCGGCTCAGGGACCTCAGGCGGAAGAGGAACCGGAAGAGCAGGAGTCCGACGAGGATGAATAATCCAGGTGGATGAATAATCCAGGTTAAGCAAGCGAGCGTAAGTAAGATGGATCCATCGGCAAGCAAGAAGTTGAGCGAGCCAACGGCTTTACCTCTGGCCTCCAATCGGCGGCCAGAGATTCGGGTCCTGGGGGCACGGCAGCACAATCTCAAAGATGTGGATTTGAGGGTGCCCAAGGGAAAGCTTTTGGTGTTTAGTGGGGTGAGTGGATCGGGGAAGTCATCGATGGCCTTTGACACGCTCTATGCCGAGGGGCGGCGCCGCTATTTGGAGAGCCTGTCGACCTATGCACGGCAATTTCTGGGGCAGGTGGAGAAGCCGGAGTTCGATCAGATCACGGGGCTAAGTCCCACCATTTCCATCGAGCAGAAGACGACGGGCAGCAATCCGCGAAGCACGGTGGGGACGATCACAGAGATCCACGATCACCTGCGAGTGCTGTGGGCGAGACTGGGCACGCAGCATTGCCACGAGTGTGGGAAGCCGGTGGAGGCGACGAGCGCGGAGGCCATCGTCGACGAGTTGGTGTCGCTGGGTGAGGGCACCAAGTTTATGCTGTTGGCGCCCCTGGTGAGGAATCGAAAAGGGGAGTATCGGGAGCTCTTTGAGGAGTTGAGGAAAAAGGGGTTTGTCCGAGCGCGGATCGACGGCGAGATCCGGATGCTCGACGAAGTGGAGATGCTGGATCTGCACACGCGCCACAATATTGAGGTGGTGGTGGATCGACTGGTGTCGCGGTCGGGGGCGATCAGCCGAGTCCGAAGTAGCGTAGAGCAAGCGCTGGATGAGGGCGACGGAGAGTGTCTTGCGGTCGCCCCCGGAGGTCAGGCCGTGGAGTGGGAGGAGAAATTATTCAATATCGACCGCTCCTGTCAGAGCTGCGGGATCTCCTTTCCGCCGCTGACCCACCAGAGTTTTTCGTTCAATAGTCCCCTTGGGATGTGCTCGAGCTGCGAGGGGATCGGACAGACACGGCAGGTCGAGCCGAGCCTGATGGTCGTCGACGCCTCGAAGAGCGTGCGCCAGGGGGCGGTGGCGGCGATCGGGGCGGAGCCGGGGTCGACGCGGGGAAGCTTTCAGTGGGCCGAGGAGGTGGCCTCGGTGTGGGATGAATTGCTGGCGCTAGAGGAGGCGGGGAAGGTCGATCTGGACAGTCCATTTGAGTCTCTGAGTCGAAGCGCTCGCAGGGGGCTATTCGAGGGCCGCGGCATTGGCGGATTCGATGGGCTGGTGGCCTTTGTGAGGCGGGCGTTCAATAAGGCGGAGTCAAAGGGGGCGCGATCATTTTTCGAGGAGTTTATGGGGCGGCGACCCTGTCCCAGTTGCGAGGGGAAGCGGCTTCGGCCGGAGAGTCGAGCCGTGCATTTTCGCGATCAGTCGATGGCGGCGATCAATACGATGGATATCGTGGACGCCCGTGATTTTGTCGATGAGGTCGATCTGGAGGGACGAGAAGTGTTGATCGCCGAAGAGATCATGGCCGAGCTGAGGCGGCGACTTCGGTTTTTGGATGAAGTGGGGCTGGGATACCTGACATTGAACCGGGCGGCGGCCAGCCTGTCGGGAGGAGAGAGCCAGCGGATCCGGCTGGCGAGCCAACTGGGCAGTGAGCTGTCGGGGGTGCTCTATATTCTCGATGAGCCCAGTATTGGGCTTCATCAGCGCGACCACAATCGGCTACTTGCCACCCTGGAGGAGTTGCGCGACGAGGGCAATACGGTGGTGGTCGTGGAGCACGACCGAGAGACGATGGAGAGGGCCGATATGCTCGTTGATTTCGGTCCCGGGGCGGGCAAGGAAGGAGGCGAAATCGTGGCCCAGGGGGCGCCGGAGATGGTGGCCAAGGCCGAAGGCAGCGTGACGGCCGATTATCTCTCGGGCCGAAAAGCATTGACCTGGCCGGAGACGCGTCGAGAACCCAAGCCGGGGGTGTGGGTCCGGGGGGCGAGGGCCAATAACCTCAAAGATATCGACATCCATATTCCGTCGGAGGCCTTTGTCTGCGTCAGTGGCGTATCGGGGGCGGGAAAGAGCACGCTGGTCAATGAAATTCTATATCCGGCCATCGCCAGGCGGGTCTATTTTAAGCATCGCACCGTAGGCGCCCATGATGCCCTGGAGGGCATCGAGCGCTTCGACAAGATCATCGATATCGATCAGAGCCCGATTGGGCGAACGCCGCGGAGCAACCCGGCGACTTATACGAAGGTCTTTGACCATATTCGAAAATTCTACGCCTCGCTTCCCCAGGCGAAGATGTATGGATTTACGAAGAGTCGGTTCTCCTTCAACGTCAAGGGCGGGCGCTGCGAGGCCTGCAAAGGGGCGGGGGCCAAGAAAGTAGAGATGAATTTTTTGGCCGACGTCTACGTGCCCTGCAATAGCTGCCTGGGCAAGCGCTTTAACCCGGCGACGCTGAGGGTGCGCTACAAGGGCCAGTCCATCGCCGACGTGCTGCAGATGAATATCGCGGAGGCGGCAAAGTTATTTGAGGCTCATCCCAAAATCAGTCGCTATTTGCAGACCCTGCTCGACGTGGGGTTGGAGTATATGCGCCTGGGGCAGCCATCGCCGACACTGTCGGGCGGCGAGGCTCAGCGGGTGAAGCTGTCGCGTGAGTTGGCCAAGATCGCGACGGGAGAGACCTTCTATATCCTCGATGAGCCGAGCACGGGGCTCCACTTTGAGGATATCCGGAAATTGCTGAAGGTCGTCGATCAGCTCGTGGATGCGGGCAATACGGTGGTGATGATCGAGCATAATATCGACATCATCGCCTGTGCAGACCACGTGATCGATATGGGGCCCGAAGGCGGAGATGAAGGGGGAGAGGTGGTGGCCCAGGGCACGCCGGAAGAGGTGGCGGAGGAAGCGAGTAGTTATACGGGCCGCTATTTGAAGGAACACTTCCAGGCCCATCAATAGACAAGCGACGAGGACTATCGATGCGCGACGCATTGGACGAAGTGGTGGCGTTTGAGACCGACGATGGCTCGATGACGCTCCACGATGAGGAGAGAAATATCCATTATCGCTCCTACCACGGGGCGAAGAGTGAGTCGCGGTATGTGTTTTTGGGGGCTACGGGGCTCACGGAGGTGGTGGGGCACTGGCGGGTGGCGGAGCTTGGATTTGGGGCGGCGGTCAATTTTTGCGAGACGGTGGCGGCGTTTCGACAGAAAGAGAGAGCGACGCGGTTGAGCTATCACTCCGTGGATTGGCGGCCCGTGACCCCCGGACATCTGGCGTTTCACGAGGGCGAGGGTGGGGATCTAGGGCGTGAGGCACTGGAGGTATTGCACGGCGATGAAGCCCTGAAAGAGGTACGAGTAGAGAGCGAGGATGGAGCGATTGAATTGGTGCTCTATGCTCGCCCCTTCCAAGAGGTGGATCTGCGTGGGGTGGAGGCTCAGGCCTTTTTTCAGGACCCCTTTTCCAAGCGGGTCAACCCCGGGGGATGGACGCGGGAAGTCTTCGAGCAGGCGCGCTCGGCGATGGAGGAGTCGGGGAGGTTGGCAACCTATTCGGCGGCGACGTCGGTGAAGCGGGCGCTCTTTGAGGCCGGATTCTGGGTGGCGTCGGCGCCGGGGCCGGGGCGAAAGAGGGAGATGACCGTGGCGTCGCCTAGTCGAGAGGTGTTGGAGGACCTGGAGGTAGAGGTGTTGAGTCGGGAGAAGTACCTGGGCGGAGACTCCACGTGAGCAAGGCAAGTCGGCAAAGATTTGCGATTGTAGGCGGTGGTCTCGCCGGGTGGTCACTGGCCTGGGCGTTGACGCGTCACCAGGGAGTGGCGGGCGAAGAGGTGGTGGTGATCGATGAAGGGCGAGGGTGTCGAGGTTCGTCGTCGCCGGCGACGATGTTTCATGCCTTTCCCGGGCGGCGGATGAGTTGTCGACGCGGCCTGTGTGGCCATTACGAGGTGAGCTGGCGCCAGATTGAGGAATGGCTCGACGAACTCGGCGGAACGTGGTGTCGCCAGCAGCCGATGGTGAGGCCTCTGGAGGACGACGAGAGGGGGCAGCGTCTGAAGGAGAGTTGGCGAGAGGGACGCGATGAGTATCCATCGTTGCTGGAGTCGGAGCTCGTTGAAAGTGCTGAGCTGAGGGAACGGTTTGAGGGCGTTGAATGGGAAGGGGAAGCGCTGGTCTACGGTCCGTCGGCGGCGGTGGTGATGCCGGAATTGGTGGAGCGGATGGCAAAGGTACTGGTCGATGACGGAGTCCAGGAGGTAGATGGACGGGCCGTGGAGG
Source organism: uncultured Bradymonadales bacterium (assembly GCA_964415785.1). Classification (GTDB taxonomy): domain Bacteria; phylum Myxococcota_A; class Bradymonadia; order Bradymonadales; family Bradymonadaceae; genus SLJM01. The sequence goes on from CAYQBU010000116.1 coordinate 4,860, forward strand.
TGGCGTCTGACGAGGGCTGGAAGGTGGTGTTAGACAGCGGCGAAGTAGTGGGGGCCGAAGAGGTGATCCTGTCGGTGGGGTACGGGCTGGCGGAGTGGTTTCCAGGGCTGGATTTGAGACAGCGGGCCGGTGAGGTGGCTCTCTTGTCGGTGCCCGGAGAGTCACTGGGAGCGCTGGTGAATGCGCGAAAGCATGTCTTTGAGCGGCCCGATGGACTCTGGGGGATTGGGTCGACCTACTTCGGGGTTGAGGACTGGGATAATCGCCATGATGGGCAGGTGGTCGAGGCGCTTTTGGAAGGGGTGAGAGGGGCGGTTCCCGCCGTCGAAGAGGCAGAAATCGTGGAAGTATGGCGGGGGATTCGATCGGTATTTGGATCGGATCACCAACCCCTGGTGGGCGATGTGCCGGGCAACGAGGGGCTGAGGGTATTTAGCGCCTTTGGTTCAAAAGGGCTGGTGTGGATCCCCTCGACGGCCAATGGCATGGCCCGGTACCTGGTCGATGGGGAGCAAGAGGCCATCGGAAAGTGGATGAGAAGCGAGCGCATGAGCGCCGACAAATGGAAGAGCCCTCGAATTAGCCCGCAAAGTTAACAGAACTCGACAGAGAGGGGACCATTCGTGAGAGGTCGGACGTGGCGTTGGGCTCAGGTGGGGTTTTGGGCAGGGTGATCCGAAAGACGGAGCCGCCGAGATGGGAGTCGGCGACCTCGATGGATCCGCCCTGGAGACTCAGGCAGGCCTGCACGGAGAACAGGCCGAGGCCAGTGCCATGCGCTTTGGTGGTGAAGAAGGCGTCGAAGAGTTGGTCTCGGATCTCGTCGTCGATGCCGGGGCCGTCGTCGTGAACCTCGACGGAGACCGAGTCGCGATCATCGTGGAGTTGCACCTCGATCTTGCCACCCTTGTGGGCAGCGTCAGCGGCATTGAAGAGGAGGTTGATCAAGACCTGTCGGAGAAGTCCGGGAGAGGCCTGAAGGGAGCAAGACTGCAAGGAGGGTTGAAAGCTCACCTCGATATCTTGAAGGCGGCAATGTTGCTTCAGAGAGTCGATGATGTGACGCGTTCGAGCGACGAGGTCGAGCTCTTCGGGAGAGTAATCACCGTTGGAGCGGGTGGCGCCGGCGGCATCAATGAGGCGGTCGGTCAACTGATTGAGGCGCTTTAGAGCCATGCGCTGGTCGTCGACGATGTCGGAGAGTTCGGCATCATTTTCGGTCTTGGCGTCGAGGGCATCGAGGTTGGCGGCCAGCACGGCGATTTCGTTGCCCGCGTCATGAGCGATGGAGGCGGCGAGCAGCCCGGTGGTGGCTCGTCGATCGAATTGGATCAGTGCGTCATTGAGTTGGTTACGTTCCCGTTCTCGTCGCCCGATGATGGCCAAGGCCTTCCAGGTGACGCCGAAGATCAAGAGGGCGCTGAAGACGACAAAGGCCGAGCCCTTCAAGAGTTCGATGAGCATCGCTTGCTCGGGGCTGGGTGCGATATAGGCGGTCAGTCGTGTGGAGAGGAAGATGTAGACAAGAGAGGGTACGAGGTAGCAGCCAGCAATAATGGCCGCAGTCTTGGTGGGTTTCATCAAAATCGCCCTTTACTCTCGCAGGAGAGAAAAGCTCGGAACGCCAATATTCAAAAATATAGATATGAAAGAGAGAAGTTCTCCCAGGAGAGTAGAGCGAGGCAGCCCATAAGGCAATGGGGCGGGATTGCGAGCGCCGTTAGGGTGGGTTAAGCTCGAGGCGAAGCGCGCAGAGAGGTACTCGGGAATTTTCTGACCAAAAGAGGAGCGTCATGGCCACCGGTTCGTCGCCAACAACTACGGATTTGACGAATGATGTGGTCTCCATTTTGGAGACGGCATTGGAATTGCGCCAACAAGCGGGAGAGGCGTCATATGAGGGTGTGCAACAGCGATTATCAAAGGTGCTGTCGCTTCACCTGCTGAGCTATATCCGATTCATGGAGGAAGAGGGGTTGGTAAGCTATGATCGGATCAGCGATGGGGTGGAGATCCAGGAGCGGGGCCGGGAGGTGATCGAGGAGCCGTCGGGAATTCGATCGGCGGTAGCGTCGGCGTTTGCCGAACACCTTGAGGAACCGCCCTCTTTGGACGGCGAGGATGAGGGCTATGCCGATGTCTTCGGCGACGTGGCCGAGGGAATGGACGAGGCCTGGTCGTCGATGGATGGAGGGGTAGAGCTGGGAGAGAAGAGTGAGCTGGAGGATGAATTCGATCAGGAGATCGAAAAAACGGTGGTGGTGGCCGGCGATGAAGAAGACGAGCCATCGACCAATGAGTTTGCGATCTCCGGCGCATTGGGCGAGAAAGCGGGAGATGACGTGGCGCTGGCACCAGAGGGCTACGACGACGGAGCAGCTGATGGTGACCACGAAGAGATAAGCTCGGACAACGCAAGTAGCGATCCAATGCCCCAACGGGAGTCTTTGATGAGAGAAGAGGCATACGAACGAATCGAAGAGGTAGGCAGCGGAGGAATCGGCACCGTGTATCGGGGTCGTCAAATCCGTTTGGACCGGGACGTCGCGATCAAGGAGATCCGGGAGATATTCAACGTTTTTGCCGGGGTCCAGCGAGACGATATTATTGCCCGATTTGAGACCATCATTCAGACGCAGGCCGGTCTCAATCACCCCAATATCGTGCAGATCATCGATGCCGAGACGGATGGGGAGTATCCGATTTCGGTGATGGAGTTGGCTCCCAATGGCAATCTTCGCCGGCTCATCGAACACGGGGATAGGCCGCCGTTGAAGGTGTCACTGAAGTACTTCTTGCAGATGCTCCACGCCCTCAACACGGCGCATGACCAGGGAGTGATTCACGGGAGTTTGAAGCCCGAAAACGTGGTCCTCGATCAGGCGGGCAATGCGATGTTGAGCGATTTTGGGATCGCCAAGATCGTGGAGCGCGAGGGAGGAGGCAATAACCAGGTCTATGTCGGCGTGGGCTCGGTGGCCTATATGAGTCCGGAACAGTTTCAGAATCCGAACCTGGCGACCGTCCAAAGCGATATCTATTCGCTGGGGATCATGTTCTACGAGATGTTGACGGGCAAGGTGCCCGGTCGGCGCTCGCCGATGCCGTCGAGTTTTTATCCCGATATTCCACGGGCACTCGACGATATTTTCGACCAGATGTCCATGGATCGCGAAGAAGATCGCTATGGGTCGGTCGAAGAGGTGATCGCCGATTTTTACGGCGCCAAAGAGGTGACCAAGCTTCTCGATGGTCGGTCGGGTGTGTTGTTTTTGAGAGACCCCATGACGCACGGAGAGATGGGGATCAGCGAAGAGCTGGCCGAGGAGTTGGAGGGAACGGAAGTCCCGATGAAGGCGGAGGTCGTGCCGGTGGCGGAAGAAGCCGAAGAGGCTCCGCAAGAGCCAGAGTCAGAAGACGCCATGGAAGCCGAAGAGTCGGCACAAGAGGCGGAAGAAACTGAAGAGCAAGCCACAGACGAGCCGGCCGACGCCGGGGAAGCGGCGCCGTCGGGTGAAGAGCAGGACGGAGAAGTGCTCGACAAGTTGGACAAATATGGCGAGCTATTTGACGCCTGAATTCAGTGTCCGGCGCGGATGAGTCCAAGGCGGGTATCGATGACCAGAAGCTGATAGCCGTCGACGGACTCGAAAGCAGTGGAACCTCGACACATGGGGTGGCGGGAAAGGGGATAGTCTTCGAATTGGTGGGTGTCGGGGTTCCATAGTTCGGCAGAGGACATCAATTCGTGGGACCGATCTCGGGTCTGGCAGTCCTCCATGAGGCCTCGGCATCGCTGGTCTTTGATCTCGTCGACCTGGCAGATGTCGAGGCCTTCCTGATCGTTGAGGTTGGTGAGAAAGACCTGGCCAGACTCGACGGTCCGGCTGTCGGTGGTGGCGTCGACGCGATCGAGGGTCATGCGGCTGAGAATGGGATCGGAGGCGTGGGGATCGATCAGCGTGGCGATGGTCTCGTGGAGAATGTGATTGGAGGTGTCTCCGCGGCGATGAAAGCCGATGGCCCAGACGTCGGGCCCAATGAGGTCGAGGGGTAAAAGAGAGAAGTCGCTGGCCAGGGGCTGGTCGTCGGAGACGGTGACCGGGCATTGGTCAAGGGGGGTATCGAGAACGGAGAAGGCCTGGCTGACCCCCCATTCATCGCTGGATCGGGGTACTAATTCACTCCAGATGAGCTCAGAGGTCGCAGATTCAGGGCAGGGATCATCGTCGGCCGGCGTGCCACAGAGCCAGAGGGCGACGCGGCGGTCGCCGTCGCGGTGGGCGTAGGTGTCGACGAGACGCACATCATGGGAGGAGGGGTCACAGCTGGAGGGAAAGGCGTCGGCGTCGATCATGGAGGTGACGATATGGTGGGGGTTGCCCAGGTGTTGCCAGCGCGAGGAGAGATATTCAAGGGAGCGAAAGGACCACTGTTGGCCGTCGCGTTGCCAGACGGCGAGGGCGTCGTCGCGGGGAGGGGCATTATCAGGTGCCTGGGTGGGAAGCAGTGAGGCATCTTCGTAGAGGGCGTAGCGGGGGCTGCCATCGGAGCGCACAGCGGCGCTCATGCGCAGGGGGTCGGAGAGGACGTCGAGGCGGAAACCGACGGCATCCAAGGGCAGGCGGCGAAGGTAGCGAAAGGCATCGACGCCGACGGCGACCTCGACGCGGTAGCCGTCAACTGTATTGACCCCGGCGGTGTGGATGGCGCCGGAGGAGAACGGGCTTCCGTCGGGCGATGAGAGGCTACCATCGGGGGCGACGGAAAAGGTCAGCTCGTGGTTCAGGGCCAGGCGGTCGGTCAAGGAGGGGGGGAGATCGTGGAGCATTTCGTCGAGACCGGGGTCGCGAAGGCGGAATTCGATGGCGTCGCGGGAGGGATCCACGTCGTCGGTGTGGACGTCGACGATGATGTAGAAGTGACTGTCATCGGCGTCGGCGGCGGCGTGGAAACTGAGGTGGTCGGGGCCTTGCCACTGCTGCTGGCCGTCGACGAGGAAGCGCTCGTCTTCGAAGTGGCGCAGATCGATATGGTCCCAGCCTTCGGCGGTGCCGTCGATGGGTCGCTGTGGGGTGGTGGAGGCCTCGTCCATGGGGTCTTGAGCGGCGCCGGCTCGAGGGGGCGAGGTCGATGGAGGCGAGGACTCCTCGTCAGAGGCCGAGGGGGTGGCGGCGCCGGGCTCCTCTTCGGCGGTGGTATCGAAGGGGTCGAAGTCGGCGCTGGGCGAGGAGGAGCAGGCGGCGACCAAGAGGCCCAGAGCGCCGAGGAGTATGGGACGAAACGAAGGTGTCATGGCGGTGTCGACGGGGCAGAAGAGGGAGGGCTATTACTCTCGGAGAGCGGCGGCCAACTGGTGGACGAGGTTGAGGGCTTCGATGGGGCTGACGGTGTCGGTGTCGAGCTGGCGAAGTTCTTTGAGGGCTTGTGTTTCGGCGGGGCTGAGGGAAGCGCCGGCGGCCTGAAAGAGGCTCATCTGGTTGGGGTTGTGGTGCTGGGCAGCACGAGGGGGGCGGTCGGGATCGGCGGCGGGGGTCGGCAAGCCCATGTCGTCGAATTGGCCGGCTTCCAGGTTTTGGAGGACCTGTTTGGCGCGCGCGACGACGTCGTCGGGGAGGCCGGCGAGGCGCCCGACCTGGATGCCGTAGGAGTGGTTGGCGCGGCCGTCGACCAATTTTCTCAAGAAGACGATTTCGTCGTTCCACTCCTTGACGGCGATGCTCATATTGCGCAGGCCGTCGAGGGTGCGGCTCAATTCGGTGAGCTCGTGATAGTGGGTGGCGAACATGGTGCGGGCGCCGATGTGGTCGTGGATAAATTCGGCCACCGCCCAGGCGATGGAGAGGCCATCAAAGGTGGCCGTGCCCCGGCCGATCTCGTCGAGGATGATGAGGCTATTGTCGGTGGCGTTATTGAGGATGTGGGCGGCCTCGGTCATCTCGACCATAAAGGTTGACTGGCCACGGGCGAGGTTGTCGCTGGCGCCGACGCGGGAAAAGATCTTGTCGACGACGCCGATATGGGCCTCTTTGGCGGGGACAAAAGAGCCCATCTGGGCGAGGAGGGTGATGAGGGCGACCTGACGGATGACCGTGGATTTACCGGCCATATTGGGGCCGGTGATGATCATCAGAAAGTCGTCCTCGGTGTCCAGGGTCGTGGAGTTGGGGACGAAGCGCTCGTCGTCGAGGGTGGTCTCGACGACAGGGTGGCGGCCCTGGGTGATCTGGAGGCGGTTGGAGGCGTCGACGGAGGGCCGGGCGTATTCGCGCTTCTGGGCGAGTTCGGCAAGGCCGGTGATGACGTCGAGGTCGGCGACGGCGCTGGCGGTCTGGAGAAGACGGCCCATGGCCTGGGCGACCTGGCGGCGAAGCTCCTCAAAGAGCTGGTATTCGAGGTGTTTTCGACGCTCCTGAGCGCTGAGAATTTCCTCTTCTTTTTCCTTGAGCTCGGGGATGAAGTAGCGCTCGGAATTGGTGAGGGTTTGTTTGCGGATATAGTCGTCGGGGACGCGGTCGAGATTCGCCTTGGTGACCTCGATATAATAGCCAAAGACCTTGTTTTTATTGACCTTGAGGCTGTCGATGCCGGTGCGTTGCTTCTGGCGTCCCTCGAGGTTGATCATCCAATCCTTGACGGTGTCGATGATGTTGATGAGGTCGTCGAGCTCGTCGTCGTAGCCCTTTTTGAAGAGGTCGCCCTCGGTGAGCTCATTGGGGGGATCGTCGACGAGGGCCTGGTCGATATGGGTGCAGAGCTCGGTGCATGGGTCGAGGGAGTCGGCCAGGCGGCGAAGGAGGGGGGCCTCGGTGTCGGCGAGCAGATCGAGGGCAAAGGGGATGACGGCGAGGGTGGATTGGAGGTGGCGAAGGTCGCGGGCGTTGGCGCGGCCGGAGGCGATGCGACCGCAGAGGCGCTCGATGTCATAGACGTCGTCGAGAGCGCTCTGGAGGTCCTGGCGAAGGGCGGGCTTCGAGGCGATGGTCTCGACGGCGTCGAGGCGGTCGCTGATGGGCTGGGGGTCGATCAACGGGTAGTTGAGCCAGTGGCGGAGGCGGCGGCTGCCGAGGGCGGTCTTGGTCTCGTCGATGATGCTCAGCAGACTTCCGCTGCGGCGGCCGCCCATCAAGGTCTGGGTGAGCTCGAGGTTGGCCTTGGTGGACTCGTCGACGACCAGGAAGGCCCGGGCCTGATAGGGGTCAACGGATTGAACGACGGCGGCGATGCCGCGCTGGGTTTCGATGAGGTAGCGCAGGACGGCGGCCATCGCCGATTCGACGAGTTCATTGGCCAAGAAGCCAAACTCGCGGGCGTCGACGAAGAATTGGTCGACCTCGTCGGTGCCCAGAAAATAGCCGTCGCTGTCGAGGTCGTCGGCCAGGCGGACCCCTTCGCCGAGGCGTCGGCGGAGGCTGTCGCGTTGGAAGTGGTCGTCGGGGCGGGGGCGAAAAAAGAGGTCGCTAAAGCGCTCGGGCTGGACGTCGAAGTCGGCCTGAGCGGACTCGGGGATCAGCAATTCGCTGGCTTCGACGCGCTCCAATTCGGCGACCATATCGTCGAGGTCGCCCAATTCGGTGACGCGAAAGTCGCCGGTGGTGATGTCGATGTAGGCCAGGCCGACCTGGGCGCCGGAGACGCCGGCGCCGGGGACGACGGCGGCCAGGTAGTTGGGGGCCCGATCGTCGAGGTTCTCCTCGTCGAGTTGAACGCCGGGGCTGATCACGCGGACCACATCGCGGCGAACGATGCCCGTGGCGTCAGCGGCGTCTTCCACCTGTTCGCAGATGGCAACGGAGAAGCCCTTGTTGACGAGTTGTCGGATATAGGACTTCGAGGAGTGGTAGGGCATGCCGGCCATGGGGACAGCGTCCTCGCCCTTGCTTCGAGCGGTCAGGGTCAAACCGCACTCCCGGGCGACGACCTTGGCATCCTCGAAAAACATCTCGTAAAAATCGCCGAGGCGAAAAAAGAGGATGGAGTCTGGATATCGA
>CAYQBU010000117.1:0-12833 GCA_964415785.1 uncultured Bradymonadales bacterium
GCGCTGATCTGGAGGAGGTGGTCGACCCAATTGCCCGACCGCTCGAGGAGCGCGCTAATAATCCCAGAGAGCAAAGAGACACCCAAGGGACTTTTGTTTGTTAGTGAAGAATCCTTGCAAGCTAAACGACAAGTCCGTGGAAATTCGATGACTTATTCGCAGTAAATTCAAATCAATCGATCGTTTAGGTAAAATACGGGCTTTGATTTTTCGGTTCCATCGACGATAATTGTGCCGATTAGTCACCAACTCTCATCAATATACCACGCAATCCTTGTCTACGATTGACTGATTTCAGGGGTGCAGGATGGATCGAGTAGCGACCACGAAGGAGAGAAGATGTTGAAGTCGGCTGTTGAGATGCTCCCCCAATATATCACGGACAGGGATGACAATAGCGATGAAACATTGGCGCAGGAGGAGATCAATCAAATCTGGTGCCAGTGGGCGGGGTCGATTCTCGACATCCCCTTCGCGTCAATATTGGACGTGGAACTTCAAGTGCTGGATCTGGAAGACTTTAACGAGGTGCAGCATGCGTTGATAAAGGGTTGGCGCTCGATTCTGATGCATTGGGCGCTGGGAAAGAGGAAGTTTGAGTTAAGTCACGATAATTATTTGGAATCAGCGAAATACTATTTTGAGAATTCCCGTACGGCCTCTGCCACGATTATTCGGACCAGTCGCTTATTGACCCGGGCGTCCATGGATCTCGGAAATACATCACCAGACACTTTATTTCTGGTAGCTTCCTTCGCCTGGCCACTTCGAAATAGCGACCCCGCCTTTTCCAAACTCTGTTGGAATTATTTGGTCAACGCCCCGTGGCAGACCGATTCCGCGACCCTGTGCATCCTCTTTGAAGATGCCCATGAACTGGGTTCGTTGAACAATCACCCATGGCTGAATAACCGACGAACTTTATTGGACTTGGCCGAGCAACAATTTACGGCGGGACAGCCCATTGGGGCGCGAGAAACCCTCGAGGCGGTAGCTATCTGTCAGACGAAAGGGTGGGGCAATTGGAGTAAGGAGCATATCGACGATATCGAATCGCCCGACGACTTTAAGTCCGAGGAAGTCTTGGATGGGGCCTTTGGGTGTCTCAAGCGGCTAGCCACTTATTATATCGACAACGCTCAGGTTTCTATCCATGCTCGGGCGGTGAGCCAATTTGTCGAACGACTATTTATGCGTTCCTCTGAGGATAACGCCAGGCAATTGGATGGACCAGACGATAGTCCAGAACGTCTGCGGATCTATCTGTCGGAAACGGTCTGGGATCGGCCCTTCGCAGAAGCCAGTGAAGTCGTCAATGGCATGAAGACTCCGCGTGCTCTGGAGATGGAAATCGCTCGAGCCATGGAGGTTGATCAGATCCACCATGCGAGGCGATTGGCCGAAGCGGCCATTGTTCGAGAATATGGCGGATTTTTCTCCAATGGAAGCCACAAGGCCATTGGTGGAGCATTTGATAAATTTGTCAAAACGCCGAGTCAGACACTATACCAAGATCATTTTGTGCGAACGGCGGTCAATCATCTCGCTCCCATTTATGTAGAGACCGACTTTATCCATCAACGGGCACTGGACCTGACCCTTAAAATATCAGACAAGCCTTTTTTTATTGGCACTGAAGCGCCATTGGAACCGATCAAGAAGGACTTAGACCGCTTTGTCAATAATGCCGATATTTTCAAGTTGCTCAAAAAGTCGAATCGGGACTTGGAGGTCATGGGAGGGCTAAACGACGATGAGAAAGAGGCTCGTGATTATCTGCTGGAGTGGTTTGAAGGTCGATTTGCTTCCGCAGCCCAGTCAGGACTCTTTGACACCTTCGTTTCAGCTGTGTCGGCGACCCCAAATGAAGCTAAGCAATTCAATCAATCACTGCCCTTGGTGGAGCAAACCATGGGGGCCGCGCTGGAGTTGATGTTTCGAAGTGGACATCAATTGGTTGGCAATGACAATGACTTAAGAGCTCAAGGACGGCGTATCCGCGAAGAGAATGGCGTTGGTAAGACGCTGATGGATCGCAGTTTTGAAGAGACGCGAACGAATACTTTTGGTGCCACAGCAGTCTCGGCGGCCATGGGGCTATTACCACCCGGGTTGCCGGCTTTCGTCGGGGGAACCGTAGACCTGGGGACGACCATGCTTCTCTGTTTTCGAGGCATCGCTCAGGTGGCGGCCCTCTTTGGCAAACCCCGGCTGACCAGCGCTGAGGGCTTTGCGTTTGTGCTTGATTCCTTCGCGCTCGGCTGCTCGTCAAGCGGGGGGGAAGGACTCATGGGTTATCTTGACATGCGCGAGCGCGGTCAATTGACACCGATCACAGTCGGGGCCGTGGACTATGGAACGAAGAGATTACAAAAACACATCTGGACGCGGAGTTCAGGAAAGCCTCGCCAGGTCGCTCAACAGGCCATCGATCAAATCGCTCGCCTCTGTGGTTTATCATTGAGCAAGAATGTCCAACGCAGCGTCGTGCCCGTCGTTGGCGCCGTGTACTGTGGATTTACAACATACGAATTCATTAATGACATTATTCATGCGGCAACTGTCGTTGCAACCCGAGATGGATTGGACGGGAAGATGGAAGGAAACCATGCTAAACTACAATGAACCTCTCCGTTTCCTGCCGAGACCCGCGAGAGACCACTGCCTGAATTGCGGCCACAAGCGGGTGCCTTATACTACCGTGTGTGCTTATTGCGATCAGCAATTTCCCAGTGCAAGTCAAGGCGAAGCCCATCGGCTCAGTGAGCACCCGGAGGGATATACTCGGATTGCCCACCTGACGGACTTGCATGTCCATAACCCAGGGCAGGAGAGACAAGGACCCTCGCGTTTTTACCAACTGGCGCAGTGGTTCGAAGCCGTCGCCGAACACGGTGTCGATGGCGTGGTGATCAGTGGTGATCTTATCGAAACGCCGGGAGATGAGAAAACCCTGGAGCTCGTACAGCGCCGGATCGACAAATTTGGCCTAAATTACTGTGTGGTTCCTGGAAATCATGACCTCACCCTTGATCCAAAATACGATCCCTTTTACGGCATTTTCGGTGCCTATCCACGCGTGGAAGCCATAGGGCAGGTGGATTTTATTCTTTTTGACAGCCTTGCCGGATTGCCTGTTGAAAACAGGTCATTGATGGAGGCAATACTTCAGAGATTCCCGGTCGTCGATTGCTGGACCGAGGGAACGATTGGCGAGGCTCAATTCCAAAATCTGTCCAAACTCCTTGATGATTCCGATGCTTCCTCACGGGTTGCCGTTGTACACCACCACATTCACTCACAACCACCTGACCCCCTTATCGGGCGCCTTGTGACCAATGCCACCGCTGGCACAATGAAACCGCTATTTGATGGCCACAAGATTGTCAGTTGGGCCAGAAAAAATGGGGTCAATACAGTTTTGCATGGTCATAAGCATGGATTCATGCAGCCGGGCTATACCGAGGGGGTCTTGGTCATGAATGGTGGCAGTTCGACCCAGCACCCCAGGCGCAATCAGGCCCGCATCATCGATTTTGGACCAGGCGGTGAAAAAGTGGTCCATCAGGTGGAGTTGAAGACCTGATGGCCTGGGTGTGATGACTTATCGAAAAGATGAGATTGTCTGGTCGAGACGATGGGTCGAATCTAAATACAGGGGTTGTGCATAAGATATAGGAGCAATCGCGACGCGAGGGGACGGACCTCCTCGTCGGGAGCGGCGCTTCAGGGTCAGCAACATCAGTCCACCATCCACTCCGCAATCGCATCGTAGACCCGGGGGTCTCAGAGCACATCGAGGTGGCTCAAGTGGCGAAGCGTCAATTATCTGCCAGGTAGTCGAGGACCTCTTCCATCGAGCTAACCCAGGCCTCGTTGTCGATGGTTTCCATAACCTGCCGTGCACTTTCGGGAAATACTCCTTTGATATGGCCGGAACCGACCTGTTGCCAGAACCCTTGGTCGGCCATAGTGGTCATGATCTCGTTGATCCGTGGGGTTTCCTCGGGGCTGGCGAGTTCTTTCTTACGGGCCTGAATCCAGACATCGATGCGCTGTTTGGCGGCGTATGCAAGGTCGGTCTCCCGTTCCAGTGATCTGGCATCGTCGAAGGCGCGGTCCGCGTAATAGGCTGCTTTTTGAAGGCGTTCTTTCGTTTCCTTCGGATCGCTTCCTTTGGACTCTTGGAGCAGACAGAAAGACAATTTGTTTTCTACGGTGCTGCGGTCCGATTCAATACCGTGTTTATCGATGAGTTCGAGATCTTTCTCGAGCCAATATCTGGCTTTGGCCAATGAGTCGGGACCTCCGTAACGGTCGAAGAGATGGTTTGATCCGCGAATCCCGTAGTTCATAGCTAGACCCTTATAGTCGCCGATCTCCTCTTTGAGTTGACCGGCTTCATCGAGGAGGGCAATAGCCTGCTTCTCAATCTCTTTACGCTTCTCGGGGTCGTCGCCGCGGGAGCGCCAGAGCCAGTTGCCTCGAGTATTTGTAACCATAGAAAGGAGCAATTGATGATTGCGCTGATCGAGGGTTGCCTTGCTGCGGATGACGGACTCGATATCGGCCAACGTGTCAAGTGAAGTCGCCAGGTTTTCGTTGCCTCGGAAGTTGGCGAGAACGCGGTAGAATCGAAATAGTTGATTGAGAGTCATATCCGTCACTTCGTCGACGAGGTTACTAACGACGTCGCGGAGTAGTTCTTTGTCTTCGGCCTGATTTTCCTCGAAGACGCCTTCACACCAGGTATAGGCGACCCGGAATGTAAGCCCATCTTCGTATCCATCTTCGATGCGATGAGTGAGTCGTTGGCGGGCAAGTTTATTAAGGCGGTCGCGATTGTCTTGGCCTCCGATGACGCGGAGACAGAAACACTCGGCCAGGTCAATGCGCGTCTCGTCGCTTGGGTCACCCAGCCCGCGAACGTGGTCAATGCGAGCGAGGGTTTCCTTCAATTCCGGCCAGGCGCATTGACGAGTGTATTTTTCGAGAAGGTCGGCGGCGATGTTGATCACCAGGGGAGTGGCCTGGTGCCCGGCTCGCATGGCGTGATTGAGTCGGCGGACGAGGGAAATAGCGTATTTGGACGGTGCTCGTGCTATGCGATCATGGATAGTACGCGCCAATTCGCGTCTATTCTCAGTCTGGTCGCCAAGCTCTTCGATGAGCACCTCGCGAGTGACGGAGGAACTAAAATTAAAGAGTCCTTCAGCGTTCTGGGTGTCTTGGATAATCGGAAATGCATCAGAGGCTTCAAGGTCACGGAGCTTGGCGGTGACCTCAACGGGAGAGCGTTCAAGGCCGGCCGAGATCTCTTCGATACTGAAATGTCGTCCCGAAAGAGCACCGCATTCCAATATGAGCCGGTCCTCACTGGATAGTTCTGCGATCCGGCGGCGTTCGGCCTTGTCTAATTCATCATAGGCTTGGCGCACTTTGGTGAGAGATAATATGGGTGATGGACGAAGGGTTCCCTCAATCTCACCGTGGATGAGGAGATCATCGCGTACCAGGGCTTGCAAAATACTGTGCATACTTCCGGGGTAGCCTTTAGCACCGCGATGCACCACATCGATGATATCATCGGGCAATTCTCGAATCCCGCAGGCCTGGATGAAGTCCCGAGCTTGTTCCTCGGAAAAAGGCTCGAGTTGATGGGGTGATACATCACGGAGAGCTCCGATGAGACCACTTAATTCAGCTGCGGATTGGCCTTGGTAGGCAAGAATAAATTTGACGTCCGGTGCGTGTCGTTCGATGGCGACGCGAAGAATTTCAAGACTTGAATCATCCGCAATTTGGAGATCCTCAATGATCACCAGGTCCACATCGGCATCGTTAAGACCTTGAGCCAGAAGTTTGGCACCATCCGAGATGATTCTCTCTCGTTGAATGCTCACATGATCGGACTCTTGGTCGAGGAGGCCAAAGATCGCCCCGACCCCCGGAAGATCACTAACCAACCCATCGAGGTTGCCAAAGGCGTCGACGGCCATTTCCCGTTGGTTTAGTCGCAGCGACAGATTAGAATCCCCGATGTCGAGCAACTCCAAGATTTGAGTCATCAGGGAAAAAGCCGAGAGTTCCTCTGAACCGGGGTCGAGATGAAGTATCTTGACCTTCTTTTCTTCCAGGACCCTAATGATCTCGTAGATAGCCCGGGACACGCCTGCACGGATATTAACGCTAGGATGTATCGGAGACTCGAGCTTGATATGTCGACCGGCTTCCACATCTTTGGAGATCTGGTCGATGTCCACCGTGGGCACCCAATTGGGACATTCCATCGTTCCACTGGCCTGCGCCTGTTCAGCCTCCTTTTCCTCCTTGACTGATTGGGTCGATGGGGTGCTCATAAAAGACAAAAATGAACTCGCTATCGCCATCATGGAGACTAATATCCCCGTGGGCCAGGCCCAATTGATATAGAGTCCAAAGGGCATGATGAGCAGCAGTCCAACCCCTCCCAGAGTAGCGGCCATTGCTTTCTTTCCCGTATCTGTATCACCCGCCAGAAGGTCGGCCATTGGCCTTACGAGGGCGAAACCACAGAGGCAGGCGGCGACCCCCAATGGCAAGGCAGTAGCTGTGAGTGAATTGGGTTCTGCGAGTAAGAGGAGTCCAAACAGCCAGGTACTCGCACCAGCCTGGGCGAAGGGGCCGACCAGAGCCAGGAGACGCTCTGGTTCGATGCCTTCCGGGACAAGATAGGGCGCAATTGCGGGGATTTTGAGCGTGGCCCAACCGAGTGCGATCATCGGGCCAAGCATGACAAAGGCCCCGTGAACCAGTTGCCATAGAAGCGCGTTGGGGTGGGGGATTGCCAATGGGCCGAGATGAAATAGGAAGGTTTCATAACCCCAATCGGGTATAAATGACGCTGTAAATTGACTGGCTGTGGCGGTCAGGCTCATGCCGACCACAAAGACCATGATGGCCAGCAAACTCGCAACCGCTAGCCCGACCTGTGCACCGCGGTGGGTCCGCTCTTCCAGTCGCCAGGAAATAGTGACGAGAGCACTGGCGACGAAAAGCATGATGAAAGCCCAAAAGATAATATGGCCGAATCGGTCGTTCTGGTCTTGGGCGAGACCCTCCGTGCTAATGACGGACAGATGTTCGCCCGATTCCAGATCCCAGAGGTTCGCCACACCATCGAAGCGCCAAATGGGCACCGACTGGGAGGATTGGTCGCGATAGAAATAGTCCTGAGCAGTAAGGTCGACGATCAATAGCTCATCGGCGTCTGCATGGGGACTCATTGCGTTCAGGATTTCTTCGTGCTTGGTCGTTGGGTCCAGAATACGGGCCCATCGGTCGCCGAGCAGCGATAGACCCTGTATTTCGCTCAATCCAACCGCGCTCGTCTGGCTCTCAAGCTGGTTGAGGGCACCGTCCCGAACCGCCTTCAGGACGACGCCATGGGCCTCCAAATCTCCGGGAGCTAAGCGATCCCGTATTCGAATAACCATGAGCGGTTGAGTGGCTCCACCAGTGTTGTGATTCACCCAGTTTACAATGGGATCAACAGCGTGAGAAACGGCCGTGGATACAGGGTCGCCATGGCTGATGGCTGTGGGATCATCCCCCGCGATCCACCACACTCCGTGGATGGCATTGCGATACATCGACGATATATTATCGATGCGATGGCGAAGCTTCGACTTTCCGGCTTCGGCCTGACGGCGAAGGGTATCAGCTTCAGACGCTTCCTGCCCTTCTAAGAGAGCCAGGGCTTCTTCGTAGCTTTGCAGCGAGTACTCGTAAGCGTCGAGGTCGTCTACCGTGGCCGACCCCAGTAAATACCAACTCTCGGCGCGGTTCATTAGTTGCTGTGCCTCTTCAATACCCTGTGGTACTTCGGCCTCCGCAAAAGCCGTGGGCATCAACCATAGATATAGGAGCGCGAACAGCAGGATTTTCACTGCGTAAAACTTCACCTTGATAGCTTCCTCGCCAGAGATATCCACATCCATTGGAATATTTATCTAGAGGCACTTTCGGCTTTCAATCCCCATAGGGTCAAGGGAAGCACCTCGCCCTGATTCCGCACCAAGAAAATAAAATACCTCGTTGGCTCCCGGATCTCCGGGGGGTAAGGTCTTTGTGCCTAAGAAAGTCCTACACCAACGAGGTGAAAGAAGCATGGCACAGGGACCGCTTCCTTTCGAGTACCAACCCGAAGAAAATTCGACCGGGCTGACGTCCTTTGCCGGGCTGCCGGTATTTCTCGATCTAATGGTCGTGATCGGATTTGCTGCTCTGATCCGAAAGCGACTCAACGTACGGCCGAGTCAGGGCTGGACCGACACGCAGCAAATCGTATCGATGATTGCCCTTCATCTGGTGGGCGGTGAATCCATCGAAGATCTCGAGCAAATCGAGGCCGACGAGGGCTTGTGTCATATCCTCGAAGAGGTCGAAGGGCACGGGCTTCGAGCGAGACAGCGTCGGGCTCTCGAAAAACGATGGCGAACCGAAAAAACTCGAAGCGTGCCGTCTCCCGACTCCACGCTGAATTATCTGAAAGAATTCGATACGCCCAAAGAAAGTGTTCGCGTTCAAGCAGGTACGGCCTACGTGCCGGCTCCCAACGAGCATCTTCAGGGGTTATCGGAACTCGTCGGCGACATCTGCGCCTATGCCCAACTCCAAAATCCCCAGATACAAGCCACGCTCGATATGGACGCCACGCTAATTGAGTCCAACAAAGCTAGCGCCATGTTCACCTACAAAAAGTTCAAGGGCTACCAGCCGCTCAATGTCTTCTGGTATGAGCAAGGGCTGATGTTGCACTCCGAATTTCGTCCCGGCAACGCTCCGGCAGCCTGGCGCAATCTCGACGTGTTGCGCGACGCCCTCGACAAGCTTCCACACGGCGTCAACGCCGTGCGGGTACGCACCGACACCGCAGGCTACGGCCAAGAGGAGCTCAAATACATGGCCGAGGGGCACAACGAGCGTTTCGGCGTCATCGAGTTTGCTGTCGGTGTCGACGTCACACCGGCGTTCAAACAGGCGGTCTCCGAAGCGGAGGAAAAAGATTGTAAGCCACTGTACGTCGATATCGGGGACGGCCAGCGTATCGAGACCAACCAGGAATATGCCGAAGTCTGCTTCGTCCCCAACTGGGTCGGTCACAGCAAAGCCGGCCCCGAGTATCGATTCATCGCCATTCGACAAGCCATCGACAACGAATTACCGGGCCTCGAACAGGAGCAAAAAACATTGCCTTTCCCCACGTGGTCGTCGACAGGTGGTCAGCGCTACAAACTCTTCGGTGTGATCACCAACATCGACCGCGAAGAAATGGACGGCAACGAAGTGATCCATTGGCATCGCCAGCGCTGCGGAGACTCGGAACACGTCCACAGCGTCCTGAAAACCGATCTCGGCGCCGGGCGAATGCCCTGTGACGAATTCGGCGCCAACGCCGCCTGGTGGCAAATTGCGTTGTTGGCCTGCAATTTCCATGTGTTGATGCAGCGTCTGATTTTCGGTCGCAAAGGACTGGGCCAGCGACTCAAAACGGTACGGTTTCAGTGGCTCAATGTGGCAGGACGAGTGATCTCTCATGCTCGCAAGACAATTATCCGCATCGCCGAGCGTCATCCCGCCCTGGCCATCATTCGACGCGCTCGAAACAAGCTACTCAAGATGAGCACTGGCCCACCGGGCCGATGGTTGGCTCCTTCGTGAGCTTTGCCGAGACCACACGATTTTGGCAGGCACGCCAATGGGGGGCCTGGTATCGGTGTGTCCACCGTCAGTACGTATTCACCGAATACTTCTCAAATTCCTACCACTCTGACGTTTCTCATTGTCGAACTCTGACCTGGTGCTCCAAAATTACTCGAAAACCACTCCGGCAAAGAATGTGCCGACCGTAGGTGCGGGATTATGGCTCGGGACATTGATCCAGGAGAGGTTCGGGACCCACTGCGCTGAATTATCCCTTGTGCGATCGACTACCCTTCACCTATGGTTTGAAATATCTTGTATCGAAAATTGATAGGACCCGGGCATGAGGAGTCGCGAATGCTGGTATTAGATACGACTGAGCTAACCCATATGGAACAGTTACGTAATAGCGGACCGCATCAGTTGCGTGAACGATTGACAAATGCCTTTCGATGGGACGAGCCTCCCAAAGCCCAAGTCGATCACCTGACTTCGCTTGTTGAGCGAATCTGCCTTTATCTCTGCGAACTTTATAACTCCTATTATTTCGAAATTGATGACGCAGTCGAGGATCTGGAGCAGCAACTCCGAGCCATGGAGGCATTGAGAGGTCGTTATTCCTTTGGTCACTATATCTCCACGATTCGAGTGTTTTCCGACTACTTCGGGGATAGCGAATACAAAGATTTTCCGGAGCTAGGCCTCCTAGGTAGAACGTCTATGCCGGAGACTGTTTCGATTTTTTGTAAAAAGATTGATATCGTCAAAAAAGGACGGTCCTTTGCGATTCCCCCACATAAAATCGACAAATATGTTCAAGATCAGCTAAAGGGTCAATCGGCAAAGAAGATCGGATTTATGGAGTATTTGAAATATGTCAATCAGATCCGGAATGCTCATGCTCACCCGGAGGGCAAGGACTGGTGGGTCGAAGATCGGCAATGGTATCGGTGGCTGAATAGGGAACTTCAAACGGCCACAAAAGAAGCTCTGATGTGGAAGCCTTTAAGGAATATTCTCTACAAGTATGCCCTGGTAGAATATCAGGAGGATATTACGAATGGGGATGTGCGTAAGCAATGGGAACTGGTTTTCAAAGGGGTGGGCGAAGAGCGATTCGAATATGCCCTATCGCCTCGCAGCGTCACCGTCGACCGAAATAGTATTTCTGGCAAAGAGCCACCGGAGCGATTTTATGTCCTGGGGCCAAGTAACCAAGAGGAATTTTCGTTCCAATTTCCGCATGTTAAGTTCCCAGACAAGAAAATCTCTCACGAGCAGCGAAAACAAAATTACCGACGCAAGTATATCCAACTATATTTGGGGGTAGGCATCATCGATGAGTCTGCTCGCGACGAATTGGCCGTTTATCAAGAGCGGGAAGCATTGAGTGGTGACGAGGTCAAACAGCTTCAGGAGGAAGTTCAGGAAAAGGTCAATAAAATCAGAGACGTCGATTCGGAAGAGGAAAAGGTAGAGCTACTCACCAAATTACGGCAATCTCTTGGCGATCCTGATGGGGAGCAGATTAGGGATCTGGAAGAAAAAGTCGAGGATTTGGACGACAAAATCCGTGACGCCATTCTTCAGAAAGTTGAGGATGTTGCAGTCGTCTCTTATCGCCAACTTAAGGAAGATAGTGGTTTCTCTGATGAGGTCTTAAATGCCGTATTGAGGCCACTGGAGGATGAGGACGAGGTGTTCGCCTTCGAGGGGCTCGGCGGAGAAATGCTCTATTCCTCGGCGCTCGTGGCACCGATTAAGAACTTTGAGCAATTGGTCAAAAGGTTGAATGATTCGAATACAAGTCTTGATGAGATCCCTCAAAGGATCTTGGCAAAAATCTCCTACGATTTATTGCCAGACCGCACGAGGGCTGTTCGAGAGTGGTTCGACTCGACATTTGCCAAGCCTCAAAGTATTGGCGATGAAACCACCGAAGCCGAGGAAGAAGATACACTGGATCTAATGGTAGATGGGATCGAAATTACGGGTGATTCGGTTCGACACTTTTTCCGACAGGTCTTTGCCGCCGTTGGCGACGACTCACGCTTTTGGGAGGGCTTGCCCCATCGAATGGGCCGGACACGATATTTGGTTAACGTTGAGAATGTCCACAAGAATGGTACCGAGTTTTCGAAGCCGGAGGTCTGTGACCAGGACGGACAATCCGTTTACTTTGAAACAAATCTCACGAGGTGGAAGGCTCATATCGAAGTGAAGAAATTCCTGTCCAGTTGCGGATTTTCAGTCAGTTCCTCGTTGGAAGTAGCTGTTGAAGACGAGCCGGAGATCGATACTGACACCGGTGCTGATGTGGAGGGTTCCGACACCCTGAAGAATAAGTTAATGATAACAATTGGGGATACCGGTCAAGAAGCGAAGCTGGTCGGTGGGACTGTGGGGGCCCTATTTACGGAAGTACTCCGATACATCGACAAGCGAGGCTTACTCGATGGAAAATTGGATGCTCTGCCATTTTATGCTGGACGTGTGCGGTTGCTCTTGGCGGACAAACCAGTCCACGCCAATGGTCGGAATTTTCGACGGGTCGTGGATCGCGATATCGAGATGCGGAACGGTGACGTGTTCGAGGCCTATATGGAAGCCGCTTTTTCGCGAGATAATGGGCTCGATAAAGCCAAGGAGTTGCTCCAAGAACTGGGTATAAAAAAACTGGAGGCGGTGGATTGGAGAAGTACTCTCAGGGTCAATATCGAAGGTCAAGAAACCAGCGGTTCGACCGTGCGAAACTTCGTCGGGGCTGTCGTTGAAACCCTGGAGGAGCAAGGCCTCGACTGGGCGGAATATGCCCCTTTCAAAATGGGAACACAGCGCTACTTAGTTAATGATGAACCAGTGCATGCTGATGGCGATGAGTTTAACTCCGAAGAGCAAATTGACGACTACTACTTTGAGGTCAATATGTCTTACGACCGTACTCGAGCGACCTTTGCAAAGTGGCTCGATAAGATGGGGATAGAGCACGATTTGGAAGGTTGATAGCGTGAACTACGAGTTGTCAGCTAAATTTGGATGATCGATTGCCGAGGACATGGAACCGTCGGGAAATTACGCCATGGTATTCGGCAACATCAGTCCACCATCCACTCCGCAATCGCATCGTAGACCCGGGGGTCGCAGAGCAC
>CAYQBU010000118.1:0-12552 GCA_964415785.1 uncultured Bradymonadales bacterium
CCATTGGAGCTCCTTTTTGAGCTCTTTTTTCTTTCGGGTCTGGGTGCGGCGAAGGATGTCCTGGCGATGGTCACGGCGCTCCACAAAGGTCTGGTAGTCGCCGGGGAAGTCGTAGAATTGGTTTTCGCCGATCTCGATGATGCGGTCGGCGACGCGCTCCAAAAAGTAGCGGTCGTGGGTGACGAAGAGGAGGGTGCGGGTGTGGTCGAGGAGCCAGCCCTCAAGCCATTCGACGGCGCCGGTGTCCAGGTGATTGGTGGGCTCGTCGAGCATGAGGAGGTCCGGGGCCTCCAGGAGGACGCGGGCGAGGTCGACGCGTCGGCGCTGGCCTCCGGAGAGGCGGCGCATGGGGGTGTCCATCCAGCGGGTGACGCCCAGGCGGTCAAGCATCTCCTCGACGCGATGCTCCCAGGTCCAGCCGCCGATCTTTTCGATGGTGGACTGAAGTTGGGATTGGCGCTTGAGGAGTTGTTGGAGCTCGTCGGCCTCGTTTTCGTGGTCCACGTTTCCGAGGCGGGCACTGATGGACTCGTATTCCTCGAGGGCCTCGCGCACGGAGCGCATGGCCTCGGCGACGACGTCGCGGGCGGTCTGGTCGGGGCCGAAGGCCTCCTGCTGGGCGAGGTAGCTAAAGGTGGTGTCGCCGCGGAGGGTGATGTCGCCGTCGTCGGTGGGACGAAGGCCGGCGAGGGTGTTGAAGAGGGTCGATTTGCCGCATCCGTTGGGGCCGACGATGGCGACCTTTTCGCCGGCGCTGACCCCGAAGCTGACGTTGTCGTAAAGGGGGGTGACACCGTAGGACACGGAGAGGTTATTGATATTGAGTAGATTCTCCATCACTGCCGGTTGGCGTCTCGCTCCAGTTCTTTGAATTTTTCTTCCAGGGGATCGGCGTCGTCGAGGACGATGTCGTCGGAGTCGTACTCCAAGCGCTGGGGCTCGGAGGAGGCGACGGCGGGGTCGTCGTCGCTTTCGATGAACATCTTATAGAGGACGAAGGCGACGGCGATAATGGCCAGTAGTGGGAAGAGAGCGGCGACGATATTGAAGACCCAGCCGAGGACGACCAGGGCACCGACAATAAAGACGCCGTATTTGAGGAGGGTCCACCAGATTGATTCGTCAGAGCCATCGGAGGAGGACGCTGCCATGGGAAACCTCGAAGCAGGAGTAAAGGGGGGCCGGCGACCAGGCCAAAAGATGGTCGCCATAGGCGGTGAGGTCAAGGTCAGATGTCAGCGATCAGGGAGGATCGAATTGGCAGGGGTCGCCGCCACAGATGTCGATGATGGTGCCGTCGAGGAGAAATTGCCCCATGAGATCCGTGGCCTCACCGATGGGTCCAAGCCAGCTATGGGGGTCGCCGACGTCGTCTTCGGGAGGACGGTTTTGGCGATCGGGCCAGGGGTTGCCAAAATCAAAGTTGACGACGCCTGAGCCCTGGTGGGGATAGGAGGCGGTGTCGACGCCGTAGGGCATGCGCTCGTCGTCGTAGGGCTCCATGAGGGGGATGCCGATCTGGGAGCGAGCGGTGTTTTCATTGGTGATGGTGGCGACCTGGTAGTCGCCCTTGGCCTGGGCGAGGAGGACCTGGCGGGGTTGGTCATCGAAGGGCTGGTCGTCGATGTGGCGAAGAAAGCCGACGGGGTCGCTGGTGGACCAGAGCAAGCCGATGAGGGCGAGGTTGATATTGCGGTCTCGGGAGTCGGGGTAGAAGGCGCTCATCAAGAGTGAGAAGAGCTCGAAATTGGTGGAGCGCTGCAGGAGGGTGGAGTAATTATTGCCGGGGACGGCGAGGACACCGCGGTCGGCGGCCTGGGTCAGGGCCATGACGGTGGAGCCAAAGATGCCGCCTTGAGAGGCGCCATAGTAAAAGTTTCGCTCGTGATCGATGTCCAGAGAGGGAGGGTCGTCGAGGACATCATCGAGGGGCAGCTCTTCGATGGCCTGGGAGGCGTGCTCCAGCAGCAAGAGGTACTCCGTGATGCCCTGGAGGACGCGATCGGAGGGGTGAATAAAGTGGTTGATATCCTGGGCGGCCTCCTCGGCGGCGGGGAGATCTTCGTCGGACATGCCCGTGAGGTTGGCACCGACCATCAGGTAGCCGAGTTGTTGGGCGCGACTGCTATTGGTGGGGGAGTAGATTTCAAAGCGATTGCCAAAGAGGCCGTGGCCATAGACGATGACGCCCATCTCGTCGCCGTCGACGGCGCTGTAGGGGATGCGGATATCGACGGGGATGGTGCGGGTTCCATCGGCGTGGATATCGAAGGTCTCAGGGTCGCGATGGGCTCTCCAGCCGCCGTCGATGGCGTCGTAGGGGACCATGAAGTGGGGGACGTCGACGAGGGCTTCGATGTCGTAGGCGATGTAGGGGTCGTAGAGGTCCTGGTTGGGGTCTTCGTCCTGGCGGACACGGATGTTGTCGATGCGCCAATTGAGGTCCTGGTCATCGGCCCATTGGAGGGCGTCATCGCGCATCTGAAGCAGGGGGCCGTGAATGGCCTCGGAGCTGGCGGTGCGAAAGTCCCAGGCGAGGATCATGTCCTGGGGATCGAGATCATGGTCGCGGAGGTGTTCAAAGAGTTCGTCGAAGCGAGGTTGACGCGCCAACAGGACCTCGTCGCTGTGGTCGCCATCGACGAGGTCTTGGAAGGTCTGGCCGGGGTCGATGGGCTCGCCGTCGGGGCGCTGGAGGTCGCGGATGGCGACGGCGTAATCGGTGGCCGGTTTGAGGAGTTGGGCGGGACGGATAAAGAGGGTCTGGTGGTCGGGGTCCTCTTCGGTGGCGTCCAGTTCCGCCCAGTAGGGAATGCGTTGGAGGTCGTCGCCATTGATCTCGAAGAGCAATATGGGGGCGTCGTCATCCATGGAGGATTCGATATCGTATTCGCCGGGCAGTTGCTGGTCGTCGACGGCGCCCAGGGAGAGCATGATGGGGACGCCCAGGTCGTAGCCATCGAGGTGATCGAGGTGGGTGGGATCAAAGGGGGTTCCATCGTCGGTGATGGGCAGAGAGGCGTCGGTGAAGCGGAAGCGATATCCCGAGCCCCGGGCGTCATCGGGCTGTTGGTAGAGGTTGGAGGGCCAGGGAAAAGCACAGATCGAGGGGTCGAGGTCATCGCAATCGGCGAGGGGATAGTCGGCGGGCTCCGGGGGATCGGTCTGGTTGGGGTCCGGTTGGTTGTTGGGGTCCGGTTGATTGGAATCATCGACGGGGTCGTCGCCACAGGCGACAAGGCCGAGGGCAACGAGCAGCAAGAGCGATGGCAAGCGCATGGGCATGTCAAACTCCGGATCCCAGGAGACAATATAAGGGGGTTAAGTATGGTGTTGCTAGAGATTAGCGCAGGGGTGGGCAGGGGTCCAGTGGAGTCGGTGCGTGGCAAAAGCGGGGGCCTATGTTATAGGTTTCGTTGACAGAGATCGGGAGCGAATATAGAGAAAGTGAGTAAATGCTAAGGAGCAGGTCGCCACCGATGGCGGTCGGCTCATAGGCTCAGGCCCAAATGGAGTAGGAAGATGGATTGGAAGGCAATTGCGGATCGCGTCATCGATGGAGAGGTCATCACCCGGCAAGAGGCCACGGCGATCGTGGAAGCACCGGATAGTGAGCTGTTGGCAATTTTGGACGCCGCGTATCGCATTCGCTCCCACTTTCACGGCAATAAGGTGCGGATCCACGTGCTTCAGAACGCCAAGAGCGGGGTATGCCCCGAGGATTGCTCATTTTGCAGCCAATCCATGAAGTATAATAATGACGTGGAGCAATACGGGATGCAGTCCAAGGAGGAGCTTCTCGAAGGCGCCAAACAGGCCTACGAGCGGGGAGCAACGACCTATTGCATGGTGACGGCGACGCGGGGACCAAGTTGGGGAGAGGTGGAGCACCTGTCGGAAGTGGTGGGCGAGATCAAAGAGAATTACGATCTCGATATCTGCGCATCTCTGGGGCTGCTCAAAGAGGGCCAGGCCGAGAAGTTGGCGGAGGCGGGGGTGGATCGGTACAACCACAATTTGGAGACGTCGGATAATCACTTCGGCAACCTGGTGTCCACCCATACCTATGAGGACCGGGTGCGAACGGTGACCTGGGCCAAGCAGGCGGGCATGGAGGCCTGTTGCGGCGGGATCATTGGGATGGGCGAAGAGAAAAGCGACTGGGTGGATCTGGCGTTTACGCTCCGCGACTTGGAGGTGGAGTCGGTGCCGGTCAACTTTTTGAACCCCCGTCCGGGGACGCCGATGGATAGCCACGAGAAGCCGCGGCCTCAGGAGTGCCTCAAGGCGTTGGCGATGTTTCGCTTTGTGCACCCCGACGTCGATGTTCGCGTCGCCGGTGGACGAGAAGTGGTGCTGGGGTCGATGCAGGCCATGGCGCTATATGCGGCCAATTCCTTCTTTACCGAGGGCTATCTGACGACGGGCGGTCAGGGCGAGTCGAGTGACGCCGTGATGCTTCGCGAGGCGGGCTTTGAGCCGGTGGTCGTTCAGGCCACCTGACGAAGGCAGCGCAACAGGGGGGAGCCAACCATTAATCACCCAATCAGAGCAGGAGTACGTGGTGAGCAGTGATCGAGGTCTGAGCAAGGAGACGTTGGAGGCCTGGGATGACGCCTATGTGTGGCATCCATTTACGCCCCATAGCGTCTATCGAGAGGAGGAGCCACTGACGGTGGTGGCTGGAGAGGGCCACTATCTTATCGATGCCAGCGGGGAGCGCTATCTGGATGCCGTGGGCTCGATCTGGTGCAATCTCTTTGGGCATCGGCGCCAGGAATTGGACGAGGCGGTGCGGGAGCAATTGGACCATATCGCTCACTCCACGATGCTGGGCAACGCCAACGACCGGCCGATCGTATTGGCCAAACGCCTCCTGGAGCATAGCCCCTCGAATCTGGGCAAGGTCTTTTATAGCGACAATGGATCGACGTCGGTGGAGATCGCCATGAAGATGGCGCTTCAGTTCTGGCAGCAACACGAGGGGGGAAGCCAGGGGCAGCGCACGACCTTTATGGGGCTGTCCAACGCCTATAGTGGCGACACCATCGGGGCTGTGTCGGTGGGAGGGATCGATATCTTTCACGCCCGCTTTGGGCCCATGCTCTTTGAGGCCGTGCGTGGCCCATCGCCGGTGACCTATCACCGGCCCCAGGGTCAGACGCGGCGACAAGCAGAGGAGGCCTTCGTGGACGCCTTCGACGCCGTGATCGACGAGCATGGAGAGACGTTGGCGGCGGTGGTCATCGAGCCGGGGATGCAGGGCGCAGGTGGGATGGTGACCTATCCGGAAGGGTTTCTGGAGCACGCGGCGGCAAAGATCAAAGAGGCGGGGGCGTTGCTGATCCTCGACGAGGTGGCGATGGGGATGGGCCGAAGTGGCCAGATGTTTGCCTGCCAGCGCGAGGGCGTGGAGCCCGATCTGTTGTGCGTGGCCAAGGGGTTGACCGGGGGGTATGTGCCGGTGGCGGCGACGCTGACGACCGACGAGATCTACGAGGCCTTTTTGGGGCCCCCCGAAGAGGGGCGGACCTTTTTCCATGGCCATACCTATACGGGGAATGCCCTGGGGTGCGCGGCGGGGCTGGCGACGCTCGATATCTTTGAGCAAGAGGATGTGTTGAGCGAGGTGCGGCGAAAAGAAGAGGTACTGGCCCGTCGCCTGGAGCCGTTGATGGCCCATCGCCACGTGGGCGATATTCGCCAGTATGGCCTGGCAGCGGGTGTGGAGCTAGTGGCCGACAAAGAGCGGCGAGAGCCCTTTGATGGGGCCAGACGGGTGGGCATGCAGGTCTGTTCGGCAGCTCGAGACAAGGGCGTATTTATGCGGCCGCTGGGTGACGTGATGGTGATGATGCCACCGCTGACCATTGAAGACGAGGAGATCGATGCCATGATTGGAGCCATAGAGTATGGCATCGACGCCGTGTTGGACTGAGTCGAGAAACGATGGTCAGGAGATAAGATGGACAAGCGTCTGGGGATTGGAGTCCTGGTGGTGGTGATTCTGGGGGCGGCAGGGGCCTGGTGGCTCTTGAGCAGCGGGACATCGGAGCCGGATCGCTGGACCTATCAGGGATTGGAAGATCTGGAGCGCATTGAGATGGAGCGCGACGGCGGCGCGGAGCGCCTGGTCATGGAGCGAAGCGCTCAGGAGGGCGGGTGGCGATGGGTGGAGCCCGTGGAGGGCGGCGTCGATCTGGGGGTGAGCGAGCGCCTGGAGCAGATACTGACGGCCGATATGGAGTCCGATACCTGGTCGGCGCCGGCGGAAGAGGCCGCGCGCTATGGCCTGGGTGATGACGAGGCGGTGAAGATGACGCTTCAGGGCGCCGGCGGAGATGCGCGTGAGCTGATGGTGGGCGAAGAGCGAGAGGTCGTGGAGGCCGGGGGGATGCGGACCTTTATCCAAGTCGAAGGCCCCGCTCGGATCGTGCGGGTTGCGGAGTCCCTCGGCGAGGTGCTGCGTCGGCCATTGGAGGAGCTTCGGGATCGGCGGGTACTGATGATCGGTGGAGAAGGGGTGGAGGGAGTATCGATTCGACATATTGACGGGCATGAGATCCATATTCAGAGGCGTGGCGATCGGTGGCGTCTGGCGGAGGGGCCGGCAGCGGTGCGGGGGTTGGAAGACCAGCGCGGCCAGCGCCTGGCGGCGACAGTGGGTCGGCTGGAGGCGGAGCGCGTGGTGGACGGAGAGCCCGAAGACATGGGGTTTTTCGCCCCGGAGGTGGAGGTGGAAGTGCATACCTCGGAGGGCGCCCATCGCCTGGAGATCGTGCAAAGCGACGAGGGCGAATACCTGGTACGGCGAAAGGGCAGCGAGGTGGTCTACGCCTTGAGCGATGACATCGGGGCGATCGTGACGTCGCGACTGGCGGACGTGCGCGATCGGCGTCTGGTGGGGGTTCCCAGCGAGGAGCTCATGGAGATTCGGCTGGCTGGCGAGAATCCAGTGCACCTTCGACGCACCGAGGAGGGCCAGTGGACGGCGGTGGGAGAAGATGATCAGAATATCGACGGGGAATTGGTGGAGAGCCTGGTGGGGTATGTGGCCCGGTTAAGGGTGGAAAAGTGGGTCGATGGACAGGACGAAGGGGAGCTGGGGTTTGGTGACCCGGACCAGGAGGTGATCGTGGGGGTCGATGCGGAGCAATATCGCCTCCAGATCGGCGATTCCGTGGAGGGGACACGGGGTCAGCGGTACGGGGTTTATGAGGGCGCATACGGGGTGTTTACAATGTCTCGAGGAACGGTGGAGAGGTTGACCTGGAGCATGGACGATATCAGGTTAAGCGAGCGATGAGCGGCGGCCGATGGCGGCCACCGGCGACGGCCATAAAACTAGTTTTGAGGTAAGCGATGAAGATCGGTTTTGTGATGGACCCCATTGAAGGGGTGAATGTGGAGGCGGATACGACCTTTGCGTTGATGATGGCGGCCCAAGAGCGAGGCGACGAGGTTTTTTATATCCGTCCTCGCGACCTCAGTGCGCGGGGAGACGAAGCCTGGGCGTCCTATACGCCGGTGACGCTTCGCGCGGATCCGGACGACAAGGTCAGCTACGGGGAGTCAAAGCATGGGCCGTTGCACGCCCTGGATGCGGTGTGGATGAGAAAGGATCCGCCCTTTGACGAGGCCTATCTCTACGAGGTCAATCTGCTGGAATTGGCCCAGGAAAAGGGGTGTCTTGTGGTCAACGAACCACGGGGTCTGCGGGCGGCCAACGAAAAGCTCTACGCCCTGCATTTTCCGGAGTGGATCCCTGCCAGTCTGGTGTCGGCGTCGTCGACGGCGATCAAGGCATTTATGCACCGCCAGGGTGGCCGATGCATCCTCAAGCCGTTGAGTGGTCACGGAGGAGAGGGGATCTTTGTGCTCGACGAGTCGGATCGCAACCTCAATGCCCTCATCGAGGTGTCCACGGCCCACGGAACGGTGCCGGTGATGTGCCAGGAGTATTTGCCGGAGGCCAGAGAGGGAGACAAGCGGATCTTGATGCTCGATGGGGAGCCCCTGGGGGCGATATTAAGGGTGCCCAGCGACGAGGAGTATCGGAGTAATATTCACGTCGGCGGGCGAGTTGAGAAGACGACGTTGAGCCCCCGGGAGAAAAAGATCTGTGCTGCCGTGGGGCCGCGGCTGGTCAACGATGGGCTCTATTTTGTGGGGCTTGACGTCATCGGTGAGCGGTTGACGGAGGTCAATGTCACCAGCCCCACGGGGATTCAAGAGATGAGTCGCCTCGATGGTGTCGATGGTCCGGCGGAGGTCATGGATTGGGTCGAGGATTGGAATTGATGGGTTGCGAGTGACATGGCGAACTTTTGGCAGGGATGTGGGGAGCAAGAGATGAGGATTGTCGGGGGAATGGGGTGCGGGGCTTGGCGGGAAATCGCCGGGCTGTCATGGTGGTGGGGCGATGAAATACGAACAGGAATATCAGTGGCGGTTATTGGAGCGGGCACGATGTCGGCTGTGCGCCGAAAAGGTTGAGCGAGCGGCGATCATCGGGGGGGAGGATTGCCCCCATTGTGGAGCGCTGCTCAATACCGATCCGAAGGGGTTTCAAAAGCGGTTGCACCAGCGAAAAGAGCGGTGGCGCCTCAAGGGCTACGGGCTGATGGCTTTGGCCAGCGGAGGGGCGGGGTTGATCCCCCTGGTGCAGGCGCTCGTGCAGGTGGGAGCGATGGTGATTTTGCACCTGTGGGTGCTTCGTCGGGGCATGCGGTGGTTGAGCGTCAAGCGGCGAATGCTAATGCGGATCAAATTGCGCCTGATGGCGGCGACGATCGCCGTGGTGGCGCTGGTGCTCAATATTGCGGTGGCGCCGCTACTGGGTCTGAGCGGGGTGATCCTGGCGGTGTCGGGACCACTTTTGACGGCGCTGTACGTGGAGAGTGGGGTGGCGATGCTCAATCGCGGGCTGCGCCGCGATGAGGAAGGGCGAAAGTTGGGGTGGATGGAGTGGATGGTGCCTCTGATGGGGGTGATGGCTCTGGTGGTGTCCATCGGCCTGCTGGTGATGGCCGTAGGAAGTGGGTTGTACTGGTTGTCTCAATTGGAATGGGTGTGGATGCAGGGGGCGATGGACTGGGCCCTGGAGGTGTTGGAATGAGCGCGATGGTATGGGGTTATATCGCGATGGTCGTGGGGCCGGCGCTGACGTCGACGGCGCGACCGGCGATGACAGTGCTGGCCATTCAGGTGGCGAGTTTTGTGGCCGTCGGCGAGGGGTGGGCATCGCTGCCGGGAGAGCTGGAGCTGTTGATCTCGGTGCCGGCGATGGGGCTGGTGGCCGTGCTGGCGTGCCTGGAGATGGTGGCCGCCGCCGACGAGGAGATCGATGCCCTGATGAGAGAATTGAAGGTCCATCGGGTCACGGGATCGCTGGCCACGGGGGCCTCGGCGATGTTGATGACCCTGGTGGGCGCTGAGGAGGGCGGCGAGGTGATGGGCGATGAGGCGACGGCGACGCTATTGGAGGGGGTAGCGATGGCGGCGGAGAGCGAGCTGGCCATGGAGTGGCAGGTGGCGGTGGTGGTGGGAGCATTGGGGTTGCACCTGGCGGCGGCGTGGGCGCGGTCGAAGGTGCTGGGATTGATGTATGAGGTGGAGTTGAGTCGCTGGTGGGCGCGGCTAGAATCGGGAGGGGTGTTGATAGCCCTGATCTTGCTACCGATCTTTCCGCTGGCCGTGGTGACGATGCTGGTGGTGTGGATGGTGGCGATGGCGGTCACGGCCGTGGCCGTGGAGCAGGTCAAGGCGATGCTCGACGGAAGAAACCGCCGTGAGTGTGAGGGCTGTGGCTATCTGCTTCGCCGGGAAGCGCTTCGCTGCCCAGAGTGTGGACGCAAGCGCCAGCCAGAATCCTTTAAAGAGAGCCCATGATGTGGGCAGCGGCGTTGAAGTTAGCAGGAGTTTTGCCTAGCGTGGCCTGATGTGCGAAAAGGCCCCCAGGAGCATTGAGTCAGAACCGATTGAGGACAGATTAGTTATGAGCGAAAAGAAAGTACATATGGTGTCGTTGGGCTGCCCGAAGAACCGGGTGGATTCAGAGGTCATGGTGGGGATGATCCAGGAAGACGGCACGTTTGAGATGGTGGACACCAGCGAGGAAGCAGACATCGTGGTGGTCAATACCTGCGGCTTTATTGAGGACGCCAAAGAGGAGTCGGTGGACACGATCATGGAGATGGTGGACCGCAAAAATGCCGGGGACCTATCGAAAGTGGTGGTCACGGGATGCCTGTCGCAGCGCTATTCGGGGGATCTGGAGTCGGAGATCCCGGAGGTAGACGCCATTTTGGGCACCAAGACCTTTACATCGATCAACGATGCGCTCCACGGCAACTTGGAGGAAAAGAGCTATATTCAGCCGGGAAGCTTCATCATGGACAATGAGGTGGCGCGGACCAATACGGTGCGCGGGGGGACGGCCTACCTCAAGATCGCGGAGGGGTGTTCGCGGTCGTGCAGCTTCTGCATCATCCCCACGATTCGGGGCAAGCAGCGAAGCCGAACGATCGAAGATGTGGTGGCCGAAGCTCGGCGCCTGGGTCGAGCGGGGGTCAATGAGATCATTTT
This sequence comes from uncultured Bradymonadales bacterium, assembly GCA_964415785.1. Classification (GTDB taxonomy): domain Bacteria; phylum Myxococcota_A; class Bradymonadia; order Bradymonadales; family Bradymonadaceae; genus SLJM01. Next base: position 10,588 of record CAYQBU010000118.1, read on the forward strand.
GGTGGCTCAGGATATGACGAGCTACGGCATCGACATCGATCCGCGAAAAAACCGGGATTATCTGGTGCGCCTGCTTCGGCGCCTGGAGGAAGAGGCCGTGGAGATCGAGTGGGTGCGCCTGCTCTATATGTATCCCTGGAACTTCACCGACGAGTTGGTCGATCTGTTCCGCGAGGGCGAGCGTTTGGTGCCCTACGTGGATATGCCGCTGCAGCACGTCAACCGGCGGATCCTGAAGTCGATGCGGCGAAATATTCAGCGCGATCAGCAAAAGGAATTGATCGCCAGGCTGCGAGATATCGACGACTTGGTACTTCGCACGAGCCTCATCGCCGGCTATCCGGGAGAGACGGATGCCGAATTTCAGGAGCTCTATGACTGGGTGGAGGAAGTGGAGTTCGATCGGGTAGGCGTATTTACCTATAGCCCGGAAGAGGGAACGCCAGCCGCCAAGATGGACAATCAGGTCGAGGAGGCGGTCAAGATCGAGCGACGCAATGCCCTGATGGAGCTGCAGCGGGGAATCAGCGAGCGAAAGAATCAGGAGTGGGTGGGTTATACGACGGATGTCATCGTCGATGGGGTCTCGGAGGAGCACGAATTCGTTCTGGAAGGGCGCCACTTCGGTCAGGCCCCGGATATCGACGGCGTGGTGTATCTGAGCTTTGATTATGGCGGCGAGGTACCAACGCCTGGCGATTTTGTGGAAGTGGAGATCCAACAGGCCACGGCTTATGATCTCATGGGAGCGGTGATCCCCGACGACCCCCTGGGGGTCGAGGGCGGAGAACTGCGAATTTAAGACCAGTCTGCAACTTGTGAGAGGAGACAACGATGCGAGAAATCGATTTTGAGGAATATCTGGAGTGGCGCGACGAGGAAGACGTGCGCCTCATCGATGTGCGCGAAGAAGACGAGTATGAAGAGGTGCGCGTGCGGGAGGCAGAGCTCTTTCCGCTGTCCAAGATCCGCCGGGGCGAGTTGCCGGAGGAAGACGATCGGCGCGTCGCCGTGATCTGCCGATCCGGGGCGCGAAGTGAGACGGCGTGCAAGACCTTTGAAAAAGAAGGGTTTAAGCAGTGCACCAATATCGCCGGAGGCACCCTGGGCGCGATCGAGGCCGGTGAGGAGTATGTGGAGCGCGGTTAAGCCTTAGGGCTCGAATTCCAAGGTGTTGGATTGACGGCAATGAGCGTCATCATCGAGGCCGGGGAGGTCGGTGATGCAGGCGAGGGCGCGCAGCTCGAGAGGACCCTGATGGGGGGGCTCGAGCTGCGTGTTTTCGTTTGGTGGGCAGGGGTGAGGATCGCCGATCGATGTGCCATCGTCGGGGTCAATCCACTGGCAGTTGGGCTGGCATTGGGGGTGGTCACAGGAGGAGGTGACGTCGATGGTGGAGGCGTCGTCGAGTGAGATCGGTGAGGAGCCCATCGGGGATTCGAGGTGAAGTTCGAAGTCCTGGAGAACCGTGGTGTGCAGCGATTCGTGGTAGGTGTCGCCGGCGTCGCTGAGCATCTCGACGGCCATGGTGTGACGTCCCTCATCGAAGGTATCGTCGGTGACGTAGAGGGGCGATGTGCAGGGGTCGAGATCGATATTGGCATCGTCCTGGGTGAAGGTGCAGGTCCACTGGTCGGAGCAGAGCTCGCCGTGGCATGAAAAGTGGTAGTGAAGCGATAGGGTGGAGAGGTCGTCGATGAGCAGGGGGGAGGAGGGCCCGCTGAGTTCGAGGGGAGAGTCTATGGGTTCGTCGTCACCGGATGGTGGCCCGGCGTCGAGATCGTCGTCGATGCTGAAGAGGCAGGCTGGCAAGAAGAGAAGGGGGAGCAAAGCGAGGCGAAGCAGGGCGGGATGCCAAGACATGGTCAATTCCTCCAGAAGTAAGAGGGCCCGGGAACGGCGAGACCACGGCCTCGTGATGGAGGCAACTAACTCTCCCGATAAAAAAAGGTCAGCTCTCAGGAT
>CAYQBU010000119.1:0-12370 GCA_964415785.1 uncultured Bradymonadales bacterium
TCAGCGAGCTATCGTCGGGAAGATAGGTCGCCCCTCCCTGGTCGAGGGTTTGGAAATCCACCGTATATTCACCGGGCACCAGATCGCCGAGGAGCCCGCCGCCCACCAGGTCTTCCGAGAATCCCTGGGGGCCCTCCACAACGGCCAGGGGCTCCACGCCGGCCTCCAATCCATCGAGGATCACCTCCAACCCACCGACGATCACTTCGTAGTCGATCGTTGCCGTCGCCGTCTCGCCACTGCTGACCTCCACCGTCTTTTGCTGCGCCTCGTAGAGCGCCGGTCCATCCTGCACATCCGCCGGCACCAGGTCGTAGCTCCCCGGCTCCAGCGACGACACCTCACCGCCCTGGGGAAGGCTCGTCGTCCCCCCGCTCTCATCGATCAACTCGATATCATGGTCCACCCCCGAGGCAAGCCCACTGACCTCCACCGACAGAGCGCCTGTATCCAACTCGTAGTCCATCTCCACGGTCGTTATTTCATCGCTCTCCACCACCACTTCCGCCGTCGACTCCATCGGACTATAGGTCGAATTGCCCTCGTCCACCGATGAAAACTCGATCGTGTAGTCCCCGGGCATCGCCTCATCGATCGTCGTCCCGCCCACGTGCGTGGAATCTCCGTCGGGGCCGCTGATATCGATGATCGGCGACACGCCCCCGGGCAGCCCCTGCAACGCGACCTCCAGTTCTCCCACCACCACCTCGTAGTCCACCGTCGCCGTCGCCGTCTGATCGCTCAACACCTCCACGGTCTTTGACTCGCCCTCATAGCGCGCCGGCCCCACCTCCACCGGCTGGGGCACCACCTCATAGACCCCGGGACTGAGCGCAGACAGCGATCCTTCCTGCGGCAACGACGTCTCTCCTCCCTCGGGACCAATGACGTCGACGTCGTGAGAGACCCCATCGGGCAATCCATTGACCGTCACGTTCAGCGATCCCGGATCAATGACGTATTGCACCATCACCTCCGAGCGCTCGTCGCTCTCCACCAATACCTCCAGATCCGAGGCCTGGTACAAGACCCCGCTCTCCTCGATCTCAAAGGTCCGCACATCGTAGATCCCCGGCTCCAGATCCTCGACAATGCCATCGGCCGGGACGTCCCAGAACTGCCCCTCTCGACGTAATTCGATCTCCGCCTCTACCCCCGAGGGAAGCCCCTCCACCGCCACTTCCACCGAGCCCATCACCGCCTGGTAGTCGATCTCGACCAGCGCCCGTTGCTCGCTCTCCACCTCCACTTCCTGCTGCGACGGCATCGGCTCAAAGAGCGCCGACTCCCCCACCACCTGGGCCTCCACCTCATAGGTCCCCACCTCCAGATCGGCGAAGACCTCCGATCCCGACGCACTGGCCTCAAAGCCGTCGGGACCCGTGATCGCTACCTGCGCCTCCTCTTCTTCGGCAAGCCCCTCGACCACCACCTCCAGCTCCCCCCCCGCCAGAGCCTCGCAGCGTAGCAGGGCATCCCACTCCAGCGACGGGCGCGACGGATCATTGCTCGCCACCTCCACCGCACTCGCCTCATCCATCGGCCGATCGCCACAACTGGCTTCAAACGTCACCACCGCCCCCTCTCCAGCGGCGATCTCGAGGCTCGTCTGCGACGCCGACAACCACGACGCCTCTACACCCAGCTCCACCTCCAGCGGCCGGTCCCCGCGGTTTTCAATCTCCACGTCTCGCTCACTCGACGCCTCCACCTCCAGATCCCACTCCAGCGACTCCGCCCCGCTCACCGCCAACGCCGGATCCCCCAACGGTTCTCCGTTATCATCGACCTGCTGGTCACCTTCCGCACAGGCCACCAGGCCCAATGCACAAACCCCGATCACGCTCGTCTTCCACATCGCCGTCGCCATGGCTGCTGCTCCAATAATGAATCACTCTTCATTTTTGTTTAGGACCCTCACACCTATCAGAAATCATCGCGGGCCTCCATCCCCCTCTCCAACCTTATGGCTTGCCCATTGCCCCTTGCCATTGGCATACTTCTTGTTTGTATATGGCCCTGTGGACGTACCGTTTGCAGATGGCACCGTGTACGTGACCCTCGTGCAACAACCTTTTTTTCAATCAGGACTTCTCATGACATCAACGTCTCTTCGGTTAGTCTCGCGCGCCTCGATGATCTTGCTCTTGACGCTCGGCCTGGGCCTCGTGGCCTGCTCGTCGGCTCCCGACGAGGCCGGCGACGAACCGCCGCCCATCGAGCCCACTGAACCCCATGAAGAACCCGCCGATCCTGTCGAACCCACCCCTGAGCCCACGGAGCCCAGCGACCCTGACGACACCCCGCCGCCAGAGCCTGCGCCAGAACCCGCGCCGGGGCCGGAATCGCAAATCGAGATCACCGACCAGCATATCGCTCAGCTCGCCGACGTCCTCATCGCCACCGAGGATATCGAAGCGGGCATCGAGCAAGACCTCGCCGAAGCCGAAACCCACGAGGATATTCAGGCCATTGAACAGCAGGTCATGGCCGAATTGCAGTCCGAGGTCGAATCGGCGGGCCTGACCATGGAGGAATACGAGGCCATTGTCGCCGAACTTCAGGTCAATCCCGAGCTCTTCCAACAACTTGAGGGCGAGCTCGACCAGCGTGGCCGAAGCGATTTGCTTCAAGCCCCCGCCATGTGACACCCTGTCGCTGACGTGGCATTGTGCAACATGTTTTGCTTTGGCACATTTTTTCCCCCCACCCTGAAGGCTCGTTCCATGCCCCGCCCCGATTTATTTTCCCGCCTCACCCTCTTGGGATGCACCCTGTTGGTCGCCAGCGCCTGCTCCTCTTCCCCCGACCCTGTGAGTCCGGAGGAGATGGAGCAACAACAGGCGCTGGAGCAAGCGCTGGGCGGTGAAGCGGAGCATGGGGACGACGCCTTCGCCCCCGCCGGCGACCAGGCCACCGAGCCCCCATCGGATCCCTCAACCCCCGAGGCTCAACCCTCGCCTGAGGGCACCCCACCTCCCTCCGCGGAGGCCGGTGGATCGGATCCTGCAACTACTCAGCCCGGCGAGTTCGACGCCGACCCCGCCGACATCCCCCAACGAGCGGAGGATGTCGACGAGGACCAAATCCAACGCTTTGCCTCAGCGTACGTGGCGGTCATGGACCTCCAATACGAATTCGAGGAACGCCTGGAGGCGGCCCCTGAAGAGGAACGCGGTGAACTCTTACAACAACTCGAGGAGCAAACCCTGGCGACCGTGGAAGACCATCAGCTCAACTTGGATGTCTTCAACGCCATCGCCGAATTGCTGGCCAACGATGTTGCCCTTCGCGACCGCATTCAGGCCGAAGTTGATTCCCTCGCTCATTAACCCCGTTGCTTAACCTGTCGCGCCGATATCACTCCTACAAGGATCTTATATATGCGCACCTCTCATCTTAAATCGCTTGTCATCGCTCTGACCGCCGGCCTCGGACTGGCCTTTGTGGCCTGCGATGAGCCCCAGGAAGCGGAAGCACCGGTGGAAGCTGAATCCGCCCAGGGCGAACTCCCCGAAGCCGATGACGACGCCCCTGAAGTCGGCGGCGAAATGGCCGACTCCGAGGCCCCGGATATGGGCGACGCCCCCGAGGGTCAGCCCCCCGGACAGCCCCCAGCCATGGGCGAACAGCCCGAGGTTGACCTCTCCGACGAGGATATCGACCAATTCGTCGACGCCGTGGAAGCCCTCAACGAGCACCACGAGGAAAACGACCCTGAAGCCCAGATGGCCGACGCCGATCCTCAAGAGCAGCAAGAGCTCATGCAGGAAATCATGGCCGAAGCCCAGGAAGTCGTGGAAGGCCAGGGCCTCTCCTTCCAGGAATTCATGACCATCTCTCAGCAAGTCCAGCACGACCCTGAGCTCCAGCAAGAGCTCGGCGAGCGCCTGGACATTGAGCCCATGGAAGGCGGCGCTCCCGCCGGTGGCGGTGGCGGCGCTCCCGCTCCCGGTGGAGCTCCCCCGGCTCCCTGATGCACCCTGGCAAATAACCACGAAAAAGGGCCCGCCACATTGGCGGGCCCTTTTTTGTGGGTCACAGGGCTAAATTTCTACAACACGTCGTCCGATACCCAGCGCATCACGTCTACGACGCTGAGCACGCCCACCACCTCGCCATCTTCATCCACCACCGGCATCGTGCCTACCTTATTGACCAACAACCGATCGATGGCCTTTTTCAACATCGTGTCCGGCTGCACCGTCTCCACATCGCGCTCCACCAAAAACCGCGATTTCATCACCCGCTTGACCGGCGCCTCCATCACCGCTTCCACGTCCTCTGGCTTCACCCCCTCGAAGACCCCCGGGATGCCGTGAATAAACGATAGGTCTCGATCGCTGACCACTCCCAAAAGCCCCTTGTCGTCGACCACCGGCACGTGCCGAATCGAGGCTTCCTTCATCAGCGCCTTCACGTGCCCCATCGCCGTCTCCGCCTCCACGGTGATCGGGTCTCGGGTCATCACATCGCGAACCTTCATGATTCGTCCATCTGCACTCATTTGTCTCGTCCTCTCTCAGGCCATGTCAGGGGGGCGCTATACATCAAATACAATGCCTTCTTCGCGGTAATCTCGCAGTCGATACTGGACTTTCCGAACGCTGATGTCGAGGAGCTCCGCCGTCTCCGAGGTACTTCCCCCCGTCGCCTCGTAGGTCTTTAAGATCGCGTAGCGCTCCAATTCCTCCAGCGTTGCTCCGGGCACATGAATCCCCTCGCCAATCGTCGCCTTCTGCTCCTTGAGGTGCGGCGGCAACTGGTCCACCCCGATTTCTTTGTCCGAGGCCAGCACCACCGCTCTTTCGATCACATTTTCCAGCTCTCGGACATTGCCCGGCCAGTCATAGGCCTCCATCTGACCCATCGCCGCCGGGGTAATTTCGGTGATCTCCTTGCCATTTTCCTCGGCGTAGCGGGCCACAAAAAAGCGCGCCAACACCGGGACATCTCCCACTCGTGCCCGCAACGGCGGCGCCTCCACGTGGATGACGTTGAGCCGAAAATAGAGATCTTCGCGAAACCTGCCCTCTTCTACAGCCGCTTCCAGATCCCGATTCGTCGCCGCCACCACTCGCACGTCCACGCTCAGCGTCTCATTGCCTCCCACCCGCTCGAATTCGCGCATCTGCAGAAAACGCAATAATTTCACCTGCACCGACTCCGGGATCTCCCCGATCTCGTCGAGAAATAACGTCCCCCCATCGGCCTCCTCAAAGCGCCCCTTGCGCCGGCTCGATGCCCCCGTAAACGCCCCCTTTTCATGGCCAAATAACTCACTCTCCAGCAAACTCTCCGCCAGGGCCGCGCAGTGCAGCCGAACAAAGGGCCGACCAGCCCGCGAGCTGCGATCGTGGATCCGCTGGGCCACCAACTCCTTGCCCGTGCCCGACTCCCCACTGACCAGTACCGTCGCCCGCGAATCGGCCACTTGATCGACGAGCGTCAACATCTCCTGGACGGGCTGGCTATGGCCCACGATGCGCTGGGCCTGGGGCTTGCTCTCCGCGCTTCGGAGCTGCTGCAACTCCCGCTGCATCGCCAGCCGCTCCACGGATCGCTCCAAGATCAAGCTCACGGCGTCAAAATTCAGTGGTTTCGTCAGGTAATCATCGGCCCCCGCCTTCATCGCCTCCACCGCACTCTCCACACTCCCAAAGGCCGTCATCACCACACAGGCCAGATCGGGGAGCTCCTCGCGCGCCTTCTTGAGCAACGTGATGCCGTCCATCACCGGCATTCGCCAATCCGTCAACAGCACATCGGGCTCCCAGTCGCGCAGCCGCCCCATGGCCTTAAAGCCATCCTGGGCCTGGCGCACCTCGTAGCCGTCGCTCTCCAGCAATTGGACCAACGCCTGGCGCGCCCGAGGCTCATCGTCGACCACCAATACCCTCGGCGCTGGCGTCTTGTGGTCACCTGGCAACGTCGACTCCTGCTCCATGCTACTTGTGCTCATAGTGCTCTCATTAGGGCTCTAGACCCGTGGCAGATAAACGGTAAATGTCGTCCCCTCGCTGGGCTGGCTCATCACGTCGATCGAGCCCTCATGGGCCTCCACGATCTTGCGCGCTATCGGCAACCCGATGCCCGTTCCCCCGGCCTTCGTCGTGTGGAAGAGATCAAAGATCTGGTATTTCTGCGCCGGCACCATCCCCTGGCCCGTATCCCGAAACTCAATGATCACCCCTCCCGCCTTTTCCCCCTCGATGCTCACCTCAATGCTCCCCCCTTCGTTCATCGCCTCCACGGCATTGGTCAATAAGTTGACAAACACCTGACCCAATCGCCCCCGATCGCACTCCACCTGGGTATTTCCCCGCCCCTCGATGCTCATCTCGATTCCACCGGCCTCCAGCGTCAACTGATGAGAGTGCTGAATCTCCTCGATCAGCCCCACCAGATCCGTTGGCCGCTTGTCGATCTCGACGGGCTTTGCGAAATCCAAGATCTCTGCATTTAACCCCTGAATGCGCTGCAACTCCGTCTGCACCGCCTCCAGTACGGGCTGATAAATATCGCTATCGACCTCCGCCTTGCGCAACTTGCGCTCCAGCAGCGTCATCTGCAGCCCGATGGCATTGAGCGGATTGCGCACCTCATGGGCCAACCCCGTGGCCAGCGCCGCCGGGATCTCGAGCTTTTGCTTCATCAGCGTGTTCCAATAGGACTGCACGATGATCGTCAACTCAATGTCCAGGATCCGATTGACGCTTCCCACCGCCCGGCTCAGCAGCACTTGCTCCGGCCCCGATTCCAGCTTCTCCATCGCCGACACCACCGCCGCCGACTCCTCGTCGAGCACGATCTGTTCGTATTTATGGCGCACCAGGTTCATCGCCCCGAACATAAATTGGGGCAACAGCCCCACCTTCACGTGCACCGCCCCGATCTGATGGCGTTTGCGATAATAATCCTCGTCATAGACCCCGCTAAACACGTCCTTCATCCAGCTGTGCAGCGACTTCCTTAGCCGCTCTACCTGCTCAGGCCCCTCAAAGACCCCCCGCGCTCGCGGATGCTCCTGAAGACGATCATAAAAATGGGCCACCACCTCCCCGAAATGGGGTTCGATGATCTCCTGCAGCGCTTCCAGACGCTCCTCATCGATGGGCTCAAAGCCCACATACGATTTGATCTCCTCGAATAAGTCCATCGTCGCTCCAATCTTTTCGTGCTGGCCTCCAGGGCCATGCCTTTCGGTATCGGGACAGTGGAGCAAATCTAATGCCACAGTCCGTCTCCTCATCGATATCGTCTCCGCCTCTGCCGATACCCCACCGGCTCACGGCCGCGCCGTCGCCCGCAGACGCTGCTGATCCGTGGCTATGCTTACACCTTTGGCGATGCCAAACCTCAGCTGGAAACTCGCCTCTTTTGACCCCTGGGGCCCCACCGTCACTCCTCCCAGGGTATCCCTCACCCTCCCCTTGAACGCATTTTTTTCGCACCCCCCTCAAACATACGCACATTTTGCACCCCTCTGTTACAGGTGCTCGTAACAATTTGAAAGACCTCACGCCCCTTCTGCTCCTTCGCGTTCGCCTGGTACTGATCTTAGAATGTCCCAATCCCCTCCAAATCAGGGACTTATCGCCCATCTCTGCCCCTTCCCATCCCCCTGACAAAAAGGTGGTACTTATTTTGCATATACATTTCCCCGATACCGCGGAGACCTTGGACTCCGAGGACCGAATTCCTACGATTATCTTGCTTTGAGGTATTCCATGGCCGCTACACTCCCATTGACCTCCTCGCCGTCTCGCCTCGAAGGTGAGCGACCCACCAACTTTTCGATCGACCCTTTGGCCCGCCGCCGGGGCCAGAGCCGGGGCGCCGCCATCCTCAGCGATGACTCTTTGACCACCTATATGAACCAGATCCGTCAGACCGAGGTCCTCCCCGAAGAAGAGCAGGACCGCCTCGCGCGGGCCTACGTCAACGACGGTGATATCGAGGCCGGAAAGACCCTCATCTGGACCAACCTGCGCCTCGTCATCAGCATCGCCAAAAAATTTCACCGCGACCAGGACCTCATGGAGCTTATCCAGGAGGGCAACCTCGGCCTCTCCGAGGCCCTCATCCGCTTCGATCCCGACAAGGGCACGCCCTTTGTGGGCTACGCCCATTTCTGGATCCGCGCCATGATCCTCAACCATCTGCTCAACCTCAGCCACCCCGTGCGCCTGGGCAACTCCCGCGATAGCCGCAAGCTTTTCTTCAACCTCAAGAAAGCCCGCCGAAAGCTTCTCCGCGAGGGCCAGGAGCCCACCGCCGAGAACGTGGCCCAATACCTGGACGTCGACCCCGACGAGGTCGTTCGCGTCAGCACCATCATGGATGGCGGCGTCGTCTACCTCGACGCCCCCACCTTTGGCGAAGAGGACTCCCCCTCGCGCATCGATCTCATGCCTACCGACGCCGACAGCCCCGACGACACCGTCCAGGAACAGCTCTTTCGCGAAAAAGTGGCCCAACTGGCCCAGGACTTCGTCGAAACTCTCCCCGACGAACGACGCGCCACCATCTGGCGCGAGCGCATGATCGCCGTCGAGCCCCGCTACCTCAAAGACCTGGGCGCTCAATACGACGTCTCCAAAGAGCGCATCCGTCAGCTCGAAATGGATATCCGAAGCCGCTTTCGCCGCTTCATCCAACACGAGATCGGCGATGACGTCAAAGACTACCTGTCCTACTGACGCCGGCGTACCACGGCCACCCAGTGACCGGCGACCTCTCTGAGGGCCACCTCCACCCGGGCCGGATCGTCCGGCCCCGGGGTGGCCACCAGTTCCACCGCATCGTCGACACCGAAGCGATACACCACATTGCTCAACCCCGCTCCAATCCCCCTGCCATCGGCCTTCATCCAGGCCTCCTTGAGCACCCACAGGGCCATGAACCGACGCTTGCGCGCCTCCTCGTCGAGCCCGCGTAACGCCTCGATCTCTCGCCGGTGAAAAAACCGTCGGGCCACCAGATCGTGATCGACCTCCCGATCCACCGGTTCCAGATCGATGCCCACCCTCCCTCGCCTGGTCCAGGCCATGACCACCAACCGCCGCGCATGCGCCACGTTAAAGTCCAGCCCTTCCAACGCCTCGCCGGGGTTCTTCAGGTAGGGCCGACCATGCTCTTCGCTTCCAAAACGCCAATGCCCCGGCGCCTCGGCCCCCATCTCGCTCAACGTCGCTCGCACCAGCCTTCGAGTCCTGATGTAGATCTTGGCCGTCGGCTCGTGACTGATCTCCTCCAGGCGCTGTCGCTCCTTTTCGCTCAACACCCCACCCCACGACGCCTGGGATCCCACCCTCGCCCACCTCAAGCGCGCCTCCACGCCATCCAACCTCTCTGGCCAACCTTCGCTATACTCAGTCATACCCACTCGTGCCTTCCTGGTTTATCCACCCATGCCCCTTCACCATAACACCTGTAGTCGCTCAACCTCACCTGCGCCGGAATGAACCCTTGCTCCCAGATCGTTGTGTTCATTGGTCAGCCACGACGAAAACGCTCGCCCGCTCATCTCTTCTTCCCAGGATGGCCCTATGACGCACCGCGAGGATGGCGGCATCGACAGCGATCCCCAGCCGTCGGCCGAGCTTATCTCTCTATGCGATCACCGCCGACGCCGTCATCACCACAGAGCCCTCCACCGCCTGGTGGACACCCTGGACGCCATGCACCGCCGGGCGATCACCCTCCACAACCGGGCCATCGAGCAGGCCGATCTCTCCGTCTTTACCGAGCTGTGCAAAACCCTGGGGCTTTCCAGCCATGCCTTGCCCTGTCCCTACCGTGCAGCCCTGGCGATCCCCGCCGCGCTTTACGGTCGCAGCCAGGACGCCATCTTTGGCCAACGCCCCCTTCAAGAGCAACTGGAACAAGAACTCGACGACCCCAAACTATTTCGCGCGCTGCGCCATGCGCGCCTGGCGATCTACGACTACCAGCCCGGCGACGACGGCGCCAAAGCCGGCCGCCTCTCGCCCCACCTGGCCAGTCCCTTCGACGAGCCCATCGATGGCGTCACCCTCATCTGCCAGGCCGGTCAATGCGCCCAGCAAGAGGGTCTATATTCGGGATGGCTGATCGAGCATCGAGACCAACCCTACCTGGCCTTCGCCCATCGCCTCGATAACGCTCAACGCCAGGCCCTTCGCGTACTCTCCACCGACCACGGCGACGACCCCGACGATCTTCACCTCCCCCTCCTTCGCGCCCTGCTGTCGCCCGACGCCCCTGCAATCGAGACCGCCGGCGGCGCTCGCCCCGCCTGTCGGCCTCCGGCCACCCGACCCGGCCTTCGCCTCGCCATGCACCGCGCCATCTGGCGCCGCTTTGCGGAGCCCAAAGACGGGCTCACCATCCACGCCCACATCGCGCTGCTCATCGACGACGCTCCGGCCTTCCAGGCCTTCCTCGACGAGATCGACCATATCCGCCGCTCCACAACCCTTCGCTTTGGCGGCGCTCCCCCCGACGCCGACCCCATTACCCTCGACGAATTGCTCGCCCCCTACCACGTCGACGCCCGTGGCGAGCTCCGCTTTCGCCAACCCCTGTGGCCCCGACCGCTGGCCCCCCTTCAACTGGACGACGACCTCCTGGATCGCCTCCCCTTTGATCGCCGAAACTCCATTGGCGAGGCCATCCAATGGGCCCGCTCCCATCCCGACACCCCCCTCTCACGCCGCGTCGAAGTCGCCTTCTCCAACCTGCGCATGGAGGCCAACCTCCTGGCCACCTATGGCCTCCATGCCTCGGCCAACGCCGATCCCGGCGACGCTCCTCCCCCCGTCGTTGGCCACCTCAGCCCCGTGCTTCCCAACCTACGCGTCCTCTTTGCCCCCTCCTTTATCAATACCCGGCTTACCGACCTTCCCCTCTCCCCGGAGCTTCGCGATGCCCTCCATCGATGCCCCCAGAGCGACCGCTCCAGCCCCGCTGACCTGCGCCTCGCCGACCTCCACGGCGACGAGCGCGACCTCTTTCGCCACCACGGCCTCTCCCCCCACTACTTCCCCGAGCTACGGCGCACCCTCCTTCACTATGCCGCCCGCTGGCGCCACCCCCTGCTTCCCACCGTCGATCCGCTCCCATAGTCATCGCCCCCTTCTCTCTCCTATACTCCGATAGACGTTCTACTCGTGTCCACGACCGGCCCAATGGCTTGATTTTTTCTTCGGGGCTCTACCGTGCAACTCCTCTCCGCCATCTTCCTGGCGCTCATCAAGCAGGCCCTCGTCGCCGCCGGACTCATGGCCTTTCTCTTCGTCGGCTACCTCCTCCTCGCCGAAGCCGCTCCCTCCGTCCAGGAGGGCTTTTACAGCCCCGAACGCCTCCAGGAACTGGAAGGTGAGGGCCAGCGCCACGCCGCCTCCGCCGCCCACCACCAGGCCCAATCGGTGCGCCACAAGAGCCGACGCATGGCCATCGAGCTGCGCTTCACACGGGAGGAAGAACTCCAGCGCCAACGCCTCGACGACGCCATCGCCTCCATCGAGGAGACCACCTCCAACCGCGTCACCGCCCTGGAAAATAACCTCCAGAGCCAGCGCCAACACCTCGACCAGACGACAAGCCGCCTCGAATCCCAGTATTGCGATAGCTGGAACCCCGCCCACTGGTGGACCTGCCGACAGGTCCGCGAGCGCATCGAGCGCATCGAGGAGCGCGCCGACGCCCAACACGAGGCCGTCACCGGCGCCGCTGAAAACCTGCGCCAGGACGCCCGCGACCAGATCGACGCCCGGCGCGCCGACACCGACGAAGCCCTCGCCTCCATTCAACAGGACTTTGACCAACAACTGGACCAGCTCGACGCCCTCACCGCCGATCTCGAGGCCCAGCTACAATCCCTCGACGACGAGATCATCCACCTCCAGGAGACCCGCCAGGACCTCCTTCAGGACAACTGGATGTGGCTCGAATTCCGCGAGCGCTGGCCTGGCCTCCTCCTCGTCGCCCTCTTGATCATGGCCGCTCCCTTTATCCGCCGAACCCTCTGGTACTACCTGGGCATGCCCCTCGTTTCTCGCGCCGACCCCATCGAACTCGGCGAGGACTTCCCCGCCTCCCCATCGACCACCGACGAGCCCCCCGTTCATTGCCACACCGGCCAACGCTCCCTGAGCATCGAATTGCCCCCCGACCAACCCCTTCTGGCCCGCTCCGGCTATATCCAGAGCGACCGCAGCGGCGCCAAAAGCGAGATCTTCTTCGATCGCGACGCCCCCAACCTCAGCTTTATCAGCGGCCTCGTCTTGCTCACTCACCTGCCCGGCCAGGCCGCCGACGACAAACCCCGCGAGGTCCAACTGGGCACCCCCGACGACCCCGACGCCTACCTCATGCGCGTCGACCT
>CAYQBU010000120.1:0-12274 GCA_964415785.1 uncultured Bradymonadales bacterium
AGCCAAATTGCTGCTGGGGAAGGCCAAAGAGCACCCCCGCCCCATCTCCGGTACGGGCGTCCGCCCCTCGCGCTCCCCGATGCTTCAGGCACTCCAACGCCCCCACGGCACGCCCGATCAAATCCGTCCGCTGGCGACCCTCCAGATCGGCGATAAAACCCACCCCACAGCCGTCGTGTTCATCGGCGCTTCGGTATAGTGGATACGATCTCAATGGCTCTCTATCCTGCACGGCGTTCCCATCTCAGGTCGGTGGCTTGAACCCTACACGGGTCGAATGGCGAATATGGACACCACTGCTCCATCACCAACCTCGACCCACTTGTCGCGTCGAACCCAAATAACTCCATGGGACCCCCTATAACTCCCTGAATGCCCCTGAAGATTCCCCGCCGATGGAGATTAGCCCTGGTTGCGGCGCCTCTCTTTGATGGCCTTGAGCCATTTCTTGGCCGCGCTATGAGAGGGCCTGAGCTCCAGGATACGCCGCACCGTATCCTCGATATCGTCGTGGGCCTGTCGCATCTGGAAGCTGTCGAGTTGACGCTCGTAGACATCGATGGCGCTCTGGCGTTGAAGCCGATCGGTGTGCTTTTGGCGCAACTGCTTTCGCCGTCGTCGACTCTTGAGTAACTGGTAGGCCTCTTCGACGGCCTCCTCGATGGCCTCGATCTCATCGCCCATGTCGCGGCGCACTTCCTCGGGGACGTCCAGGCGCTGACCCATCTTTTGATAGGCCTCCTCGACCGCTCCGCCGTAGGCCGACCAGTGCAACTCCAGAACCTGAAAGGGTGTCTTGGCCTCCAGGCCCCGATAGAGACCTCGAATCTGGCTGTGTTCGGGCATTTCCACCTTCTGCACATCGAAGGACAGGGCTTCCAGTCGATCGATCACCCACAAAAAGCGCAGGCAATGCGTCTGGTTAAACTTCGTGATCCGGTCGAGCTCCGAGAGGTAGCGCTCCTCGGCCAAGATCAACTCCACGAAACGCTTGTAGGGCCCCGGAAACACGTCTTGTGCTCGTCGCAATGGCGGCGGGGGATCGTAGACAAATTGCTTGCCCCGGCAGCGATCGTGAAATGCCTCCAGCTGCGCCTCCGACAGCGACTGCGATCGCTCAAGGAGCTGACGCACCATAAAGGCCATCAAGGGGATCGACGCCCGCCGAAGCCGAAGCTGAGGGCGACCGTCGAGCTCGTAGATCCGCACCTTCGTTCCCTCCTCCATCTGCCACAGATCTCGGAGGTGATCGGCCAGGCAATTCTCGATGGCCCCCAGAAGCCCCTCGACGTCGATCGCCCCGATATCGATGAGCCCATCCTGTATCGAAATGCCGTGCAGCGTCGCCAGCACCTGAGCCCGTTCCCGATCTTCATCGCTGATGACGCCGCTCTTCCGAAGCTGGTCGATGATCAAGGCTTCCCAATCCAAGCAGGGCTCTTGCCGCACCCCGATAAGGGTGTGGCGATGAAAGAGAAACTGAAGGGTCGTCTCTCCCTTCAGGACCTCGAGCAGGCGATAGGAGTCGCTGTCGGCGACCTCATAAAAGAGCTTCGCCCGCTGATCGCCATCGAAAACCCACTCGTCCAAGGCCCTGGCCTCTTCCAGCTCGATGAGGCGATCGACGGCCAGGCTCGAGGCGCCATCGTCGTCGCCATCGTCGTCGTTATCCTCCGCCACGCTCACGGGCTGAGTTGACGGCCTGTTGCCACTGTCGGGATCCAGGCTCTGCTCCAATACCTTTCGCAACTCTCCCTGAAGGCTGAAGATCTCGAGGGCCACCTCACTTCCCTGGGCATGGACGACTCGCCCCTGCATCGCCACTGCGTCAGCCTGATCGCCGATAACAACATCAATGGTCACAGTCTCCATCAGCTGTGGGAATTCATCCAACTCCAAGATCATCGCCCGATCGTCGAGCACCTGTTGACGGGCCATGGCGTGGCAGCCCGGCCCGCTATAGGCGATCGCCAGGCGCTGCTCCTGAGGATACCACTGGGCCTCCACGGCACAGGATGCTTCCTCTTGACTCGCGGGCGTCTCCTCTTGAACCGCTGGGGCATCCTTCTGCAGTGGCTCCCCGGTCAATTGGCGCAACTCCTCTCTCAGAATATCGGCGACCGCCTCTTCATCGACGGTGGCCACGGCCTGCTCGATAAGGTCGTGGAGCGACTCTTGAACCTTTTGCTTGAGATGTGATTTTACAGCATCCATAAGCCCTCACTGATCTGCTGGCCGATGAGCCACGTGTGCGTAGACCCTGTCATTGTGTGCGAGTAGTACAAAGATTAACACATCCCAACATCGCGTCGCCAGTACCGAAGCGCGTGGTTTGACGCTCTAAAGCTTGAGACTCGGCGATCGGTGTGTTAATTTTTCGCCCACTGTAGCCGCAATGGCGGCGAAAGGACAGCTACTGACCCCATTATTCGCGTATCACGACGCAGCACCCATAGGAGGTTCGAAATCTCTAGTAGAAACCGAGGTCGTAACGACGATTCGTCACACCGAGTCAATCATAATATTCGCGCACGCCAGGTTCGGGTGATCGATCCCGACGGCGAACAAGTAGGCGTCATGACCCCTGATGAAGGGCGAGAGAAGGCCGAAGAATTTGGATTGGATCTCGTCGAGGTGGCCCCCAAGGCCCGCCCGCCGGTGTGTCGCATCATGGATTACGGCAAATACCAGTACGAGCAGTCCAAGAAGAAGCAGGCCTCGAAATCGAGCCGTACGCAGCTCAAAACGGTTCAGTTTCGGCCCAATACGGATGACCACGATCTGGACGTCAAGCTCAAGCGCGCCAAGCGCTTTATCGAAAAGGGCAACCAGGTCAAATTCGTGATGCGCATGCGCGGTCGCGAGCGCTCCTATACCGATCGGTGGGTCGAGAAGCTCCAGAATGTGATCGACGACTTCGCCGAGGAATATGAAGTGTCGATCAAGGTCGTCTCCCGGCCTAGCTCCGAGGGATGGCGCATTCAGGCGATCGTGGAGCCCGACTCCAACGCCTCCTGATCGCGATTCACTTTGACGCCTCGCCCCGCCAATGCTCTGTGCACTGGCGGGGCGTTGGCGTTTATCGCGCTCCGGGCTGTTGTGCTCAATTGCCCAGGTAGCGCTGGAGATGGTCGATGGGGATCTGTCCCTGCCGAGCCATTTCAATGGCGCAATCCGCCAGCAGGTCGACGCCCGATTGGGCCGCCATTTCGCGCAGGCCGACCTCGTCGGCTTGATTGAGGACCCCTTCCTTGAGAGAGGCTCCAAAGGGAAGTAGCTCCCATACCGGCAGGGTCCCCGACTGTCCCGTGCCGCTACACTGACGGCAGCCTACGCCGCGAAAGGCACGAATATCATCGGGGACTTCACGCTCACCAAAGATCGCCTCCATATCGATCTCATCGAGGGGCACCACTTCTCGGCATCGCTCGCAGATTTGAGGCGCTCTCCACTGGGTCAAGATGCCGCTGAGGCCACCGGCGATCTCCTCGGCGGGCACTCCAAAGCGGCGCATGCCCTCCAGGACATGGCCCGCATCCTTGCCGTGCAACGTCGCCACCACCGTCGCCCCCTGGCGCGCTGCCCTCAGCGCGCAGAGCGCCGTCGATGGATCGGGGATCTCCGACAGCCCCATCAAGTCGGTGTCGAAGTCCGACAACGCCTCGATGGCCTGGCGATACCCAAAGCCATCCTGAGGCTCCAATTGGACTTGATGAGCCCGCTCCAATGGGCTGGAGACCTCTTCTTCCACCAGGCATACTTTCTTTTCCTGATCCGACGCCAGGCGATCGATAAGTGCGTACAGGGTCTGTTTTTTCAGGGCCTTTCGGGGACCAACGATCAAAAATAAGCCCCCGAGGCGCTCCAGCAACACCTCGATATTGGGCCCGAAATAAGTGGGGAAACCCAGCTGCTCCAGCGTCGGTGGTCGAACCCCCTGGGCCAGGGTCTCCAAGATCAACTGCTCGCCACGAATGGAGGGCATCACCTTGAGGCGAAGATAGAAGACATCGCGCTGACGAACCCAGCTCAAGCGCCCGCTCTGAGGGCGGCGATGCTCCTGGGGATCGAGACCCGCCTTGAGCTTGAGAAATTCGATGGCGTAGTCGATCTCCGTGGGATCAAAGGCCATCTCCGGGATATGGCGCAACTTGCCGTCGACGCGAAAGCGAATCGATCCTCCTCCTTCGTCGGGATCGATATGGAGCACCGCGGCGTCGAGCTTTCGGGCCGCTCGAAGGACGCTCTCCAATTTGTGCTCCACCCGTCTTTTGAGGTTGTCGATCTCCGAGTCGTCGCGCTGGCGTCCCTCGAGGATTGTATTCCAGATCTGGCGAAATTCCTCGGTGGTCACCAGGTAGGTCTCCACGCCCTGAGCGTCGGCCAGGCGCGCCAATTCCACCGTCGGAGCATCGGGATCGACGGCCGCGACGTGGAGTTGGCCATCGCGAACGGCCAGGGGAATGACCTTGTGGTGGCTCAAGAAGGCCCGCGGCACGGACAGCGCCAACTCGTGATCGGCGATCTGAATCAGCGTATCCACAGGGGCGACTTTATGGCCCCGTTGGATGGCCAACGCCCGCACCAGGTCCGATTCCTTGACCAGGGAGTACTCCAGCAGCGTCTCACCGACGCGCTGGCCCTGGGCGTCGGCCTCCAGGGCCGCCAATTCCACGTCCTCGCGATCGGCAATCCCCAGCTCCACCAGGATGTCGCCGATCTTGGAGGAAAATCGCAATTGTCCCAGCGACTGGCGCTCAAAGCGCTCCTCGTCGACACGGTGAATACAGATCACCTCCGGGTTCTTGCCTCCCTCACCGATGGGCACCACCATCCGGCCCCCGATGGCCAGGCGCTGCTTGAGCTTGCCGGGCACTCGCGGGGCGATGGCGGACAATAAAATAGCGTCGTAGGGCGCGTTGAGCGCATACTCCGTCAATCGAGGCCCGTAGAGCACTTCGATATTTTCGAGGTTCATCTGCCGAAGGCGCCCCTCCGCCAATTTGGCCATCGGCAACCGTCGCTCCACGGAGTAGACCCTGTCGCTCAAGGCCCCCAACATCGCCGTGATATAACCGGTGTCGGTGCCGATCTCGAGCACCTTGTCGTCGGCTTCGAGCTGCAGCGCGCTGAGCAATTTTCCCACCACCTCCAGCGGCGGTAGGGCCTTCGAGGGAAGAGCGCCCTCCTGGCCCTCTTCATCGCCGACGATCACAAAGGGCTGGCGAGGCACCTCTTCCAGGGCCTGGATCACCCGTGGATCGTCAATGCCCCGTTGATGGAACCACTCTGGATCGCGCTCGATCATCTCTGGGTTCGACGACGCCACCTCTTTCACATCCACCTCCAATCCATCAATTCCTCGGGGGGGTACCGATATTAGCCCGGGTTAGTTGAGTCTCCAGGTCGTTCCCTGAGGACAGTCCATGGTCTCCACGCCCATCTCATCGAGCTGGTCGCGAATGGCGTCGGCCTTCTCCCAGTCCTGATTGGCCCGCGCCTCTTCTCGAGCCTCGATCAAGGCGTCGATCTCAGAGGCATCGAGCTCGCGGGCGTCGAGTTTGAGCTGCTGAAATTCCTGCAGTGCCGTCGTCGGATCGCGCTGCAACAGGCCCAATACCTCACCGGTATCGACGAGGTGATTGCGAAGCGTCGCCAGGCTATAGGCCAGCTCCGGGCTCGGCGAAGCGCCCTTCTTGTCGATGATCTCGTTGATCCGGCGACCGGTGCCGCACAGCAGCGCCAGGGCTTTCGGGGTATTGAGATCGTCGGCCAGGGCATCGTCGAAGCGGTTGTGAAAATTCTCGATCAAATCGCGCAGCTCCTCCGACAGGCCCACTGGAGAGGGCTTTCGACCCGGGCCATAGCCGCCGGCCTTGAGAGTCTCTTCGATCTGCTGGAGGGCTCGATACAGATACTCAACACGACCGGTGGCCTCGTCGAGGTTCGACATCGAATAGGTGATGGGCTTGCGATAAATGGTGGTGTGCATGAAGTAGCGGATCGCCTCCGGATGATAGCCGCCGAGCACATCGCGGGTCGTCCAGAAATTGCCCAGAGACTTCGACATCTTGCGAACGATCTTGTCGCCCTCTTCGTCGGTCTCGGCAACGTTGACCATGCCCACGTGCATCCACGTATCGACGAAGGGCTCGCGGCCCGTGGCCGCCTCGCTCTGAGCGATCTCGTTTTCGTGGTGTGGAAAGAGCAGATCGCGACCCCCTCCGTGAATATCGATCGTATCGCCCAGCATGGCCGTGCTCATCGCCGAGCACTCGATATGCCATCCCGGCCGCCCTCGTCCCCAGGGCGAATCCCAGCCCAATTGGTCGTCTTCCGAGGCCTTCCACAGCGCAAAATCAAAGGGATGCTCCTTCTTGGCCTCGCCGTCGTCGTCGACGCGACCGGAGCGACCGGCCTCCATATCGTCCAGCGATCGGCCCGACAACTTGCCGTAATCGTTGAAGGCCTTCACGCGATAATAGACATCGCCTTCCGCCTCATAGGCATAGCCGGCGCTGATAAGAGTCTCGTTCATGGCGATGATCGTGTCGATATGCTCCGAGACCTTGGGCTCCGCCGTCGGGGTCTCAATGCCCAGTTGGCCCATATCGCGATCCAATTCCTCGATAAAATGGGCCGACAGCTCCAGGGGGTCGACCCCTTTTTCCTCGGCGCGCTTGAGGATTTTATCGTCCACATCGGTGTGATTTCGCACGTAGGTCACATCGTAGCCCAGGCGACGCAAGAAGCGGTAGAGCACATCAAAAACAATAAAGACCCGCGCATGACCGATATGGGTCAGGTCGTAGACCGTAACACCGCAGACGTAGAGCTTGACCTCACCGGCTTTCTGGGGCTCAAAATCGCCTTTTTTTCCCTCAGCGCTGTCAAAGAGTCGTATCGTCTTTACATTCCTGCTCATGATCATCTGCTCCCATGCATCCTAGTGGTCCCACTACCGGGTCATTGGCGTGCTACTGCGAGTACCATATTGAGCGGGGTATTCAAGGTCGTCGAGGTCCATCGCTTGACCCCAGGCGGCCGGTTACCATCACTCTATTATCGCCATTACCAAGCCTTCTGACCGAGATCATCTCGATGCGACTTGAGTCCCTTAAGGATGCCCTTCGACGCCCCGAGGCCTATACCCATAGGGTCGACACCGTGGAGCTCGAGGAAACCCATGCCTCCCTGGTCTTTCTCGCCGGCTCGCGGGCCTATAAAATCAAAAAGCCGGTGGATCTAGGCTTTTTGGACTACTCCACCCTCGACAAGCGTCAGCACTTTTGCCGAGAGGAGCTTCGCCTCAATCGCCGGCTGGCCCCCGACGTGTATTTGGAAGTGGTGCCCGTGGTCGGTGAGCCGCCGCGTTTTGCCGATCCCCGACGCCAGGAGCCCCACGCTGGCGAACCCCTGGAGTGGACCGTGGTGATGCGCCGCCTCGATCCAAAGCACCATCTTCGGCGTCGCCTCGCCGAAGATCGCCTGCCACCGGGCTCCATCGAACGCATCGCCCGGCGCCTCAAGACCTTTCACGACGAGGCTCACCGAGGCGACAAAGTCGACGAGCACGCCCGGTTTTCAACGGTTCGCACCAACGCCCTCGACAATTTCCAGCAGCGCCGCGACGATGCCCTTCAGATCATCTCTGAATCAACCCTGGAGGCCATCGAGGCGGCCACCCGCGCTCGCCTGGAGGAGGCGCGACCGATCATCGAGGCCCGTCATCGCGAGGGCCGGGCCCGCGATACCCACGGCGACCTTCGCCTGGAGCATATCTATATCGACGATAGCGACGATCTCCACATCATCGATTGCATCGAGTTTTGCGACGCCTTCCGCTACGCCGATCCCCTCCTGGACATGGCCTTTTTGGCCATGGATCTCGACATCCGCGGCCATCATCAACGGTGCCAAAAACTGTGGCACGCCTATCTCGACGGGGACTCCCCTACGCTTCGCCCCCTGATCGACCTCTATTGCTCCTATCGATCGGCGGTGCGCGCCAAGGTCCACGGGGTCAAGGCCGGCGATGACGAGGTGGACGAGCGGGCGCGAAAAAAGGCCCGTCAGTTGGCCCGTGCCCACTGGTATTATGCCTGGTGGAAGGCCTCCCCGCCCGGTGAGGGACCGGCGTTGCTGCTCCTCGGCGGTCTGCCGGCCAGCGGTAAATCGACCCGTGCTCGAAAGCTCAAAGAACGCGGCGCCGTCGACGTCGTCCTCGATAGCGACGTGATCCGAAAACAACTGGCCGATGAGGCCGGACGCCAGGACGAAGACCAGGACTGGGAAAGCGGCATCTACACCCCGGAGTGGAGCCGACGCACCTATGGGGCGATGCGAGACCAGGCCAGAAAGGCCCTGCTCGATGGGCAGCGCGTCGCCGTCGCCGCCAGTTTTCGCAACGACCGGTGGCGATGCCAATTTGTGGATCTCGCCCGCTCTCTGGGACTTCCCGTCCGCTTCTTTGAGTGCACCATCGACGACGACCTGGCGCGCCAGCGCCTCCAGGGTCGCCAGGACGACCCCTCGGACGCCAACTGGACCATCTATCGATCCATCAAGGAGCGCTGGGAGGCTCCATCAAAACCAATCGCCCCGATCCACCGCCGGCTTTCGCCGACCGAGGACCCGGGCGATCAGTGGGATCGAAGCTAGGGCTAAAACATCCCGCCGAAGATATTATCCAGCACCCCTTGGGCGGAGTTGATGGCCACGTAGGAGGCAAAGAGCACCAGAATGATATTGACGGCATTAAAGCGCCAGTCATTGACTCCTTCGGGAGTCATCGTCTCCCGGTCATTGACCGCCCAGAAGAGGAAGGCCGCCGTCACCGGAAGGCCAAAGACCCCGTTGAAGGCCGGGAACATGGTCACCATCTCCACCACGCTCATGCCCGTGATATAACTGATCAGCGGCGAGAACATCCCCAGAAAAATACCGCCGGCATAGATCATTCGAAACAGGGGGTCGGCTTCCTCTTTTTGCTCGTGATCGATGGCCTCCAAGATCATGAAGGGCACGGTCCACATGATGGGAATGATGCTATTAAAGGCCGCCGCCGCCACGCCGATCAAGAAGATGATCATCGCCCAACTACCCAGCACTTCCTCCAGGGCTAGACCGGGCTCGTAGAAGTAGGATAGCTCCGTGATCCCCGCATCGCGCAAGATGGCCGCCGACACGATGATGATCGCCACCGTGATCACGCCGCCCACCGTATACCCCAGGGCCAGATCGCGTCGCATCGGAGACAGGTGTTCCTTGGAATCCCAGCCCTTTCGCTTGACCAAGATGGACTCCAAAAAGAAGTTCGGCCACAGCGCCGTGGTCCCCAAAATGGCCGCTGCCATGACCATCAACTCGGCGGTCTCAAACCCACCGCGAGAGGGCACAAAGCCGGCGGCCATCTCCGCCAGATCCGGTGAACTGACCCCGGCGACCACCAGGTAGATGGCGAGCAAGATGAACATCATCGCCGTCACGATCTTTTCGAGGTGGTCGTATTTTAAGATCCCCACCAGGATGGCCACGATACCGGTGCCCACCGCCAGGGGCTGCCAGGCGATAGCCCCGTCGGTCAAAATTTCAATGCTTTTGCCTACGGCGGCCGTCAATCCCAGCGTCCAGGCCACGCAACCGATCGATAAAAATAGGGCGACCCCCAGCGCTCCCTTCTTGCCCAATTTACGCCGAATAAAGGCCATGAGGTTGTCGCCGTAGATCCCGAGGCGCGCGCTCATGTCCTGAGCCATAAAGCCCAGGAGTACGGCTCCAATCACCGCCCAAATTAAGACGTATCCAAACTCCACACCGGCTTGACTGGCGATAAAGATGGAACCGGAACCGAAATAACTGGCCACCATCAAAAATGAGAGGCCGTATTTGTCGAAAAAATTGCGTACAAGGGGGAGCAAAAATGCCATAACAACCTGATATTGCTGGAACTGCTTAAACTGCCGACCATCGCTCACCGACCAGACTTCGGTCCTGTGGCGAAGCACTTCGATTTCAACGCCGGTACGATAACCGCCAGTAATATTACGTCAACTCACAGATCCGTTGCCGAGTTCACGATCCGCCCCGATAAAGGTCGCGACACCGCGGAGTCTCGCCCCCATCATGGCGTTGCATGCGAAATCGACTTCCATCCGGGTCGGGCTCTCCATCCAGGGTTGTCCGAAGCCAGCGCCGGCTGGCATCCACCGTCTTTTGCTCAAAATCCCATTGGATCGCTCCCCTGATTCGCCCCTTTTCATCGATGCGCCCCATCATCTGGTCCCAACTTCGACGCACAATATGCACCTCTCCCCCCAGTCGTCCCTCCAATTCGATGGTCATTCCCGGATGGCCATTATCATCCTGATCGATGATCCGGGGATCGTCCTCATCATCGGGCAAATCCCCGGCCGTCGGATCCTCCATCTCCACCCCCAATAATTCCCAGTCTCGCTCCACATATAGATACCATTGGCCATCTCGCTGAATCAGTCGCGCCTCTCGTCGCCGGTCCTCAATGGCGTCGATAAAGCGCCGGGGCACCCGGGTGGTGACCATCGAGGTGTCGGCATCGAGGCGCACATCACAGGTGCGCGACTGGAGGCGCAAATCTTGGCCTCGCTGACGGATCTCGACGATCGACAGCACCGTCGACAGACTCGGTATCTCGCCGATGCTCGGCGACGACAGGGTCGAGGCCGTCGTCGCCTCCAGGATCCAATACCCCTCGAGTTGAGGCATCGAGGCCTTTTGCTCCGCCACCGCTGTCGCCGAGGACAACCATCCAACCAGTAGCACCACAGCGATCCATCCACCTTTGCCTGTCATCACCTTCCCCCCTTGAAACGACGGTCGATCTCGGCCCCCGATGACTCATCCTCGAGGATTCACCAGCCTTTAATCTTAGCCACCTTCTCTCCAGGGTCGAGTTGGTACATCGCTTGCATCTCTACTGACCTGTTATCCTGGATTCGCCCCCCTGAGCGCCGAGGACGGCGAATTGGCGGAGATATTCACCTGCGCAACATCTCAAAAAACTGAGGATCACCATGACTAGCCCACAGATATTTGACGCCATACCGACCTCATCGCTGGGCCGCTGGGGCCTGGCGACCCTGATGATCGCCGCCCTCGGCATCGGCTGCGGCGACGACCCCCCGGGCTCGGATTCCCCCATTCCAGAGGACCCCACAACCGGAGAGGTCTCCAGTCAACTCACTCAGGCCCAGGATTGCGACCAGGTCAAAGACCACCTGGCGACCACCCTGACCGAACAAATCCTGGAGCATCGCTACTATCACTACGGCTATTTCGAGGATAACGCCGACAATGGCGCCGCCCCGCCGACCGACGACGAAGCCGGTGGCGACGTGGGCGGTGGCCGCGATGACGCCCCCTCGGAGTACACGGATACCAACGTCCAGGAAGAGGGCGTCGACGAGCCCGACATCATTAAAACCGATGGCACTCATATCTATGCCGTAGCCCAGAACTCGGTCCAGGTGCTCAAGAGCTGGCCACCCGAAGATACGGAGGCCCTGGCCACCATCGCCGGCGACGAGCACGAACAGCTTCAGTCGCTCTTCTTAGATGGCGATCACCTCGCCGTCTTCAGCCGTGTCCACGCCCGTCATGGGTCGCGACCGATGCCCGACGGTGGGCCCAATCAAGATGATGGAGCAGACCCCGATCCCGGCGAGGAGCCCCTCTTTGGCGGCACCCGCATCGCCCTCTACGACATCTCGGAGCCCACCTCACCGCAGGCCCTTCGCACCCTGGAGATCGAGGGCCGAATGGTCGACGGGCGCATGGTCAATGGCCAGGTCTATGTGGCCACCAATAGCTCCTTGAGGGGCATCGACGTCTGGGAATTGTCCTACCGCGACGATCTCGATGGCATCCCCGAGCCCTCCTGGGATGACTCCGAGGAGACGATCGACGACAAGCGAGACCAGGCGCGACCGGTCATCTACGACTATGTGCGCTCCTGGCTCGACGACAACGACACCGATCAATGGCTTCCTCGAAAGCGTCTGGCCGCCGCCGGCGCCGACGTCGACGAGGGCGTGGCCAGTTTGATGGGCTGCACCGATCTCTATCTTCCCAGCGTCCCCGCTCAACTGGGCTTTTTGAACCTCTCCTCCTTCGCCATCGATAGCGGCGACACCCTGGAATCCTCTTCGCTTCTGGCCCATGGCATGGATCTCTACGCCTCGGAGTCCAATATCTATCTGACCATGAGCAGCCGCTCCTGGTGGTGGGGCCCCTGGGG
>CAYQBU010000121.1:0-12244 GCA_964415785.1 uncultured Bradymonadales bacterium
CGCCGAAGAGCTTGAGGATGAAGGCGCCGTCGACGAGGTCGCCGGCGTAGTGGGCGTCTTCCATGCCGATGCGGCGGCGAATGAGGACGTCGTCGTGGTCGGTGGCCATGTGATGCTCCAGAAAGAGAGAAGGAAAAAAAAGCGCCACCGCATCCCGGGGGGGCGGTGGCGCAGGGTTGAGGCTTAGATCACTTTAGAAGCCGCCGATGCCGTCGTTGGCGGAGTCCAGGGAGTGACTGGTGGCGTATCCGTCGATGACCTGAAAGGTGGGTTGCTCGCCCCACACCACGTCGCCGACATACCAGAAATGGTCGGTTTCATCGAGGGTTCGGGTCATCTGTTCCACGAGAAGGGTACCGAAGTAGATGCGGACGGTGGCCACGGCGGCGCCGTAGCCCTTGTCGTCGTAGTAGTGGACGCCCACGGGGTGAGCACCGGTCTCGGGGTCGGCGTGGTTGATATTCTCGGGATCGGCGCCGTAGTAGTCGTCGATGTCGAGGAAGACGTTATTTTGGCCATCGCCGGTCCAATCCTGTTGGTCGAAGGTCCAGTAGACGGAGTCGAAGGCGTCGCCCCAGGATCCGCCGGGACGGACGTAGTGGAGATCCAGATCGGTGCCCACGCCAGCGTCGGGGATGGGTCCGCCATAGGCGGCGTCGACGTTGGGGGTATGCCAGACGAGCTGGATGTGGACGTCTTCGTCGGGAGCGGCGAGGATGTCGAGGACGGCGGGCTCACAGTTGGGGATGCCAAAGTCGTTATAGACGGTGAGCTCGATCATGAAGTTACCGACGATGTCGACCTCGAAGGTCGGGTTCTGGGCCGAGGAGTCGCTGACGTCGTTTTGAGAGCCGTCGGGCTGGTAGATGACGTCCCATTCGTAGTCCAGGGAGCCGCCCTCGGGGTCGGAGCTACCGGAGCTGTCGAGGTGGACGAGGTCCTGGTTGGTGGCTTCCACGGGGTTGGAGGGAGCGGTGAGTCCATCGACGGAGCCGCCGACACTGGCGATGGGGCAGCCGGCGTCGACGCCCTCGCCCTGAAGATCGACGGGAAGCTCCTGGTTGATGCCGGCGTTGCTCTCGATGATCAATTCGCCGGAGTGAGTGGTTTCCTCGTCGGGGGCGTAGCCGATCAGGGCGGTGGTGACCTGGCCGGGCAGCAGGACATGGGGGGCGTCGGGCAGTCCCACGGGGAGGGCGTCTTCGCGAACGGAGAAGACGCCGCCGCCGTCATCGCTAATCGTCAGGTCGTAGATCTCGAGCTCCTCTTCGGAGGAGCAGTTCTCAATGGTCAGGGTGTGGAAGTTGGCTTCCTGAATGGAGCGCAGACCAAAGTCGATGCCGTTGGGGTCGGAGATGGCGATGCAGCCGTCGCCGCCGTTGCCCATCATGTCGAGGGCGAGGTTGGAGTTATGGGGATCGGTGCTCTCGATGATGATCTCGCCGGGGATTCCGCCGTCATCGCCGGACTCGTCGTCGGGATGGAAGGTTACGCGCATGAAGGTGGGCGCGCCGCCCTCTTCGAGCTGGGCGGGAGGGGTGGAGCTGTCGTCGTTGGACGGGGGCGGATCGCCGCTGTCGGTCATGGAGTCAAAGAAGCCGATGCTATAGTCGCTGCTGCCCTGGGCGATATAGATGTCGTCGATGTCGAGCATGCCGCGGCCGTAGTTGCGGATCTCGACGATCTGGCTCTGAGAGGTGCCGGGGGCGGTCTGGAAGTTCATGGACTGTGGCGACACCGAGATCTCCGGTTGGAAGCCATCGGTAGTAATCTCGATGGTGGCGTCGCGATTGTCGGGGTCGTTGGTCTCTACCGAGATATGGCCCGTAAAGATCTCTTCGGCGGTGGGTGCGTATTCCACGTAGACTTCGTGGGTCTCGTTAGGAGCGACGGTGACGTTTTCCCAGGGGTCAAAAAGAGAGAAGACGTCGTCGTCGTGGTTGTGGACCTGCAGGTTGCGAAGAGTGAGGTCACCGCTTCCGATGTTGTCGATTTCCAAGATATGGATGTCCGTATCGCCGACGTCGGTGTGGAAGAAGTGGATGTCGTCGGCCTGGAAGGTGGCGGAGTCGCCGCCGGTGATCCCCTCGTCCTCGCTGCAGGCCGTGGTGAATAGGGCCACCGAGGTCAAAAGGGCGATCAGAAGAATCCATTTTCCGCTGGTCAGGTGACGAGAAGTTGAGTGTCGCATCATGATTTCCTTAGTAGGGGGTCCGACCCAAAAATAGGCACGTGCAACGGTTGCGATCGCACCGGGGGTGCGGGCTCCGAGGCCGTGTCGTTCAGCAAGTTCCAAAACGGTTTTGGAACTATAGGGAGTGAGCAGGGGAAAATCAACAGGGGGTTAGAAAAAAAGCCCACCGCCAAAGAGAAGCGGTGGGCTTGGAGTGCTGGATCTAAGACTTTAGATCAGGGGACGTCGGGGAAACCGGAGTCCACATACAGCTCGTCGACGATGTCCAAGAGGTCGACGTCGGGGAAGCCGCCAGGGGCGACGCCGATGTTGAGGACGTACCAGAAGTCACCGAAGTCGGTGTCGGGGTCGACACTGCTATCGCTGGGGGCGTTCTCCAGGGTCTGGTGACCCTCGAAGACGAGGTCGTCGAGGAAGTAGAGGCGAAGCTGAGCGTCGACGGCGCCGAAGCCCTCGTCGCCGAAGTAGTAGACACCGACGGCGTAGTCGTGGTTGGGGTCGGGGTTGTCGTGGTTGATGTTCTCCGGTTCGTCTCCCGTGAGGTCATCGATGTCGAGGCTGATCTCGCTTCCGTCTTCCCAGTCCGGCTCGCGGTTATTCCAGAAGACGCCCCAGGGGCTGGTGCTCCAGGAACCGTTGGGGTGGAGGTAGTGGAGGTCGAGGTCAGCGCCGGTGCCGGTGGGCGAGGCCGGGACTTCCCAGGTCAGCTCGACGTGGATGTCGCTCTCGGGATCGACGAAGGCGGTGACCTGGTCGGGTTCGCAGGAGACGATGCCCACTTCGTCGAAGACGGACAACTCGATGACGTAGGTGCCGGCGATGTCGGCGCGGAAGTCGGCCGTGCTTTGGGTGGCGTTGTTGACGCTGGCCAGGGAGGCGCCGGGGCGGTCGACGACGCTCCACTCGTAGGAGAGGTCGGTGCCGTCGTCCTCGGGGGAGAAGGAGTTGGTGCCGTCGAGGTCCAGGGTGTCGAGGGGGACGGCCTCGACGAACTCTTCGTCGAAGATGCCGGTGCCCTCAATGCCGATGCGGGCATCGGCGATGGGGCACTCGCGGTCGACGCCTTCGCCGAGGACATCGATGTATAGAGGCGAGGATTCGTCGTTGCTGCTGACGCGCAACACGGCGTCGTCGACCTGTTCTTCGATGGGGCTATAGAGCATTTGGAAGACGGCGGTGCCGCCGGCGTCCATGGTGGCGTTGTCGCCGTCGGCGATGCCACCGGGGAGGGAGTCGGCGATGATATCGAAGAGCATGTCGCTGTCGTCGAAATCATCGCTGGCGAAGATGTCTTCCAGGGAGACGAATTCGTCGTCGTAGAATTTGCCCAATTCGATGTCGGTGATGACCGTTTCCTGGAGGTCGCTGCAGTTTTCAAGGGTGACGGCGCGCTGGGTGGTCTGACCGAGGGCGGCGGGGCCAAAGTCGACGGTCTCGGCGGTCAAGCAGGGAGCGTCACTATTGGCGATGAGGGCGACCATGGTGTTGGGCGACTGGGGATCGTTGGAGACGATGTCCATCTGAGTCGAGCGCACGCTCTCGTCGTCGGCGTCGTACCAGACGCGGATTTCGTAGCTGTCGCCGGGCTCAACGTCGTATTGAGGGGCGTCGCGATCGTATTCCGCGGGGGCCCAGTCGTCGTTGTGGTCGCCGAGTTCTGATCGCTCGTCGGAGTCGAGGTCGTCGACGAGGACGGGATAGGAGACGTCGAAGTTCTCGGTGTCGGCGACGATGATGTCGTCGATCTCGAGAGCGGCGGTTCCGTTATTGGTGATCTCGAACATGCGCTGGGCGGCGGGCCCGTCGGCGGGCACACGGCCAAAGCGCAGGGTGGAGGCCGCCGAGATCTCGGGGGCCGGGGTGGGCGCGATCACGTCGATGGTGACCGAGCTCTGGCCGGCGATATTGGTGCTGAAGGTGATCTCGTCGGCGTAACGGACGGGGCCTTCGGGGCTGTATACGACGTCGAGCTCAATGGCTTCGTTGGACTCCAACTCGATGGAGTCGAGGCCCAATTCGTCGTAATTGAGGATCTCGAAGACGCCGTCTTCGCCGAGGTGGGGCTCGTCGGAGCTACCGAGGGCGAGGTTATTGATGCGGATGGTCTCGCTACCGTTGTCACCGGCCTCCAAAATCACGGTCTCCGGCAGCGATGTGTCGCCGACGACGGTTTGAGGAAAGTTAATGGTATCGGGGGTGATCTCGAGATCACCATCGAAGGCACCGGTCACCCCGTCATCGCCGCAACCAGCGGTCAGCGCGATGGCGATGAAGGAGACGAGGGCCGCCCATTTAGCGGTGGATGCCGAAGCATTATCTGATAAAATCATAACGAAACCGTGGTTCTCTATGGTCTAGCCAAAGGCGGGCCCCGTGTACTTCACGAGGGCCATCGACGAGTGAAACTATGCTCCCCATCATGCGATCGTGGGGAAGTGGGACGCCTTAAATTGGGCGCCCGGACTGGGGGAGAATAGCTAAAAGGCAGGGGTGCGTCAAAGGCACGAGATAAGGATCGATTGGACAAGGGAAGAAAAAAGGCGTTGAATAAAGAAAACCCACCAGCCGTCACAGTGGTGTCGATGACAGAGCGAAGCGTTTTGAGAACCTAACTCGTCTAGCCGGGAGCAAGCAGATATGAAGAATTTACCGAGCATCCAACGCATGTTGATAGCCTGTATGGCGGCCCTGGCCCTGGTGGCGATGGGAGCCCTTTCGGGGTGTTTGATCACCGATGCCGACAATGAGGGCCAGCACAATACGGGCAACGGAGGCTTCGGCGAGTGCTTCCTGGATTGCGAAGAGGAGCAGGTCTGCCAGACGTTTTGCGATATGTCGGGCTGCTACGAGGATTGCTATACGGAAGAGATCTGCGTGGAGGTATGCGACAGCGGAGGCGGTGGAGGCATGCCCGGCGATAGCGATCGCTGCTACAGCAATTTCGATTGCCCGCAGGGATGGAGCTGTCAGGGCGGCGAGTGCTACGAGCCCGGAGGCGGAGAGGGCGGCAGCGCCGGTCTGTGCCAGAATTGCCAGAGCCGCGACGATTGCGTGGAAGATGGCGCGCTGTGTCTGGGACTCAATTACGATGAGGCCACGGGAACGGGGGAGACGATCTGCAGCCGGGCCTGCTCTTCCAATAGCGATTGTCCCTCGGGCTTTGATTGCCTGAACGTGACCGATGAGCCCGGCGCCTCCGACCAATGCGTGCCCATGGATGGTGATTCCGTGGGTAGCTGCCAGGCCGGCGACGATCTGGAGTGTGTGCGGGCCAGCGACTGCGATGTCGCCGAGACCTGCGTCAATAATAGCTGTCAGGCGCCGGACGATGCGGAGTGCACCGACGATGGGCACTGCGCTAGCGATGAGCGCTGCGAGGCCTTCCAATGCGTCGATGATGCCCAGGGAACGGAGTGTTTGACGGCCGACGAATGCAGTGGCGACGATATGTGCATCGACGGCGAATGCGTCTCGGAGCCCCAGAGCTGTGTGTTCAATACGGATTGCGCCGCCAGCGATCGCTGCGTCAACGGCGAGTGCACGGCGACCTGCTCGGGCAACGATGATTGTGGTAGCAGCCAGCGCTGCCGCCACGGCATCTGTGAGTTCATCGAGTGCTACCAGACGGCCGATTGCGGTGGCGGCGAGATCTGCGTGGAGGCCAAATGCGAGCAGACCTGTGACGCCGACAGCGACTGCGACATGGGCTTTCGCTGCTCGGGCTTCGGCTATTGCGAAGCCGATCCGGACGTGGAGTGCCGCTCCTCTGCGGAGTGCAGCGCCGATGAGCTCTGCACCGACGATGGCGAGTGCATGATGGCCTGTGACGTCGACGGCCAGTGCTAACCCGGGTTGTTTATAGACAGCATCGCCCCCTCCGCTCGGAGGGGGCTTTTTTTTGGGATATTCAGAGGGATCTATTCGCTGCGGTGCAGCTCCAGAGTCTCGCTGCGGGTGCAGGGGAGAAGGTCCTGGTAGGCGGCGGCCTGCTCGGGTCGGCAGGATTGATCGCCCTCCAGAGGAAGGGTGATGGCGTAGTGGCTGCGGGTGATCTCGAGGGTCTCGGAGCCAGGGGTGATGACGGAGCGCGTAGCTGTAAAGCGGCACTCGTTTTGGGCGGGCTGAGAGCTCTCCAGGGTGGCGCTGTGGTGGAGGGTGGTGGCCTGCTGGTCTTCGAAGGACCAGGTCAGGCGGTTGTCAGGGGCGACTTCGGCGGCGCAGGTGTCGGAGTCCTCCGATTGGCAGGGACGGAGCCGAAGTTGTGGTTCATGGCCCTCGTCGTCGACGGCGTCGATGGAGAGAAAGGCGATCGGCGGACGGGCGGGGGTGGGCGCGCAGCCCTGTTCGTCCTGGGAGAAGGCGTCGACTTGCCAGAGGCCGGTGAGGTCGTCGACGTCGTAGCTGCCATTTAAGGGAAGCCATGATGGGGGCGTATCGCACCCCTGGCAGCCGCCCAGTGAAAGGGCGGCGGCGATGGCGAGGGCCCCCCACCAGGACGAGGGTTTGAGAGGGCCTATGGATGATTGCATATCAAGGGATCTCGATGGAGGTGTTGTGCACGGTCTGGTTGTCCCAGAGGTCTCGGATAATGAGGTCTAGATCGAGGGTGTCGCCGCTGGCCGGTGGGCTGTTGAGCTCGATGATCCAATCGGTGATCGGGGGGGAGGACTGGTCATCGAAGTGAAAATCGGAGATGGAGGCCAGGGCATTTCCGTTGGCAGTGATCTCGGCGTCGGCGAAGAGCAGGTCGTCGGGATCGACGGGGATCGGCGCGCCCGAGGGAGTGTGGGGGTGATGCATGCGGTAGGAGCCCGATGGGACGGCGCGATCGTCGCCCTGGCGCTCGATGTCCAGGGCGTGGGCGGCGGGATAGGAGAGGCGAATGAGGAGGTGTTCTTCGTCCTCGTCGTAGATGGGATCGCCGAGTTCGATGAGATCGTCGCCGACGAGTTCAAAGGCCTCGGTGGTGGTCTGGTAGGGGGTGCGTTCGTCGGTGGTGTCGTCGAGGAAGTGGCCGTCGACGCGAAAGCGGTAGGTGCCCAGCGCAAAGTCCTGGCTCTCCTCCCAGTAGATGACCCATTCGGGGAGGTCGGCGTCGGTGTAGCGAAGGCGGGTGAGCATGGTGAAGGCGCGGTTGGTATAGGGCTGGCGGTTGGGGAGGAGGACCTCCTCGAAGTCGCCGTCGCCGTTTTGGCGCTCCAGGGTGACTTGCGGTGTCTGGGGCGCTTCGGCGCCGGGATCGCCGCCGATCCAGGCGACCTCGATGGGTTGGCGTCGGGTGACCGTGGCCGGGGGCTCTTCGGTCATGGTGCCCATATCGTCGGCGGCGGTGGCCTCCAGATCGAAGGGCTCGTCATTATAAGGGGTAAATTGGTCGGGGAAGGGAGGATCGAAGGCCAGGTCGAGTTCGTCGCCCTCCATGAGAGCGACGGCCTCCAGAGCGCGGGCGATCAGGTAGTCGCCCAGGTTGTGGCCCCAGGGGCTCATGCTCGCCTCGTAGCCCCCCTGGAGATAGGAGAAGGTGTAGTCCGGATAGTCGCCGGGGGCCTCGCCGTCGGGCAGCGACAGCCCGGGAAAGGGGGGCCGATCGCCCTGGAGGTTGGTGGGCAATAGATAGAGCAGGTGATCCTGGGCGTAGCCCCAGGTAAAGGCCTTGAGGGGGTCGATGCCGTATTGCATCTCCAGGTGTTTAAGGACCTGCCAGCCCAGGGGCATGGTGAGCTCGCCGGGCATGGTCAACAGGGTCAGATCGTTGAGGCGAAAGGCGCTGATCTGGCTCTTGTGGATCAGCGTCATGGGGCGGTGGTTGAGGAGTTGGTCAAAGCCGATGCAGCCGTAGTCGTCGGGTTCGCTGGGGCCGTTGTCACCGCCGAGTCCGCATTGGAAGCCGCCCTGGTAGTAGTCGCTGAATTGATCGTCTGGATAATCGAGGAGGTCGCGGTCGATGGGGAAGCGGTGGGTGTGGCCCTGGAGGCTCCAGTCGTCGGTGGTCTCCATGGTGGAGATGGCGTCGAAGGAGCGCTCCACCAGGTGGTGGCCCAGATTGTCGTAGCGCTGGGTGTGGGAGTGGCCGTCCTGGTTTCCACGGGGGCCCATATTGCCGCCGTTTTGGTTGAAGTACATCACGGGGACATTGGCGTCGAAGGCGTCGCCCAGGGCGTATTCGAGCTGAGATTCGGCGCCGACGATGACGTCGTCGGTGGCGTAGTCGCCATCGTGGATGGTGCCGTGGGTGCCGAAGCTAAAGAGCAAGCTGCGAGGGCTGCCATCGGGGTGGTCGATGCGAAGCAAGAGGAGGCGGTTGTCGTCGAAGGGCGGGGTCTCGCCGCGGCGGTCGCGGGAGATGACGTCGTCGGTGTCAAAGGCCTCCACGATCTCCCAGCCCATCTGGGCGGGGCTCAGGTCGTCCAGGGCGTCCAGGGCGGCGGCGCTCAGGGAGTCGACGAGCCACAGGAAGGCCTGCTGGTGAAATTCGTCGGTGCCAAAGGAGCCCAGTCCGGGGCCGACGGTGAGCTCGTCGGGGGGGATCTGCCAGTGACGGGCGGGGCCGGAGTGGGTGTGGGTGCCGGAGATGACGAGACTGGAGCGCCAGTCGGCGCCGGTTTCGGCCTGGAGGTTGCGGGCCACGGCTTCATGGATGGCCATCGTGGGAAAGATGATGGGGGCGCGCATGAAGAGGAGCTGGCGATCGCCGTCGTCGAGGGCGACGGCGCGGGCGTCGAGGCCGTGCATCGTACCGTGGCTGGGACGCAGAGAGTCGGCGTAGCGGCCACCCTGACTGCTCATGCGGCTTCCGTAGCCGCCAAGGGAGAGGCCGACGGGAAAGTTCAAAAGAGCCTGGCCGATCCCGGCCTGGAATTCGCCGCCGCTGCCCTGGGGATGCTCGCCGGTGAGCTCGCCCACAAAGGGTCGGCATCGGCCGTGATCGGTGCATAGATGGTCGGAAGGGCAGTGTTGGTCGCCGGTGCAGGCCACCTGGCAGTGGTCGCGATCGCAATAGGCGCGCTCGGCAAAGGGGGCGCCGATATCGTCGAAGTGATCGGCGCAATTGCTCCACATGCTGGGGCGCGGGCACTCCGGAGAGGCGTGGCAGGAGCCGTCGAAGCAAAAGCCGTCGTCGCCGCAGTCCATCTGGTAGTCGCAGGGCTCGCCCTGATTTTCGGGGTCCTGATTGTTGGCGTTGGCCTGCCCGTTGTTGGGATCGTCCTGATTGTCGGGCTCCGAGCCCTCGTCGGAGGAACAGGCGCCGAGGGTCAGGGAGAGGGCCATCAAGGCAATAAATAGGAATCGCATCGTCAAAATAATCTCCGAAGATCGCCGCGCCATCGGGGCGTCTATGGGGTCGATGAATGAATGGTCATTTACCGTCCCATGGTAGCGCCGATGGGGGATCGAACCAAGGGCAGCTTAAATTCTTTGTTGACAGGCCCATCAAGGGTGCCTATACACCGGTTCGCGTTGGCGGCAAACGTCGCCAATGTAGGCGCGGAAGTGGCGGAATTGGTAGACGCGCTAGACTAAGGATCTAGTGGGCCTTATACGCCCGTGGGGGTTCGACTCCCCCCTTCCGCACTGTACGGATGTCGGAAGACAGAAGTCAGAACACGGAAAAAGACCCGGCTCTTAAGAGTCGGGTCTTTTTGTGTTTGGGGGGGGAACTCGCTTTGGCTCGTGGACCGCTCCCTTACTTCACCACCATCACCGGACACTTCGCCTCCTGCATCACCCGCCGGCTGACACTTCCCATGAGCACCGAGCTCACCGCCCCCAATCCTCGGCTGCCGATGACGATGAGATCCACGTCATTCTTCCCGGCGTAGGCCACGATCTCGTCGGCCGGATCGCCGAGGGCGACCTCCACGCCGTGGGCGACCCCAACCTCTTCAAATCGCTGGGCCGTGGGGGCGACCACCTCCGCCGCTTTTTGTCGCAGCACGGACTTCACATCGAGCTCCGCCTTCAGCACCTGGCTCCGCGACGGCGCCTCATCGCTGACGTGAAAGAGAACCACTTTCCTATCCCCGTCTTTGAGCTCCTTGACCAGTCCCAGCGCCGCCTCTGCGGCCTTGGTGGCGTAGTCGGAACCATCGATGGCGAGCAATATTGTCTTAAACATCGTACATCCTACATTCTAAGGGTGATTCAATGCGTCGGTGGGCTCGAGCCCACCTGGGCTAATGGCCTCGGTTAATGGCCCGATGGGGCGTCGACGCCCACTTCCTCGATGATCTTCTCGCTGGCGGCGTTCAGCCCGACCATCGTGATGTTCTTGCCCGCCTTCTTATACTTTTGGAGGATCTTGGCGATCGCCGTCACCGCCGAGTGATCCCAGACATGGGAGTCCGAAAAGTCGATGATCACCCGATCGGGGTCGCTCATCACATCGAAGGCAGTCACGAATCGACGGGTAGAGGCAAAGAACAGTTGGCCCTTCACGGCGTATCGCTTCGTTCCGTCGGCCATGACCTTCTCCGCCATCGTGATCTTGGCGATCTTCCAGCCGAAGATGATCGCGCTCAGGATCACGCCGACGGCCACGCCCTTGGCCAGATCATGGGTATAGACCACCACCGCCACGGTGACGACCATCACCACCGTATCCGGGATGGGCACGCGGCGAATATTGGTGATCGATTGCCAGTCAAAGGTGCCCACAGAGACCATGATCATCACTCCCACCAGCGCCGCCATGGGGATCATCATCACCACATCGCCCAGGGCGATGATCAAGAATATCAAGAACAGGCCCGCCACCAGCGACGACAGCCGACCCCGTCCCCCGGATTTGACGTTGATCACCGACTGACCGATCATCGCGCACCCCGCCATCCCACCGAAGAATCCGGTGATCGTATTGGCGATGCCCTGCCCGCGCATCTCTTTGTTTTTGTCGCTCTCCGTATGCGTCATCTCATCGACGATGCTCGCCGTCAGCAGCGACTCCAACATCCCCACCAGTGCAAGCGTCATCGAATAGGGCAAGATGATCATCAAGGTCTGCCAGGACAGCTCGATATCGGGCAGCGCAAAGATGGGCAAGGACTGCTCGATGTGGCCCATATCACCCACCGTCTGAACCCCAAAGCCCATGCCCACGCAAAGGGCCGTGACCACCACGATCGCCACCAGCGCCGAAGGCACGGCCTTCGTCAATCGCGGCAGGCCGTAAATGATCGCCAACGTTCCGGCGATCAACCCATAGACAAGCCATCCCTCGCCGACGAAATGCGGGATCTGCGCCATGAAGATCAAGATCGCCAACGCGTTCACAAAGCCCAGCATCACCGCATGGGGGATAAAGGAGATAAACCTCCCCACCTTCAAGAACCCACAGATGATTTGAATGATCCCCGTCAGCACCGTGGCTGCGAGCAGATACTCCAACCCGTGGTTGGCCACCAGGGTGATCATCAGCAGGGCCATCGCCCCCGTCGCCCCCGAGATCATCCCCGGACGCCCGCCCACAAAGGCGATCGTCACGGCGATGGAAAACGAGGCATATAGACCCACCATTGGGTCGACGCCGGCGATGATGGAAAAGGCGATGGCCTCCGGAATCAGCGCCAGGGCAACGGTGATCCCCGCCAAAATATCGAGTCTTAAATTTGAGAACCAGGACTTTCTTATATCACTAACTTGTGGCAGCAAACCTTGAGGCCTTTTTCACTATTTGAGGCTAAACACTGAGCACCCACTGCTCTCGACTCGCCTGAAATCAGACACACTGGCGCCCAGAGGACACAGAACACCGGATGTTCAGGCGTTTGCGCCTCGACGACAGGGGGCAAGCCGTTAAATTGTCAGATGGGCTGTTTCAGGACGGTACTTTGTAGATGGTGTAAATATTCACCGCGACAATCGGAGGGACCGACTCCCGACGGGCCGCCGCTGCCTACGCCATGGGATCCCCGATGACAAGGACCTTTTTGGTTTCAAAGTGCCACCCCATGAGGCCCCGGCGCCTTCGATGAGCTTTAGAGGTTCACAATGCGACTGATCTTTGTGGTCGGCCGACCTCTTCGGTAGCTGCCAGTCTCGCTCACCGACGAG
>CAYQBU010000122.1:0-12051 GCA_964415785.1 uncultured Bradymonadales bacterium
GCATCGACTATGGCTCCACCACCGAGTGGGCGCTGACCGACGACGATCGCGACCGTATTCTCAAGCGACTGGATGGCCAAAAACGCAACTGGAAGGTCAATATCCAGCGCTTCAAGGGCCTCGGCGAAATGATGGCCGACACCCTGCGCGAGACCACCCTCGATCCCGACCATCGACGCCTCCTCCGGGTCACCGTCGCCGATGACGACGACGATGATAGCTACGTCGATACGGACACCGTCATCTCCAACCTCATGGGCCGCGACGCCTCCACCCGCTTTGACTTCATCATGGCCAACGCCCAACAGGTCGACGAACTCGACGTCTGATTGCGGCCCCCTCCACCCCTGCCCCTTCACCTATGGCCGAACCCTTTGTCTTTTCCTTTTGTCCCGGCGCCGGCGGACGCCTCGAGACGATGATCATGATCGATCTCGACGCCCGCTGCCCCCTGTGCCGCCAACCGGCGCTGCAGCGCTTTTACCACAGCACCCCCTTTCACCCCTTTACCCTGGTGCACTTCGACCGCCTGGCCGACGAAGCAGCCCTTAAAGCCGGGTTTTCCTGCGAGCAATGCGCCACCTCCGTGGGCAGCGCCGACATTCTCCGCAGCGCCCTGACCTATGCCTTCGCCGACGACGCCGGCCAGATCCGCCGCATCAACCACCTCGACGACGGCTCCACCACCTATCTCCTCACCCCTCGTCACCGCCTCGACCCTCAGGCGCTCCCCCTCTGGGAACCGGACCCCGACGACGATGGCCCTCAGATCCATCGCCGCTCACTGACAGAATCCGACCTTAAAACCACCTTTGAACGTCCCTTTAACCTCAAACTCGCCTGGCGCGACCTCGGCGACCAGGCCCTTGAGCAATCGACCCCCTCCATCGCCACCCCCACCCCGCACCTGGTCATCGGTATCGCCCCCGATCGCGCCCTCCTTGATCAACACCTTACGCGCCGCGCCGACGCCCACTTTTCGCACACTCACAGCCTGGAATTGATCCCCCTCTCCATCGACCGCCCCTGGTCTCCTTCTATTCCAACCCCCACGGCGCGGGGCGGCCGATGGCCCACCTTCCTCAGCCCTCCCGTCGTCGACGCTCTTCGACAAGACAAGCTCTTCGCCGCCGCCCTCGTCGACCCCCAACCGGCCGTCGCCATGGTGGAACGCACCCTTACCACCGCCCGGTTACACTTCCAATCCTCCTCCAGCGCCCTGCCCGACTTCTCCTCCATTACCGCCCCCGGCACCGACCGCTCCGTCGGCGATCTATCGACCCGGTCCATCCTCCACAGGGCCGTCGACTCCGGCATGACTCCCGGCGCCGCCGCCCGCCTTGGCGCCGAGGAACTCGTCGCCTACCTTCTCGACCTGTGGACTTGAGTCGGCAACGGGCAGTGACTACCTTCGGACTTCAACGAGCTGTTCCTCTTTCCCCGATTTGTCATGCGCCTTCGCACCATCCCACGGCCCCCCGGCACCCTCCCCATCGGTGCCCTGTTGATGTCTTTCCTCTTCGCCCTCCCCCTGGGCGCCTGGTTGATCCAGGAGGAGATCATCGACCTCGGCACCTGCGGCCTCCAGGCCGCTTTCGGCCTCCCCTGTCTTAGCTGTGGCTCCACCCGCGCCACCCTCCAACTCTTGGACGGTCAACTCCTGACCGCCCTCGCCCTCCAGCCTTTAATGATCTCCATCTATTTCCTCCTCACCGCCTGGGGCCTCGCCAGTTTCGGCACCTTTCTCCTCGACAAAAAGATGGTTCTCGACCTCTCCCGTCGCGAAGACCTCGCCTTCAAGGTCGCCATCCTCTCCCTGCCCTTCCTCAACTGGTTCTATCTCATCTGGATTGGGGTCTGACCCGGATAGTCCGGGCTAAGACCTGGCACCCATCTTGCTTAACATCTTGGTGTCCCCCTTGTCTCCTG
Source organism: uncultured Bradymonadales bacterium (assembly GCA_964415785.1). Classification (GTDB taxonomy): domain Bacteria; phylum Myxococcota_A; class Bradymonadia; order Bradymonadales; family Bradymonadaceae; genus SLJM01. The sequence goes on from CAYQBU010000122.1 coordinate 1,930, forward strand.
TTGGAGAGAAGTCGGGCACCCCTATGGCCGCCGATCTGTACCCTATTTGAAACACCCGGCCTTTGGAATGAAAGATTTTTTACCATCCAAGGAATGCGTACCATGTCTCTTCAAAAAACTCTGGAAACCAGCGTCCAACAAATTCCCGAATGCGTCGCCGGCGGCTACGTTGACCTCACCACGGGCATGATCCTCAGCATTGACACCGTCGACAGCCATCCCCAAGAGGTCATCGACCTCGTCGCCGCCGCCACGGCCGACCTCTTTCAGGGCCCCAACGTCGTCGCCATCGAGAAGATGTTCAAACAATCCCGCGGCCTCGAGGACAACGATCATCACTACTTTCAGGAAATGATCATCTTCAGCGACAACCTCATCCACGTCTTTCTCCGCTCCAAATCCTTTCCCGACCATGTGGCCTGCTTCGTAACCCGTAAGTCGGCCAATATCGGTATGGTTCTGACCAAATCCCGCATGTTGATGACCGAGCTTGAAGACGCTCTCTGAGCTGCATTGCCCTATAGGGTCCCCTCCCCAAGGGGGCTCGGCAATATTTGCCCTGGCCTCTTCGCAGGGCGCAATTTTTTCGCGAAAGAAATACCATGGCCATGACTCTCAACGATATCATCCGCTATCGCGGTCGCTCCTTTCAGCTCTCCACCTCCTCCGATCCCGCCACCTCGATGATCACGGCCATCCTGAGCCTCGACCATCGCGTCGTCGACACCTATATCGCCGATGGCTCCCAGGACGCTCCCCCGACCACCGACCCCGCGTTTCAGGCCCACCTCGACGACACCATGAACCGCGCCCATCGCCACCTCCACCAGGCCCTCATGGATGGCGACTACGACGAGATCATCGACAGCTTTCATACGCCTGAGGAGGCGTCTCCCCAACGCCGTCGTCTCTCCAGCGAGGAGTTTGTCGCCGTCAATCAAGGCCCGGAAGTCTTCGCCACCCCCACCCGAGAACTCCCCGTCCTCAACACCATCAGCCAGCGCCTGACCTCGACCTTTGAGCCACTGCCCCCTTCCTCAAAGGAACCTGCTGCGGCCCGCGTCTCCACCCCGTCGGCTCCTCTCCCCGGCGAGGTCTCTGGCTCCCCTTCATCGTCTTTTCCTCGCCTCAGCGCTGAGCCCAGCGAGGCCTACGACAGCTCTCCTGGCCCGCCGGACTCCCCCAATTCCACCCATCCCGGATCCCCTTCCGCCACGCTGACCGCACCTCCTGCTTCGGAACCCGCACCCTCCCAGGCCCAGGGCCCTCACACCGACCTCTTTGCCTGGGCCGAGGAGCGCCGTCTGGAGGCCGCCACCTGGACCCACGATCCACACAACGGCTGGACCCCTCTGTGCTGGACCACCGAGACCTCGCCACCACTGGTCGACCAACAACAGCTCTCCCCCTTCTGGCAGCGTTGGTCCCACCACCTGGAGACCATCGCCGGCGATCTCGACGGCCGCCTCTCCGTACTCGTCCAACAAGACCAGGCCTTGCTCATCGTCCACAATGCTTGCGCGTTCACCGTCACCGCCGTCCCCCTGAAAATGATGGGCCTCGCTATCAACGCCGCTCATCGCATCCTCGACCCTTCTTGAAATTATGACCACTCCATCGCTCTCCATCCGCTCACTTCACCTCACCATTGGCTCGCGAACCATCTACGATGGCCTGAGCCTCGATCTATGGCCTCGCTCTATCACCGCTCTCATGGGCCCCGGCGGCGCCGGCAAATCCACCCTTCTGCACTGGATCGCCGACCGCCTCCAGGGCTCCCACATTCAAGGACAGGGCGACCTGCGCATCGCCTCCCGCGACCCCGCCACCCCGCCCACCGTCTCTCTCATGCGCCAGACCCCCTCGCCGATGATGCGTCCGGCCATCGAGTGGCTGCTCCAATCTCACCCCCGACGCGACCAATTTACCCGCCTTGAACTCACCGACAAAATCGAGCAATTCCTCGCCGATTACGATCTTCATCATCTTCGGACCCATCTTCAGCAAAAACCCATCGAGTGGTCCTTGAACAATCAGCGCCTCCTCTTTTTGGTCGCTTGCCTCCTGGCCGACCCGGACATCCTCTGCGTCGACGAACCCTGCGCCACCATGGACGACGACCAGGCCCAACCGATCCTGGATGTCCTCCACAGGGCTCGCGACACCACCTCCGTGCTATGGGTTACTCATCATCAGCGGCGAGCTCGCCAACTCTCCGACCACGTCGCCCTCCTCGCCGGCGGCCGCATCGTAGAAGCCGCCCCCACAGAGCGCTTCTTCGATGATCCCCAGAGCACGCCGGCAAAAGACTTCGTCCGCACTGGCTCCTGCCACCTCCCCTCGCCGGACACTCCTGCGGAGCACCTCGCTCCCGAGTACCAGACCCGACCGGAAGCCGTTCACGAGCTCTCACCGGACGACTCACTCCCCGAAGTTCCCCGCTCACGCGTTACCCACGAACCTGATCACCTCCCTCCCTCCGAACCCGCCGCTTTGTCCGAACCCCAACCTGTCATCGACGGGTTGCCCCTCGACGCCCCCTCGATCGATGCTTCCTGGCACCGCCAGGAGACCATCCAACACATCGAGCCCCTCGTCTTCCGAAAATCCGGCGCGGCCGCCGCCCATCGGGGCCCCTCGGAATTTCACTGGATCTGGCCCGGCCTCCTCGCCGGCGTCGCCATGCCCGGACTGCTGCGCCCCATCGAGCAAGATCTTCGCGCTCTCCAACGCGTCGGCATCAAAGCCCTGGTCACCCTCACCGAGACCCCCATCGACAGCGATGCCGTCCAACAACTCGACATCGCTCACCTCCATTCGCCCATCGTCGACATGACCCCACCATCACTGGAGCAAGCCCTCCAGATCTGCTCCTGGGCCGACCTACAATTGGCCGACGACCGCCCCCTGGCCTTTCACTGCCGCGCCGGAATTGGCCGAACGGGAACCCTCCTCGCGTGTCAAATCATGGCCACCCTCGGCGGCGACTCCGACGCCGTCGTCCAGCGCCTTCGAAAGATCATGAACCGCTACGTCCAATCCACGGAGCAATTCCAATTCTTGGCCGAATTTGGCGCCACTGTCCCCCCGGCCCTGTCCACTTCAACGGCCGCCCGATGATCCAAAGACCACCCCGCGAACGTCGCGCAACTCAAAGCGCTCCACCCTCGACTTTCCAGCGGCCTTAAACTCCACCCACCCCTCCAGGGGCATCTCCCAGCGCTCCACCTCTTCCCCCTGGCGCCGGTCGGCCTCTACCTCGATGCTCAGCGCTGGTCGAAAGAGATCGCGAATCCTCCGCGGGGCCTCAATGCGCATTCGCCGATAACTCTCTCTTTCCACCAACCGCTGTACACTTGCCCCCTTGAGGTCACCGCTGAGGATTCGCCCCCCGTTGAGCCACAACAGATCCCAGGTGCCCAATTCATCGAGCACCTCCACCGCCGCCTTCATCGACTTGCCAAAGCTCTTCTCCTCCCCCTTTTCTCCAAAGAGTTGACCTATGCCTCCCTTTGACGCTGGCTCTGGCAGGGCCCCCACGAATTCCGGCCACCGCACCACATCCAACCCCTTGCTTTCGCGCAGCGCTGGATCTAACTCCAGCTGCCCCCCGGCAAAGACCAATACCGTCCATATCAAAGGCACCTCTTCTACCCGCTCTTCCAGGTAGCGCTGCAGGGCCCTCTCCCGACGCTGAAGCTTGGCCAGTAGCGGCCCGTGATCGACCATCCCGCGTCCCCCGCTGCGATATTGTACAACCCGATCCCCCTCCAGCCCCACCTTTCCACTCCAATACTTGAGCTCCACCGCCCACAACTCGTCGGGCACCGCCACCACCGCATCGATCTCGTGGCGATGGCCCCTCTTGTCCGGAACCCGCGGGCCCAGCCAATAGCCATGAGCGCTGCGACCGAGCCTCGACTCCAACGTCGACGCCAACATCATCTCCGCCCCTCGGCCGGCCTCCACCTCCCCCCGGGGCCGATACCTGGGTGTGCGGTTTCGCTTGACCTCCGCCCATCGCTCACCCAGAGACATCTCCACTTTGCTCATGGTTACTCCTCGCCCCATATCTCTCTGAGGAAAGGTGCCCGACCGGACCCCTCATAATACGCGTTATACCGTCTCGGATTCTTCTTATAATAATCTTGATGGTACTCCTCGCCGACCCAGAATTCGCCGGCCTCTCGTATCTCGGTGACCACCGGGTCATCGAAGGGCCCCTCGTCGTCCATACGCCTCTTCGACGTCTGTGCCACCTCCCGCTGGGCCTCGTCGGCCACAAAGATCGCCGTCCGATAGTGATCGCCTCGATCTGCAAACTGGCCCCCATCGTCGGTGGGATCGATACTTCGCCAGAAAACATCCAAGACCTCTTCGTAGCTTATTTGATCGCCGTCAAAGCGCACCTCCACCGCCTCCAGGTGATCCGTCTGCCCCGAACTCACCGCCTCATAGGTCGGCGCATCCACGCTGCCTCCGCTATAGCCCACACGGGTATCGATGACCCCCTCTAGCTCATCAAACGGCGGCTGCATGCACCAAAAACATCCCCCGGCCAAAACCGCTACCTCTTCTCTATCCGAGGTCGTTTCCTGGGAGCGCTCCGTCGCTTCTTGCTCGGCTTTATCTGGCGACGACTGACATCCTAGCGCCAACAGCATCAGCACCACCATCGAAAAATTCACCATCTTCATCACCACTCTCACGTCCTCTGCCTCCAAGCCTGAGGGGCTATCATTTGCCACGCCGTGCCAACCGCGCTAGGTTAATCCGCCGCGTTCCGAGCCTATCTCGGTTCTCTATCTACTTCGTAATACACGGGGCTTGCTCCTTCCATTCCCACGAATTGTACGTCTACCATGACTTTTGCACGACCACTCCTCATCTCTCTGGGGCTGCTCTTCGTTCTCCTGTCCACTTCTCTGAGCTGTGGACCCGACTTCGATCCCTACTGGAAAGTCGATCGACTTCGCATCCTCGGTATCCAGGCCGACCCGGTCATCGCCCGTCCCATGGAGCCCACCACCCTTCGAGCTGAAGTCTGGGCGCCCGATGATCCCATCGACTACCAGTGGTCCTGGTGTCCCCTGCGCCTCTCCGCTCAGGATGAGTATCGCTGCCCCATCGACGCCGACGACTTCGCCCAGTGGATCGACGAAGACGACTTCGACGACGATCCCTTTGATCTGGGCGACGAGTCAGAGGCGACCTTTACCAACCCCTTCGAGCCCGACGAGGTTCAAGCCTTTTGTGAGGCCATCCAGGCCGCCATCCTGGATGCCGCCGGCGATCAGGCCCTGGCCGAATTTTTGCCCGGTGGCGACTGCAGCGATGGCTACGAGGTCAGTATTCGCCTCGCCGTCTCCACCGACAGCAAAGAGCTCGTCGCCGCCAAGCGCTTTCGCCTCTGGGCCGGTGGCGACGAGCCCAACGAAAACCCCTCCATCGAGGGCATCCAATTTCGACCCGACGACCCCGATGACGCCCAACGCCTGGCCGAGGACTTTGACTGGCCTATCGATCCCGACGCTCCCCATGACGAGCACTGGGTCGATAGCGACCTCGACACCCCTCTAAGTGTCCCTCCGGATCTAGCTCTGGAGTGGCGCACCCTCATCGACCCCGACTCCGTCCTCACCTACACCCCGCCCACTCCTCGCGGCAGCGACGAGCCTCCCGAGCCGCGCCAGGAATCCTACGTCTACCGCCACTTCACCACCCTCGGCGATATCGGCTCCAGCCGCCACCTCTTTTCGCCTCAGCAAAACACCCTTGAGGAAGCCTCCAAGACCGACTTTGACGTCGATCCCGATAGCCTCGACGACTGCCTGGAACCCATCGATGGGGGCTGCTCCATCAAACTCTGGACCGTCGTTCGCGACAGCCGCCTCGGCCAGAGCTGGGCCGCCACCTCCCTTGAGCTTCGGGAGGACTCATGAACGTCCCCCTGGATCACTGGCGACGACTAGCCCTCATCTGCCTTGCCGTGACCATCTTTGTGGCCGCCTTTTTCCTCCCTGGCGGCGCCAACGCCGAACCCGAGGTCGTCCCCCCGTCGCTGGTCCATGAAGTCGAGGCCCAATACACCGACGAGGCCCTGGACGCCCGCATCGAAGGCGAGGTGGTCGTCGACATCCAGATCGATGACCAGGGCCAGGTCGCCGACGTGGAACTCCTCGAGGGGCTGGGCTATGGCCTCGACGAAGCGGCCATCGACGCCGTCGAGCAATTCCGATTTCGACCGGCCACCGTCGACGGCCAACCCGTCCCCGTGGTCATCGACTACACCATCCGTTTTAGCCTCCCCACACTCCCCGCCGCCTTTGAGGGCACCATCGAGGCTGCCGACGACGGCGGGCCCATCGCCAACGCGACCATCACCATTCGCTACGCCGGCGACGACTTCGATCCCCCACCCGAGGCCACGGAGACCACCAACCGCCAGGGACGCTTTGCCTTCGACGATCTTCCCGCCGGCCTCTACACGGTCCACCTCCAACTCCAGGACCACGGCGACGTGGACACCGACATCGAACTCGTCGCCGGTGAGACCTCAGAGGCCAACTACACCGTCTCCCCCGCCGACGTCGTCTTTCAGGGCCAGATCCGCGAGGCCGGAACCCGCGATCGCCTCGCCGGCATGCGCCTCCAGATTTTGGACCCTGACTCCGGCGATGTGTTGCGCGACGACTTCTCCGAGCGCGGCGGGCGCTTCGCCTTCCGCGGCCTCGAGCCCGACGACTACCTTCTGCGCGTCTCCGGCTCCGGCTACTCCACCACCTCCTTCGAATTCGACATTGCCGACGGCCAGGTCACCTCTGGCAATTTCTACATCCGCGCCGACGACTACGGCGGCCTCACCGTTCGCACCACCGAGGACCGACCCCGCTCCGAAGTCGATCGCCAGACCATCGGCCTCGAAGAGATACGCCGCGTCCCCGGCGCCGGCACCGACGTCGTGCGCGTCGTCGAAAACCTGCCCGGCGTCGCCCGCACGGCCTTTGGCGGACAACCCATCATCCGCGGCGCCGCTCCTCAGGACACCGAGATCTTTCTGGAGGGCGACCCCATCCCCAACGCCTTCCACTTTCTCGCCGGCCCCGCCGTCGTCGCCACCGAGATGATCGACTCCGTCGACTTCTATCCCGGCAACTTCAGCACCGCCTTTGGCCGCGCCACCGCCGGCATCGTCGACCTTCGCACACGCTCACCCCGCGACGACCGCTTTGCCGGCTTTGCCGAAGTCGACCTCCTCGACGCCTCTGCCATCATCGAGGGACCGATCACCGACAATATCAGCTTCGCCCTCGCCGGGCGTCGCAGTTATTACGACCTCTTTTTACCCTCCCTCTTGGAACGCGCTGGCAGCGATACCTTCATCTCTCCGCGTTACTACGACTACCAGGCCTGGACCACCTACCGATCCGACGGCGGCAACCACAAATTGGAGCTCTTCGTCTACGGCTCCAACGACGCCCTGGAGATCCGATTTCCCGACGACGAACCCGAGGGCGACACCCGGGTCCAGACCACGGGCGCCGGCTTCGATACCTTCTTCGATCGCGCCCAATTCAACTGGGAGTGGACCCCGGAAAGCTTGCCCCTCGACACCTCTTTGATGGCCTCCTATGGCCGAAACCAATTTGGCTTCGAGGTCGCCGACAACCTCTTTTTCGACCTCTCCTTTTTCCAGACTCAATTTCGCTACGACACCCGCCTGGACATCGCCGACAACCTCGAACTTCGCTCCGGCCTCGACATTCAGCTCTCCAGCGGTACCGCCGAATTTGCGGCACCTCCTTTCGATGCCGAACCCGACGCCACCGCCGGCGGTGGACCTCCCTTTACGCTTCCCGAGGAGGGCGTCGACAGCATCAGCGACCAGACCCTCTACTACCCCGCTGTCTACAGCGAGTTCGACTACACCATCGCCGATCGCTGGACCCTGACCCCTGGCCTTCGCCTCGACTACTATGGCGATGTCGACCGATGGGCCCCCGCCCCTCGTTTTTCCTCGCGCTTTGACGTCACCGACGACTGGACCGCCAAGGGCGGCATCGGCCTCTTTACCCAACCGCCCATCCCCGGCCAGACCGACGACACCCTGGGCAACCCCGACATCACCTTCGAGAGCGCAACCCATTACGCCGTCGGCGCCGAATGGACGCCCCGCGACTTTCTGGAAGTCGACACCACCATCTATCTTCGCCGCAACCACGATCTCGTCGAGCCCTCCTCCAATCAGCAGGTCGACGACGACGGTCAACGCCAGCCCCAGGTCTTTAGCAACGACGGCCGTGGCCGCGCCTACGGCTGGGAGCTTCTCCTTCGCCATTACCCTCGCAACGATTTCTTTGGCTGGGTGAGCTATACCCTTTCGCGCTCCGAGCGCCTGGACACCGACGACGGCGACTGGTTTCTCGTCGACACCGACCAGACCCATATCTTAACCCTCGTTGCCGGCTACTCCCTTCCCCGAAACTTCGATATCTCCGGGCGCTTCCGCCTCGTCTCCGGTAACCCCGACACCCCCGTCGTCGGCGCCACCTTCGACGCCGACCAGGACACCTACCGTCCCCGCCGCGGCCCCACCAACTCCGTTCGAAACGCCACCTTCAACCAACTCGACCTGCGCCTCGATCGCCGCTTCGTCTTCGACACCTGGCAGATGTCGGCCTACCTCGACATCTCCAACGTCTACAACGCCACCAACCCCGAAGGCACCCAGTATAACTACGATTACAGCGAATCCGCCCCCCTGCGTGGACTGCCATTTTTGCCCACCCTCGGCATCTCCGCCCGATTTTGAGATCGCTGCGCTTTTATTCCCCTCTCCCATTTGTGCATTTCATTGCCTCTTGTTACACTCCTAACACGTTTCAGTTTCACGAAGACCTTATGAGCGTATCGCAACCGCCCCTCGACATCGCGACTCGTCGAGTTGTGCCCGACTCACGCGTTGCGGTCGCTCTTTCCCTCCATTGGAACATTTCTCTGGAGGATTTGAGAACCTCTGATTGGTTATTCTTTCGCCTGGAGAACTGATAATGCGAAGATCATCCCATTTATTCTTAACCGCGGCCTGTGCCGTCGCCGTCTTTGCTGGCGCGACATTTGCTCAGATCGCCGACGCCAAAGCCTGTGGCGGTCCCACGCCCAGCGACTGCGGCATCTCGGCGAATTGTGCCATCGTCGTCAACGCCAATAGCGCGACGCATCCTGAGGAAGTCATTACCTCTATCGTCAACTCCAGCATTTTTCTCGGGGTCCTGACCAACAGCAGTCAGTGCAACAACCTTGCTGATAATACTCAGGCCCACCTCGAGGTGCACAAGAGTTGTCGAGATCTCACCGAGTCGGGCTCCCAATTCGAATATATGGGCACCCAGGATTTTACCCTCGATACCGAGGGCGGTCTCAACCGGTTCATCAAGTCTCTCGACTTCGACCCCGGGCCCGCACGTGAATGCCTCTTGGAAGGTGATCTGACCGTCGACTTCTTTACTCCCAATTGGTTTGGGACCTTTTTCGGCGTCAACAACCTCTCCATCCAGACTGAATGTGCCCCCCAAAATCACTGCCTCTCCAGCACCAACCCCGACAACCCCAGCGAACCCTATATCGGGATTGAGCTTGAAGATGGCGACGGAATTATCTCCTCGCGTCCTGGCCAACCAGAGGTCTTTTCTTACACCGTAACCAATAACTCCCTGTTGCCGTTCTCCGGTTCCATGAGTCTCGACAGTGCCAACGCCGACGCTCCCACCACCATCGAGGGGCCAGATCTGGTTCCGGTGCCCGAATTCGACGTCGACCTTCAATGCGATTCCTCGGATCTCGATCCCCCCGAGGAAGACGACCTCCAGGATTGCTCCGGCACCGATGGTGGGTCTATCTGCGGCTGTGACCAGCGAACCTACGCAAGCCATTGCGAACTGGAAAATGCCGGCGCCGAGTTCTTCCACGATGGACCGTGCCACGAAGGACCTTCACCTCAGGCCTTCTCCTCCTCCATGGAGGGCGATGGCGATAACTTCCCCGTGGCTTTCGTCAGTGACCTTCCCGGCGAGGATCTCTGCATCCCCATGCCCGACAACCCCGCCTCTTATACCCAGCCGA
>CAYQBU010000123.1:0-12036 GCA_964415785.1 uncultured Bradymonadales bacterium
CGCCCCTCTCCCGGGAGTCCTCGACTTCCTGGACCTGTACGTCCGATATCGCCACTTCCCGAGGCATCCTCAACCGGGCGTGCACCCAGTCCCCACGGGCTTCGTCGAAAGACGACAGGTGATGGGCATCGGAGCCCACCGACAGACGCCCGTCCTGGCAACTCGACCAATTCGGCGAGTCGATCTGACCCAGGCGCTCTCCACGAGCATCGAGCACGGTGCCCATCCCGTCGTGGCGCACCATGATCAGCTCTCCACAGACCTCCCATGGCTTGAGCGACGCCGCCGAAAACACCGGCTCCATCACCGGCTCCAGAGCCCGCCCCTCGGCCACCGCACTCCTACGCTGCAGAGGCCGCGTCGGATCACCGCCCACGCTCCTGGCGCCTCGCTCGCCACCGCCTCGCCGAACGACCTGCCTCTCCTCACCAGCCCTTTCGGCCCTCGACGAGGTGGTCTCTCCCGATCGCTGTCGAAGATCCGATAACCCCTGGCGAAGGGCCCCTTCTCGCTCATTGGCCTGCTCTCCGGAACGCATCTCTGCCTCCGTCGGACTGTCGTCGCCCGGAAAGAAACTCCCCCCCTGGGCCTCAGCCTCTCCGACCGCTGCCAACCCCACCGTCAGTACCATCGCCGTTGTCAACCAGCCCGTCCGTCGTCTCATCGCAGAAGCTCTCCACTCGAATTCAATGGTGTCAAAAGTCACAGCTACGGTGCTCGCTGCGAGCGTCGAGTGGTCGACGGGGCGCTCCGGCCAACTATTCAAACGGTAGTGGTCAGCCCTACAGGGTTGTGCGCGCCTGGTATCGCCTCACGGCACCCACCAGCGATCGAGGCTCTCTCTCTCGCTGAGCAATGCCAATGGGGTGGGGATGATCAACGTATTGTCGGCGATGCGATACCCCCGTTCATCGCTGACGATGAGCCCATCGAAGCCCATATTTCGCAACATATAGATCGTGCTATAAACGCGGCTTGCCGCCGAATCCGGGTCCAACCGCTCTTCGGGCCAGGCCGTCTCCACGACCACTTCCCGCGGCGTCGGTGGCTCGTTGGCCAGCCGACGCCGAACCAGCAGTGACAAGATGCGCTGCAGCGGACGCCGCGTCGACAGATCGACCTCCTCGCCGCCGTCGACGCGATACCGCTGAAACGATTCATCCGCATGGAGCACGGCCGACGGCGTGTCCTCGGGCAGGCTGAATACCTCTCGAACTCTCTTCGCAATCGAGCGGGCCTGACGGCGAGCCAATGCCGTTGAGCCCAACTCCGCGGCCTCTTCCAGGCGCTCGACCTCGTCGAACCCCTCGTAGACCGGACGCCAACGCCCGGCCCGCAGATGATGGGCCGTGGCCACCAACTCCAGATAGGCCTTCCAACTTCTCTCTATCACCACCCAACGCGGCTCATAGAGCGGCTTCTGCAGCTCCGACGAAGCCGACACTTGTTCCACTGCCTGTGCACAGAGCTCGCGGGCCTTGTCCAGTTCTCCCTCCACCGCCAGGGCAAAGGCTTGCAGGGCCATGATCAGAGCCTGGGGCGTCCGCCCCCCCACTGCCTCCACCAGATCCAACGCCCGGTCTACATGGAGTCGAAACTCATCCATCTGCCCTTGTTCCCAGGCCAATACAGCGGCCTGAATGCGCACCGTCATCTCCGGGACTCGAAGCCCCTGGCCAAGCGCCGTCTCCAGCGTCTCTTCGATCCACCGACGGGCCTCCTCGTAATCCCCGATGCGCACCAGCATGATACAGATCTGAGCGGCATTTCGCGTTCGCCGCGCTTCCATCCCCGCATGGGTCAAAACCCCATCCATTGCTCGCATATCATCGAGGCCGACCTGGCTATCTCCTATCTCGCACTCCAACATCCCGATATAATACATGCACCGGACATAGCCGTGGGTGTAGTCGCGCTCCCGCTGAGCCCTGGCCTCTCGCCTCAAACTCTGGAGCGCCCGATGAGATTCTTGGTTCAAATGCAGGGCCATGGCCCGGGCCGTACTGGCCTGAACCCGGTACAGCGCATGGGTTTGTGAACGCCCAAACTTATGGGCCTTCTCCAGCAACTCCATGGCCTTTTCCGATGGGGCCTGACTGCTCGAATCGCCCTGAAAACGGCTTTGATCGAGCAACAACAAGCCCAGTCCCTCCTGGAGTCGAAAGCGGACGAACCGATCCTCGACCACCTCCAGCCCCTCGCTCCACAGCCGCCGCGCCTCCGACAACTGCCCCTGATTTCTGGCAATATGCCCGTGACAAAGCGCGATCTCACCGAAATCAACCTCCAGTTGTTCTCCCCACTGTCGGTACAGCGCCTCTACGGCCTCGATCTCCTCACGGGCCTGCTCCGGATCGCCGGCCTGATTGACCATTCGCGCCTTATTCAACCGCAGCCGGGCGACCAGATGCGGGGCCTCCGCCAACGCCTCCACGGGCCCATCGTCCAGAAAATGCCCCAGATGCTCCAGGTAGGTCGTCGTGATTCCCCCCACCTCAAAGAGCGGCTCCATGCGAACACAACATTCGGCGGCCTTCTTCGTATCGGCCTCCAAAAAATAGCGGAACGCCGCCTCGATATTGGATCGCTCTCCACAGATCCGCTTCAGCAAAGCCTCTCCCTCGGGGCCGCGAACCGCCCCATGCCACCTCCGAAGCCGGTCCAAATAGAGTGCTCCGTGGCGATGAGCCACTCGCTCGAGGAGCCCGGGATCAGCCTGGCGACGCAGATACTCCTCGATGACCCGAAGCAGCGAAAACCGAACCCCCCCCGTGGGCTCATCACGCCAGCTCTCCAGAAAGGACTTTTCCACCAGCGTCTGAATCACATCGCCTACCCACACATCGCCCCCAATCTCGACGATCTCTTCGGCCGCCCCCAATTCAAAACTCCCACCAAAGGCCGTGCATTGGAGCAGTACTTGGCGTTCCACGTCGGCCAGCAAGTCCCAGGACAGCGCAATCGTCTCTTCCAGGGTCGACTCCGCGGGGCGATCCGCCGTCTTCGGGATGCGAAGCAATTGAAACCGCTCCTCCAGACGCTCCAGCAACGCCTCGGGCGACAAGATCACCAGCCGGCTCGCCGCCAACTCCAACGCCAGTGGTAAGCAATCGAGCTTGTGGACCAGCTCGTCCAGGACCTCTGGATCGATCCGGAGGGCCTCCGTGCCCCGAAAGGAACGGCCCGCACGGGCCAGAAAACACTTTTTGGCCATCGCCGGTGCCAGCGGCTTTAGGCGCAGAGACTCGAACTCATCGCTTTCAGGCGCCCTCCTCCCCGTGACCACCACCGACAGCGCCGTCCCATCGCCCACGTCTCGACAAAACCTCGCCACCGCCTCCTGGAGATGATCCCCGTCGTCAATGACGATGACCAACTCCTCTCGCGTCGAGAGCACTGCCTTTAGATGACGCAACACCGCCGCCGTCTCCGTCGCCTCCAGACGCGGCAGCTCCAGACGGTGGACCAGGGCCTCCAGCAAGTCGCCGATCCCCGACAATGACCGGCCATCCACCGCCGTCACCGCCCTTCCCTCGTCGGTCCAGCGGACACCAAACTCGTGGACAAGCCTCGACTTCCCCACACCGGGAGGACCATAGAGCGATACCCGCGCGCTTCCCGCGGCGCAGGCACTCCACAGCCAATCCAGCTCACCATCGCGTCCAAAGAGCGCCTCCCCGGGCACCGAGGTTTTCATTTTATCATGCGATTCCACGACCACCAGACGGCACTCCCAAACACCACGAGAACGATATTCACAGGCGGATATTCACCACAGAAATACGGTCAATTCCCACGGGCTTCAAGCTCCCCACTGCCACACCGCAGGGAAGCTCCCCCCATAATTTACTGGACTTTACGCTCGCCCTCCCACGCTTTCTTTCGAAAAGTTTCAGGCGATTTTAGTCGTCGCCCCTCTTCCAATGCACTATCCAACAACGTGAACAATTCGCCTGAACTTTCACAGACAAGGACAAGACCATGCAATCATTCGCCGTCCCCAAAGCCCTCGCCTTCGCCATCCTGGTGGCTTTTATCGCCGCCTGCTCCGGCTCCAGTTGCTCCTCACCAGAGGACCAGGCCCAGAACGTCATCAAACAGCATATCCTGACCGAAGGGTTTATGGACGATGATGGCTACGCCGAAACCCTGGTCTCCGCCGATCGACAGGCCTTCCTCGATGGGGGGCAACAGGAGTATCCCTTCGAGACCAGCTATCTCATCGATGCCATGGAATCGACCCTCTCCCATAAAATCTCCGTGGACGTCACCTCCACCGAGATCGACGACGACACCATGATCGCCCACACCTCGTTGACCCTTCCCGACCAGGAGCAACTGGAAGGCCTCATCGACGCCGCCTTTGCCAACGTCGACATCCCCGACGACGCCGACGAAGATCAGACCGGTCAATTGCTCGGCGAGGCCGCCCGCGAGAGCCTGGAAGCCGCCGACCTGTCCACCGTTCAGGAGGAGCAGGAATACACCCTCAAACGAGAAGACGGCCAGTGGTTGATCTTTCTCAATTTGGCCGCTGAAGAGGAAGTGCGCGCCGGCACCCTGGCCGCTGGCGACCTCGGTCGCGACGGCGATTTCGACGCCGCCTACGACAAACTCGACGAGCTTCGCGCCGAATTCGACAGCCCCGAACTTCACGACATCATCGACGAGGCCCTCGTCTCCATCATGAATCAGGAAATGCGTTCCCCCGAATGGGAGGGCCCCAACCGTCTGCAACGGGAAATCGAATACTACGAAAAGGTCATCGACATCGACCCCGACTGGTCCTATCCGGCCATCACCACCGACGACGCCAAAGAGCGAATCACCGAGATCAACGCCGAGATGGAAGCGAAAGAAGCCACCGATGCCTATCGCGAAAACCTCGCCATCGACGACGTCTCCATCGAAGAGTCCACCTTTGGCTGGGACATCACCGGCCAGGTGACCAACGCCGGCGATCGCCCCCTCGGCGCCATCTCCATTTCCTACGCGCTGCTAGACGACGACGGCAATGAACTCGAATCCGATAGCCGCTCCATCTTCAGCGCCAACGATCCCAGCGTCCATGTCGACCCCTTGGACAGCGGCGATGATATTGACTTCTCCTTTGTCGTCTCCCACGAGCTGCCCGCGGAGTGGTCCCAGAACTTTGACGCCGACGTCGGCGATTTTGAATTCTGGCAAGAATAACCTCGTGCTGCCCGCCGAGAGTATCTGTACTTGCGGCGGGCAGCCCCCAATTTAAGCCCGTGGCTTCTCGCCAACTCCATATTCGAAAAAATATTCTCGTTGATGTGCCCAAGAAATTGGAGCACCCTCAATGGTGGACTCATCGAAACTTTTGAGCGAGATCTCGTGGCGACGACGAGGACCATCGAGAACGTTCTTGTGCAGCTACAGAACTAACAATTGCAACGCCCCACAAGGGTCTTGAATAGTCCGAGTTTTAGAGGACAATATGAGTGACACATCACCTGATTCGGCCACTACGAAACCTCCCAACAATCCTGCGTCACAGGGTGACACGAATGGATCTCGTGCCCTCTTGGGAGGATGTGCGCTTTTCTTTTTGTTGGGTATAGGCGCCGTGGTCGTCCTGGCCATAGGGGTCTTTTGGACCACCCAACAACCGGGGCTCTCTGCAAAGATTACGGTGACGGATATCAAGCACGTCTCCCCCGGTATAGGGTCACATGTCCATTACGAGATCGAGAATACCGGACTTCGCGATATCCGATATTATAAGTTTACGTTGCTATTTCGGACACCCAATGGGTTAGCTTCGGATTGGACCAATGGTTCCGAACTGGCCAGGGGAGAGACTCACACCGGCTATTTTACCGTCCATTTGAGGGGACAGGATGTCATCGACTGGGAGGTCGAAGAGTTGGAGTTGAGGCCCCCTAGAGGTTTCATACCGTAGCATCAGGCCGATATACGCCTCTCCGGGGGGGTTCCGGCCTGGGCCATAATTGATTTCGGCTTGCTCCCGAAGCTCAACCCCGACCGCAAAAGAGCCTTTCAATCTCCCAACGAGGTCGCCCCATGAAGCGGATTGCGTTGTTATCGATCGCCATGGTGGTCGCGCTGAGTGTCGGATGCTCGTCACTTCCAGACTCCTTTCGAGGGTCCATGACGGAGAGTTCACAGGATGGCCGGCAGATCGAATCGGCGCGCGCCGAAGCCGAACGATGGCTTCAATTGCAGCGCTTTGACGACGGCGGCGGCGAGGCCTCGCTGGCCATTTTATCCCATCCCGACGGTCCGCCGCAGCTCGAGGAGCGCACCTATCTATACGACCAGGCCCTGGCGATCTTGTGGTTTACCTGGCGAGGCGACCATGACACGGCCCGCCAATTGACCCGGACGCTGCTGGCCCTGCAGCTCGATAGTGGTGCCTGGGGCTTTAGCTTCCAGGCCCGAGAGGGAGGCTTTTACGACACCGATTACCTCCGCACCGGCGCCGTGGCCTGGGCGGGATGGGCGCTGAGCTATTACGCCCAACAAACCGGTGACGACCAGGTACTCGACGCCGCACGACGGGCGCAGGGATTCATCGCCGGGACGCGCATCGACGACGCCGACGCCCCGCTTCGCGGATTGTACGCCGCCGGTATGGGCTACGAAGATCCGGAGAGCGGAGAGCGCACCCTGGGCGTCCCCGTCGACTTTGTGTCCACCGAGCATCAACTCGATACGCATATGTTTTTTCGAGCCTTTGACGACGGCTCCGCCGACCGTCTCGCAGAGCGCATCCTGGAAACCCTGTGGCTCGCCGACGAGGGCCGCTTTGCCATGGGTGCCAATCCCCGGCAACTGGACCGGCGTCGGGCCCTCGACGCCGCCGGCGGCTGGGGAGCGCTGTGGCTGCTGTCGATACAGCGCCCCGAGCTGGCGTCGGCAAGCCTCGACTATACGCTGGAGCACTTTCCGGCCGACGGAGCCTCCGTCAGCGGCGGATTCGTTCCCTATCTCGACGACGTCGACGGGTTTCAACAGGACGACCCGTTGATCTTTGTCGAGGGAAGCCTCGGCGTCGGCCTCGCCGCCCTCCGACTCGACCGCCCCGAGATCACCGCCCACACCCTGACAATGGCCGCCCAACTCGCCGACTCTCACCCGTCGGGAATCCCCTACGCCGATCACTCCCGGGGCGACTTCAACGCCCTGCCCGCCGCCGCCTCCACGCTCTGGTTCTTGATGGTCGAACGCGAGTTCACCACCGGCGAGCAGGCCCCCGTATTTCTATCCCGGATTATTCATGAGACGTTGTCACGCGCCCTTAGCGCGCTGGGCACATCGCGACCGAATACTCCTGGGGTGCAGCGAAGAAATGCC
The DNA here is from genome assembly GCA_964415785.1 of uncultured Bradymonadales bacterium. Lineage (GTDB taxonomy): Bacteria > Myxococcota_A > Bradymonadia > Bradymonadales > Bradymonadaceae > SLJM01. Next base: position 7,342 of record CAYQBU010000123.1, read on the forward strand.
CCTGAGGTGAGGTGCAGGCATCTGGACTCTGATGGGCCGCGGTAGACGAGTCGTGAATCCTCCGGGATAATGCATCGGAATTGCCCCCCCGTATTGCAGGAGTTGATCATGAAGAGTGTTTCGAGACGAGCGATTATTCTGGCGTTGATGAGCATCTTGCTTGTTGGACTTTCTCTATTGGCCGGCTGTGGAGATGATCCCGTGGGTGAAAACTCCCGAGTCGTCGGCGGCCCCTGTGAAGGGCACTCCGATTGCGAAGAGCGGTGTCTGGTGAGTTTTCCGGGAGGCATGTGCACCCTGACCTGTGAGTCCGACGGCGATTGCCCCGGCGGGTCGGCCTGCGTCGACGTGCAAGACGGCGTATGCCTGATGGAATGCCAGGAGGATCGGGACTGTCCCGGTGGATATGAATGCGACGACGAGGATCGCTTCGGTGCCAGCGGAGAAGTCGATATCTGCGAAGAGGATTGAGGCGAATCGCCCAGCCGAATGCGACCGCTCAAGCGCGCTTCGTCGGAGTCACCCAGATAGGGGCCGTGCAGACCTTGAGGTCCATTCCCTCCTTGTTCAGCGTGAACAGCGCGACGCCCACCACCTCTATCTCACCGTAATATTTGTCTTTTTTCGCATATATTCATCGACAAAAGGGTTCCGCCCCCCCATAGTCATGAAATATCCGGGGTCTTCGAGCCCCCTGGCTCCTACTTCTCTGTGTTATCCACCCGGAATGACCACAAATTTATGGTTTTTCAGCCTTTTATCCGTTATAACCTGTTACAGCGAGCCTCCTTCCGCCTTCATAGGTTTCCATGAATATTGCCGCCGCTCATTCCTCCCATGCCTCGGAAGTCCCGGCCCTCAACGCCGCGTATAAGGACCTCCACAATCAACTCGGCGGAGATCCCGACCTCGTGGTCCTCGGCGCGGTCTGTGGTTACGACATCGCCCAACTGGCCACTCACCTCGACCGTCTACTGCCCGACGCCGCGACGATCGGCACCACATCTTCCAATGGCGTCATGACCCACCGGGGCTTTCACAACCAACCCTCCCTGGCCCTCTGGGGCCTTCGCGACCCCGACGGCGCCTACGGAAGCGCCCTCTGTCCCAACGATGGCGAAGACCGTAAAGCGGCCGCCCGCGCCGTCAAGGAGGCCATCGCCGACGCCGGGCGACCCGGGGAGATGCCCAGCGTCATCTGGATCCACAGCTCCCCGACCCATGAAGAAGAGACCATCGCCGGTATTGAGGACGTCATCGGCCCCCATGTCCCCATTGTCGGCGGAACGTCCGCCGACGACGAATTTGATCAGAAATGGCGCCAGATCGCCCACGAAAAATGCCTGACCGACGGCATTGCCGTCGCCGCCCTCTTTACCTCCACTGAGCCCCTCTACGCATTCCACAACGGCTACGAACCCACGGAGCACTCCGGGGTGATCACCAAGAGCAACGGCCGTAATATCTGGCGTATCGACGACCGCCCCGCCGCCGAGGTCTATAATGAGTGGACCGACGGCCAACTCATTCCCGACTACGAGATGGCCACCCAAAAGCACGGCATTGTCATCAACAATAATGTCTTCCACCCCCTGGGCCGACATATCGACGCCCACTCCGACACCCCGGCCATGCTCCTCTCCCACCCCGACCACCTCTTGGCCGACGGCGGCCTCCATCTCGGTAGCGTCATCGAAGAAGGCGACCACATCACCCTTATGAAGGGCACCCGCCAGAGCCTGGTGCGCCGCGCCGGTCGCGTCACCTCCTCGGCCCTCGACATCTACGGCCTGGACTCCGACGACATCGCCGGCGGTCTGGTGATCTTTTGCGCCGGTTGCCTCTCCGCGATCAAAGACCGCACCGACGACATCGTCGACTCCATCCGCACCTCCCTTCCTCACACCCCGTTCTTAGGCCTCTTCACCCTCGGCGAGCAGGGCTGCTTTATCGACGGCGAAAACCGCCATGGCAACCTCATGATCTCTTCGCTGCTCTTTCGGCGCTCATCGCACCCCACTGATGGGGACTCCGACCATGGACAATGATTCCGAACGCCTGCGCGAGCGCCTCCTCGACCTCGAGCGCGCCCGCCGACGCGAACAGACGCTGCGCCGTCAAACCGAATCCCTTCTCCAGGGCCTCATCCCCCTCGGCGAGGCCCAATCCGTCGATGATATCTTCACCACCCTCGTCGACCTCTTGCGCCAACATATGTCCTTTGAGCACGCCTTCTTGCTCACCCCCGACGGCGACGATGCCCGCCGCATGATCCCCATCGCCAGCACCGACCCCCGCTTGGCCGACACCCACTGGACTCCCGGCGAATTTTTCGCCCGTATACGCTCCCAGGGGCCGACATCGACCTTTAATGTCAGGCCCATCCGCGAGTGGCAGGATCACCTCCATCCCATCGCCGACCTCGTTCAATCGGCACTCCATATCCCTCTAAGCGAGGCCATGCTCATCTGCACCGATGGCCAGCGGGGCTCCTTTGGCGCCGACGCCGTCGCCTTCGCTCGCCGCGTCGCCCCTGTGGCCACCCAGGCCCTCCAGAATATCCAGAAGTACCAGCGAGAGATCCAATTTCTGCGCATTGAAAGAGAACACCAGATCAGCTTCCAGCGCCTCATCGAACATCTTCCCGACGCCATCTGGATCGCCCAGAACCGCCGCATCACCTACGCCAACCAGGCCCTCCTGGATCTCCTCGACCTTCAGCACCTCGACGAGCTACGAGACACCTCGACCTGTGCCATCATCCACCCCAGCGACGTCGACTTCTTCACCCTGATGCTCGACAACCTCGACGGCATCGGCGCCACCTCCGCACTCCATGAGTTTCGCCTCAATACCGAACAGCAGCCTCCGGCCCACCTGGAGGTCGTGGCCATCAACCTTCGCTTCCCTGACGGAGTCGCCCAGCTCTGCGTCGGCCGTGATATCTACCACCGAAAGGAGATGACCACCCGCCTGATGCAGATGGACCGCATGATCACCGCCGGCACTCTCGCCGCCGGGGTCGGCCACGAGATCAATAATCCTTTGGCTTATGTCATCTCCAATATCGACTACGTCTGCCGCACCCTGGAGCAATTCGCCCGCACCAATACTGCCCCTAGCCCCCAACAACTCTCGGCGCTCCACGACGCCCTTCGAGACGCCTCCGATGGTGGCCACCAGATCGCCGACATCGTCGGCGATCTGCGCATTTTCTCGAATTCCAAGGTAGAAACCGAGCTTGTTCCCGTCGACATTTCCGCCGTCGTCGACTCCACACGCCGGATGGTCAAAAAGACCATCGAGCACAAGGCCCGCTACGTCGAGCATCTCGACGACGTCCCCCCTGTCACCGCCACCCATTCCAAGCTCGCCCAGGTCCTCCTCAACCTGTTGACCAACGCCGCCCAGGCCATCTCCGAGGGCAACGCCTCCGACAATCGCGTCGAGCTCCGGGTCTACCAACAGGATGACTCCGTCGTCCTCCAGGTCTCCGACACCGGCGAGGGCATCCCCGAAGAGAACCGATCCCAACTCTTTGACCTCTTCTTTACCACCCGTCCCCCCGATGAGGGCACGGGCCTCGGCCTTCCCATCTCCCATCGCAACGTCACTTCCTTCGGCGGTCACATCGACTTCGACTCCGCCCCCGGCCAGGGCACGACCTTCCGCGTCTTCTTGCCCATCGCCTCCGACGATGCCACCTCCACCCCCACTGCTGCCGCGACATCCCCCCTGGAAGAACCCATTCGACTCCTGATCATCGACGACGAACCGGCCATCTGCGCCTCCATCAAGCGCATGCTCCAGGATAAGGCCGCCGTCATCACCGCCACCAGCGCCAGGGAAGCCCTTCAGCTCATCGAGAAACAAGGGCTCGAAAACCCACCGATCGATGCCATCCTCTGCGACGTCTTCATGCCCGGCCTCTCCGGCCTTGAGTTCCACCGCCGCCTCGTCGAGCTCTCTCCCCGACTCAGCGGACGCCTGGCCTTCATGACCGGTGGCATCCGCTCTCCCAAAACCCAGCAATCCCTGGATCATCTGGACGCCCCTCTGCTCCAAAAGCCCTTCACCCCCGAGGCCCTCCTTAACACCCTGAACGACCTCACCGACGGCTAGTGCCCGCCCTTCGGAAATTCGCAAGCGCCTTCGGCGGTGCTGAACGACGATGGCCACCGCCTTCACCTCATCGTTCACCCCGACTCCGCCTCTCTGGCGACCCTCTTTATGGCCACGGGCCACACCAAAGATGAGTTCGGAAACCCCTTCGAGATCGAGGACATCCTCTTTGAATCGAGGACCTACGAACCGGGGGACACCGTCACCTACGATATCGGCGACACCGACTGACCTCGTTGGCGTCGACGCCCCCTTCGCCGTTGCTTTCACCCCTGCATTGACCTAATATTTCGCATCTTGGATGCGACAAATGGTGTTTGAGCGTTTCCCAACCTGGCGAGGCTATACGATGGCACAACAGTCCCAGAGCTACATGAAACAAGCGGCCTCTCTACTGGGTAAAACCATGCCCCTGTTGGGGCTCAACGCCCTGGTCTATTTCACCTTTTTCGTGGTCGCTGTGATCTGGTTTTCCGTCTGGACCGCCCTCGCCGTGCTGGGAGCGACGTTGATCCACGGCCTGGTGGGCCTCTTTTGCTTCATCATCGCCATCGGCTTCGGCGGCTGGATCTG
>CAYQBU010000124.1:0-11997 GCA_964415785.1 uncultured Bradymonadales bacterium
GGCTTGAACGTCCGGTAGTTGATGGTCTCCGGCTTCTTGACTTCACCGTGACTCCACTCGCGAATCCGCTCTGGGCTGGCGATTCCGATTCGGATCGCCGAGAAGCTGAGCGGGTCTTTGGGCTTTTCGAAGAAGCTGAAAATGTCTTTCAAGGGACCCTCCTTAAGGGACGCAAAGAGGTGCTATCTATACGTAGGGATCGAGCCACCGCCACCGGCCTTGACGCGCCGGCGGCGGCAGGTGGAGCATCGCTCTTTGCTTAAGCGACGTCTTCCAACAACTCGACGTTGAGGCACAGTGAATGGAGCTCTTTGATGAGCACGTTGAAGCTCTCCGGCATGCCGGGATCAAGGCTGAAGTCGCCCTTGACGATCGATTCGTAGATCCGCGTTCGACCTTGGACGTCGTCGCTCTTGACCGTCAAAAACTCCTGCAGCGTATAGGCCGCTCCGTAGGCCTCGATCGCCCACACCTCCATCTCTCCGAGGCGCTGACCACCGAATTGCGCTTTACCACCCAGGGGCTGCTGGGTGACCAGGCTGTAGGGCCCAATGGAACGGGCGTGAATCTTATCATCGGCCAGGTGATGGAGCTTCAAGACGTACATCACGCCCACGGTCACCGGACCATCAAAGGCCTCTCCTGTGCGACCATCATAGAGCGTGGTCTGACCACTGGCTTCCCGGTCGCCCAGGCGCAGCATGTCCCGAATTTCTTCTTCGTCGGGACCGTCGAAGACCGGCGTCGCCACGTGGGCGCCTTCGCGGATCGACTCCGCAAACTCCACCACATCTTCCTTGGTCATCTCTTCGATCATTTCCACCTGCTCCGGGTCACTATAGACCTGCTTGAGGAAATGACGCAGATTCTCCGGCTTTTGCGACTCTTCGATCATTCGCGAGATCTTCTCGCCAATGCCCTTGGCCGCCCAACCCATATGGGTCTCCAGGACCTGTCCAATATTCATCCGACTCGGCACACCCAGCGGGTTGAGCACCACGTCCACCGGCGTTCCATCGTCGCGGTAGGGCATGTCTTCCACCGGCAAAACCCGGCTGATCACACCCTTATTGCCGTGACGACCGGCCATCTTATCGCCCACCTGCAGCTTTCTCTTGATCGCCACATGGACCTTGACCATCTTGATGACACCGGGCTGAAGATCATCGCCCTTTCGGATCTTTTTGATCTTCTCTCCATAGGTCATTCGGATGTCGAGGATCTCATCCTCCACATCGCCCAGGATGGTCATCAGCGTCGTCGTGGTATCCTCGTCGATATCGAGGTCCGGCCAGTACCGTCTCGGCACCTCCGCCAGAATCTCTTCACTCAACTCCGTGCCCTCATCGACGAGCACTTGCTTCGACTCGTCGTGGAGTGCGCCCTGAGTCTCTTTGCCCACCAGCAAATCGTGCATCTTGCGATAGGCCGCATCCCTCAGGATTCGGATCTCGTCATTCTGATCCTTGAGCAGTCGCGCCTCTTCGGCGTCTTCGATCGCCTGGGTACGTGCATCCTTTTCTGCACCCTCGCGATAAAACACCTGGGCGTCGATCACCGTGCCCTTGGTTCCGGGAGGCATCCGCTTTGAGGTATCGCGCACGTCTCCGGCCTTCTCACCGAAGATAGCCCGCAGCAATTTCTCCTCCGGCGACAACTGCGACTCTCCTTTGGGCGTGATCTTGCCCACCAGGATGTCATCGGACGTCACCTCGGCACCGATTCGAATCACCCCTGCCTCATCCAGATCCGCCAGCGCATCTTCGCCGACATTGGGGATGTCACGGGTGATCTCTTCCGGTCCCAACTTGGTGTCTCGAGCCGTGCACTCGTATTCGTCGATATGCAGCGACGTATACCAGTCATCTTTGACCAGACGTTCGCTGATCAAGATCGCATCCTCGAAATTATATCCGCCCCAGGGCATGAAGGCGACCACGCAATTGTGGCCCAGTGCCAACTCGCCTCGCTCCGTCGTCGGACCGTCGGCCAGCACTTCTCCTTCTTTGACCTCATCGCCCACATCGACGATCGGGGTCTGATTAAAGCAGCTTCCCTGGTTGGAACGCGTCCACTTCATCAACCGATAGATGTCGGGCTTCACAAACAGCTCATCGCCGCTGTCGTAGGGTCGAACGACGATTCGTTCCGAATCCACCGTTTCCACCACGCCCGCTCGCTTGGCCTGAATGACGATCTCTGAATCGCGGGCCACGGTCCCCTCGATTCCCGTGCCCACCAGCGGTGCCCGCTGTTTGATCATCGGCACCGCCTGACGCTGCATATTGGAGCCCATCAGCGCTCGGTTAGCATCGTCGTTTTCCAGAAACGGAATCAGGCCCGCTCCCACGCTCACCAACTGATTTGGCGACACGTCCATCAGGGTCACTTCTTCGGGCGACACAATCGTCGCCTCCCCGGCGTCTCGTGCGGCCACGTCCTGCTCGGTGATATTGCCGTCCTCATCGAGCTTCGTATTCGCCTGAGCGATGATATTATGCTCTTCTTCCAGCGCCGAATAGTAGCGCACATCTTCCGTCGCCTTCGAATCCTCCACCGTTCGGTAGGGGGACTCGATAAAGCCGTACTGGTTGATGCGGCCATAGGTCGACAGCGAGGCGATCAGCCCAATATTGGGGCCTTCCGGCGTCTCGATCGGGCAGATGCGACCGTAGTGCGTCACGTGCACATCGCGCACATCAAATCCCGCTCGATCACGGGTCAATCCACCCGGTCCAAGCGCCGACAGTCGGCGCTTATGGGTCAGTTCCGACAGCGGGTTGGTCTGATCCATAAACTGCGACAACTGACTGGAGCCGAAATACTCCTTGAGCACCGCGCTGACCGGCTTGGCGTTGATCAGGTCGTCGGGCATCAGCGTCTCGATATCCTGGGAGACGCTCATCCGCTCCTTGATGCCTCGCTCCATGCGCACCAGACCGATCCGGTACTGGTTCTCCAACAACTCACCCACCGTACGCACCCGGCGATTGCCCAGGTGGTCGATATCATCGACCGAGCCTCGGCCGTTTCGAAGCTCCATCAGGTAATTGACGGTCTCCATGATGTCTTCTTCGCGCAGCGTCTGAATGCGCCACGGCTCCAGCTCCTCTCGGACCTCGACGAGTTTTTCGTTCAGCTCTTCGAGCTCCGCGTCGTCCTCCGAAGCCTCGATCGCCGACTCCAATTCCCGCTCTCGCTCTTCCAGCGGTTCCACCGTCTCTCGGTGAAATTTGTGGTTCAGCTTCAGCCGACCCACGTCGCTCAAATCATAGCGCTCGGGATTGAAAAACAGGTTGTCGAACAGGTTCTGGGCCTGCTCCTCGGTGGGCGGATCTCCGGGACGCAACCGCTGGTAAATCTCCAAAATCGCGTCTTCCGGCGAGCCCGCCGTATCCGTCAACAACGTGTCGCGCAGGTAGGGACCGACGTTGACGTTGTCGATAAACAGGATCTCTACTTCTTCGATCCCCCGGCTCATCAACTCTTCGAGCTTTTCTTCGCTCAGCTCTTCGTTGCACTCCACCAGGATCTCGCCCGTCTCCTTGTCGTAGACATCGCGTGCCGCGATCTTGCCCACCACTTCTTCCAGAGATACGGGGATCCGTTTGACCTCCGCCTTCGCCAGGCGTCGAATCGATCCGCGCGTAAACTTCTTGCCCTGTTTGATGAGCACATTGCCGTCATCATCGACCACCGGCAGCGTCGCCACCTGGCCCTTGAGCACGTCCAGGTTGACGTCCTTGAAGTACTGGGTGCCCTCGATATGGATGGTCTCCGTATCGTAGAAATAATTGAGCAACTCCTCCTCGGAGTAACCCAACGCCTTCAACAGCACCGTCGCCGGCATCTTGCGCTTTCGGTCGATGCGCACATGGGCGATGTCTTTGGAGTCAAACTCCAGATCGAGCCACGATCCACGATAGGGGATCACCCGTGCGGAGTAGAGCAATTTGCCCGACGAGTGCTTTTTGCCGTCGTCGTGATCAAAGAACGCTCCCGGCGAACGGTGAAGCTGGCTCACAATCACCCGCTCCGTTCCGTTGATGATGAAGGTTCCCTTCTCCGTCATCAGAGGAATATCGCCAAAAAAGACTTCTTTTTCCTTCACGTCCCGGATGGTGCGCGTCTCCGTATCCTCGTCGACGTCCCACACCACCAGCCGGATCACGACCTTGACCGGCGCGGCGTAGGTCATCCCTCGCGCCACGCACTCATCAATATCGTATTTTGGATCGCCGATGTCGTAGCTGATAAACTCCAACGTCGACGTCTCATTGAAGTCCTTGATCGGAAAGACGCTCTCAAAGACGCCCTGTAGCCCTTCGCTACCCCGCTCTTCTGGGGGCACATCGGCCATCAGGAACTCACCGTAGGAGCGCCGCTGGACGTCGATCAGATTGGGAATATCTACTACCCGCTCAATCGTCCCATAATCTTTCCGAATCCGGAAATTCGACTTCACCGTCTGACCCATTATCTCTCCTTCTGGAGTGCTTCTGAACCGAAAAAAAAGGACTCGGCAACTCGGCCATACTTGGCCCGCTACCATTGTTCTCTACCGTCCGACGCGCCCGCGTCTCTCGACCGGTTGGCCGCCGCTCGGGCCAAACCGTCGCCGCCCACCCACCGGGTTGCTACAAATGTGCATGCCGGCATCTCCCCTACACACAACACCATGCCTCGCTGAGGACTGGCCCATCTCGTCGATGGCCTCGCTCAACTCTTGCATATGTCCCGTTTCCAAGGGATGGCCGACAATTTGTATTCCGTCTCTGTTGGAGCTCGACACGCGTCTCTTAAAAATAGTTCGTGGTGTTGACTCACCCGACTGTCTGGCCGCTTGCTTTTAGCCATCGCCTGTCTATGGATACATTCCACCCAATAGGCGATCGGGTAAGGCGGCATAACTTAAGGTGACCTTGCGCCTCTGTCAACCCCTTCTTCTTCCCCCGATCGCTGGCGATCCTCGATGGTCTCGCACTTGCTCCTTACTTGCTCCAGGGTAGGTCCTCCTGGAGCGCCCTTTCCATTCCCGCCCGTCGACGCTGGCGATCCGGCGACACCATCGCACCGATCACCTCCCGCGCCCTTTCCCCTTTGATCTCACCGGCCCGCTCGCTCCACGTCTCCTCGATCTTGACCAGATCCGAGGCCGCTTCAAAGAGCTGAGATCCCGACAACAGCTCAAATAAAATCGCCCCCAACGCGAAAATATCGACCCTCACGTCGTAATCCGCATCCGCCAGTCCCAGCTCCGGTGCCCGGTATCCCGCCGTCCCCATCGCTTTGACCAGATCGGCGATCGACTCCTCTTCTTCAATTCGCGCAAAATCAAAATCGGCGATCTTCAACGGTACCTTCGCCCTGTCCTGCGTCATATAAATGGCGTCGGGATGCAGATTGCGGTGCGCGATCCCGGCGTCATGCACCGACCGCACCGCCTCCACCAGATGCCTCGCCAATCCCCGCCGCTCTTCCTCGTCGGGATCGCTTTGCTTGAGATAGTCGCCCAGCGTCGTCGTACTCACCCACTCACTGACCAGATAAAAGATCATCTCATCATCGTGGTCCGGCTGCATCTCGTAGGCCCTGGCCACGTAGGGATTGTCCGCCAAGACGTCCAACGCCGCCAGATCCCGAACAACTCGATTCTTGGATTGCCTCAACGCCTCATTGGTCTGCAATGAGTCCATCGAATAGGCCTTGATCCGTACCTTCGAGCGTTTCCGCAAATACTGGTGGGAAGCCAAAAACTCCCGATAGGGCTGATTGGGCCTTGGACATTCGTCGCTGACCTCATAATAGCTCAGAAACACACCCTTTTCCCCGGGGGAAGCGATCGACGTGATCGCATCGATCACCGCCTGGCGCTTGTTCTGTTGCCGAAAGGGACCGGGCCCTTTCTTTCTCACCATCTCCAGATCCACAAAGTGGTCGTATAGCCGACCGCGCTTGACCACGTTTTGCCTCATGGAATCCGGCAAATCCAGCCGTGCTCCTTCCCGCGGAAAAAACAACACCGGCTCAAAAAAACAATCGTCGCAAGCCCCGCCGACTTCACTCCTTATATAATGGGCCAACGCCTTGGTCTTCTTTTCCAGGTGCGACAGCGGATTGGACATCTTGCCCCAGGGCACGTACCAGTTGCGATCCCCTCCCCTGATTTCGCCGATCCACCCCTTGATCTCTACGGCGTAAAATCCATACTCCCCGATCACTACCGCATCGTACTCCAGCGAATTTCTCCGCTGGGGAAGCCTTAGATTGAAGTTGCCCAGGATCTGATAGTGATCGGGCAATTGCTGGCGAAGCATCCGAAGCCCCTGCTTCTCCGCATCGTTGGCCGGTGGGCCTATGCGCATATATTCTGCCATGTTCTGATCGTCGTCCAGCTTTACTCAGGGTACCACGGGTCCTCGTTCAAACCGTTGTCCATCTCCGACCAGGACCACTTCGAACTTCCTTCGCTCTACAATAATAACCAGGGTGCTGTCGGTCTACTCCAATCCCCGGATCCGTTGATCGGTATAGCGCAAGTCAATCCAACTTAACATGCCACTGATACGACATGAAATATCACCGCCAGACCCTGATCATCGACGGCATCGACCACTACGCCGGCGCCGAGATTGCCCGCTTTGGCCGCGCCATGGGCCACCGCATCATCGGCCTCGTCGACGGCAGCCCACCCCATCCCGACGAATTCGAGCACCCCTGGATGCACGGCGTCATCTGGCTCGGCAACCTGGAAGCCCTCGCCGACTCCAGCTTTGTCGAAGCCCCCCGCGCCCTCATCCTCTTTCGCCACAGCCTCTATAACGGCACCGCCCATCGCTTCCAGGCCACCCATATCGAGCGCCTTCAATCGCTGCTCCAACTCTCCCACACCTGGCCCACCGACCCCCATATTGTCTTCCGCTCCACCATTGCCCAACCCCTCCTGCCCCGAGGTTACACCGAGAGCCTCCACCGCGCCGAAACCCTCCTCGCTCCCTATCAAAATCGCCTCACCATCCTCCGCACCCCACTTCTCTACGGCCCCGATCGCCCGGACTCCGTGCTCGCCTTCTCCCTCGCCCGCCTCATCAACCGCCTTCCCTTCGCTCCTCCCCTCATCCCCTCGCCTCTCCCCGTCGAAACCACCGCCCTTGCCGCCCTCCGCGCCGCCCTTGAGCCCCATCCCCCCTCGCTCCTCAACCCCTCGGAGATCGCCTCCTATGGCGACGTCATGATCCCCTCCTGATCTCCGTTTTCCCAGCCCACACACACCTCATGTCGCTCCCTCGGTGCCCCATTGGCGCCATTTCGCCACCGGCGATCGCGCCACCGCACCCAAAATGCCGATCGTCGCCGCATCCCCAATCCACATGCCCCTGGTGTCGCTCCCTCGGTGCCTCATCGCCCCCATTTTTGACCCTCGCGATCGCCGCAATCAAAACTCCTCTTGCATTCCTCGCCGCCCGTCCCTATGTTGGCCGCCCTTTTGTGGGTTCTTTGGGCGCGCTATGCTCGTCCATTCCCCGCAGCGACAAACTCGCGTTTTGATAAGCATTTATGAAGAGGCGCGCCCGCTCCCAGCGTGGCATGTAGCAACGATTTGATGGCAGCGCGCTCCCTTATAGGTTGACGACTTAACTGGAAAAGACAGGTATCATGGCACGTTATACTGGACCCCGCTTGCGCATCGCCCGTCGCCTCGGCACCGACCTGCCGGGCCTGACCCGAAAACTCGCTGACCGTCGTCCCTACCCCCCGGGACAGCACGGCAAAGGCCGCCAACGCTTCAGCGAATTCAAAAAGCAGCTCTACGAAAAGCAGAAGCTGCGCTACAATTACGGGATCGGCGAGCAGCAGCTCCGTAACCTCTTTGTCGAAGCCCAGGCCTCCCGCGATCCGGCCGGTCTGGTGTTGCTGCGCCTTCTGGAGCAGCGTCTCGACAACGTTGTGTTCCGACTCAGCATCTCCCCCACGATCCCCGCTGCCCGTCAGCTGGTCGTCCATCGCCACATCATGGTCGATGGCGAGATCGTGGACCGCCCCAGCTACCGCGTTCAGCCGGGACAAGAGATCACCGTCAAGCCCAAGAGCCAGGAGCTGGACGTCATCGAGGAATCGGTGTCCGCTCCCACGCTTCGTCTTCCGGGCTATCTGAACTTTGACGCCAGCACCTGGACGGGCCGCATGGAATCGCTGCCCGCCCGACAGGACGTCCCGGTTCAAGTCCAGGAAAACCTGGTCGTTGAGTACTACTCGCCGCGGCTCTGATCGCCCGACGATTGACTCACCGAGGCGCCAGCGCGCAGTCTATGGACTGCCCTGGCGCCTTCGTTATTTCTTCCCCCTGCTCTGGGACCATCTCATGCCACGCTCAGCTCTGGCCATCCTCGCCGCCTTCGGCCTCATGGCCACCGCCTGCAGTACGGGCCCCGCTCCCATGACCGACCAATCCCCTCCCAACGCCGTGGAGCGCGCTCAACAGGCCCAGGAGGCCACCGACCGCGACTCCACCGATCGTGCCATCTACGCCACCAGCCATCGCCAAAGGCCCGCCGACGACGCCATTGACGACAACGCCGGTCACGACGACGCAGAGTCCACCGACCGCCATTCCACGCCCCACCTGGCTTTCCACATCGCCGACGACCAGTGGCAGACCCCGGCCGGCGATGAATTCGACGCCGACGATCTCCAACGCCTGCTCGACTTGAGCCAATCGCCTCTCCTCATCGAGGCCATCGTCGCCCCCGACGCCGACATCGAACTCGACGCCCTCCTCGATCAAATCGAGGCCTCTGGCCTGGAGCACGATCTCCAAGTCCGCCGCGGCGACCTCCCCGAAGTCCCCGAAGCCCCCGACGAGCATGACGAAGAATAAACGCCCCCACCTCCTGCTCCTTTCCGCCTACCACGCCCCCAGCCACAAGCGATGGGCCCGCGGCCTTATCGACTTCCTCGGACCTCACTTCGAGATCACCCTCAAGACCCAGCCCCCCCGCCATTTTCCCTGGCGTAGCCGCGGCAATAGCCTCTTCTGGGCCTTCGACGACGAGCTCGCCGACCTCCACCCCGACCTCATCGTCGCCACCTCCATGGTCGACCTCGCCGGCCTCAAGGGCATGGTCCCCCACCTCGCCACCATCCCCACCGCCGTCTACTACCACGAAAACCAATTCGCCTACCCCACCCAGGACGACCGCCTCAACGCCAACCTCCTGGTCACCAACCTCTACACCGCCCTCGCCGCCGATCAGGTCCTGTTTAACTCCCCCTACAACCGCGACTCCATGTTCGAGAAGGCCGACCATTTTCTCGACCGCATGCCCGACCAGATCCCCGGAGGTGTCATCGACGAGCTACGACACCACAGCCAGGTGCTGCCCGTCCCCCTGGAAAACAGCCTCTTTGTCGCTCCCAGGGTGCGACATGAACCTGATTTACCGCGATCTCCGCGCATTGTGTGGAATCATCGCTGGGAGCACGACAAGGCCCCTGATCGCTTCTTTGAGGCCCTCTTCGATCTCCATGACGAGGGGCTCGATTTTCGACTCGTGGTCCTCGGCCAACGCTTTCGTCAGGCCCCACCGATCTTTGAGGAGGCCCGCCAACGGCTGCGCGATCGCATCGACCATTTCGGCTACGTCGAAGACCGCGAGACCTACCTGAACTGGCTGCGCCGAAGCGACCTCGTCGTCTCCTCCGCCCTGCATGAATTTCAGGGCCTGGCCGTCCAGGAGGCCGTCGTCCTCGGCTGTCGCCCCGTTCTTCCCGACCGCCTCGCCTATCCCGACTTCTTCGACGCTCCCTTCTTATACCCCTCCCATGCCGACTCCGCCGTCGATGACCGAAACGCCCTCAAGGCCCACCTGCGGCCCCTGCTCCAATCGCCCCAACGCCTCCACCAGACCCCGCCGCCCGACCTCTCCCACCTGAGCTGGAAACGCCTCGGCGAGCGCTACCTCGAGGAACTCCAGCACTTGCTTTGACCCCTGTCTGTGCCTAATTCTAATCCGCAATTGCTATACTATCCCCTGATATTATTTTGGAGCTTCTATGGCCGACGTCCTCTACGATACCCAAGACGCCATCGCCACCATCACCCTCAATCGTCCCGAGGCCCGAAACGCCTACTCCGACGAGATGGTCACCGAGCTTGTCGACGCCCTCGACCGCGCCGAATTGGACGACGATATTCACGTCGTTATTATCACCGGCGCCGGCTCCGCCTTCTGCGCCGGTGGCGATCTCAAAGCCATGCGCGACGAAACGGGCATGTTCGCCGGCGACCCCGTGGAGCTGCGCGACAAATACCTTCGCGGCATGCAGTCCATCCCCCGTCGCTTTAATAGCTTCGACAAGCCCACCATCGCCGCCATCAATGGCCCCGCCATCGGCGCCGGCCTCGGCCTCTCGCTCATGTGCGACCTGCGCATCAGCGCCCGGAGCGCCAAATTCGGCTCCACCTTCGCCAGGGTGGGCCTCATCCCCGGCGATGGCGGTGCCTACCTCCTCAATCGGGTCGTTGGCTTCGCCCGTGCCCTGGAGCTAATCCTCACCGCTCAGGTTATCGACGCCGACCACGCCGCCGAAATCGAGTTGGTCCACCGCGTCGTCTCCGACGACAACCTCATCAGCGAGGCCCAGGCCACGGCCCGTCAGATCGCCTCTTTGCCGCCCAAAGCGGTGCGCATGGCCAAGGCCGCCCTCTATCGAAGCGTCGACAACGACCTGGACACCTCCCTTCATATCACGGCCGCCCTCCAGGGCCTCATCCAGAGCACCGACGAGCACCAACAGGCCGTCGCCGATCTCCTTGAATCCCTGGCCAATTAATTCGCTTCGCTGTATCACTTCCCGGATTATTCATAAGACGTCGTAACGCGCCCTGAGCGCGCTGGGAGCGCAGCGACCGAATACTCTTGGGGTGCGGAGGCATCGTCGCGGAGTGTGCCCTGAGCAAAGCGAAGAAATGCCCTTGGGGTGAGATGCAGGCCTCTAAGCTCTGATCCGCCGCAGTAGACGAGTCGTGATTAATCCTGGATAAGTCCCCCGGAGTTTCCATGCGTTTGACTGGTGTATCCGTTCGAGCTGCCCGTTCTCTCGTGCACACTGAAGCCGGCGGTCGCGTCGCCACCCACCTGCTGATGGAAGATCACGGCATCCGCGACCTCCTGAACCTGGACGCCGATGCTCGTTCTCCCATGGGCGTCCACCCTGGCCCCCTACCTCAACGCCACCTGTGCGCCTGGACCTCTGCCGATCGCCCGCTGCCCGACCACGACGATCCTCGCCCCTCAGCAGCCCAGCTCCACACCGCTTATCGCGACGGCGACACCACCCCTCTCGAGGTCCTGGAAAAGCTGTTCTCCGGCGTCGATCGCCGCCAGTTTGGCCACGCTCATTTCAGCCCCTTTCGGACCCTGGACCGCGATCGCGCCTATCGCGCCGCCCAGGCGAGCACCGATCGCTACGCCTCCGGCGAACCGCTAGGCCCCCTCGATGGCATCCCCATCCCCGTCAAAGATCACTACGCTATGATTGGCCTATCCGCCTACTGCGGCGGCCCCTCACCCATGCCCTCGAGTTCCGACGATGCCCACATGGTCGCCGCCCTGCGCCAAAGCGGCGCCCTCCTCGTCGGCACCACCCACACCACCGAGTGGGGCATGGACCCCTGCGGCTATAACGAATTCTTCTCCATGCCCCGCAACCCCCATCGCCCCGAGTACGCCGCCGGCGGTTCCTCCACCGGCGCCGGAGTCGCCGTCGCCCTCGGCCTCTCCCCTCTGGCCACAGGCTCCGACGGAGGCGGCTCCATTCGCATCCCTTCCGCCCTCAACGGCATTGTGGGCATCAAACCCACCTTCGGGCGCATCGGGCGTAGCGGAGACTTCTTCGGCGCAAGCTCCGTCTCCACCGCCGGTCCCCTGGGCCTCACCGTCGAGGATCTGGTCCAGTTCTTGACCGCCACCACTGCCTCTCCCGATCTCAACGACC
>CAYQBU010000125.1:0-4497 GCA_964415785.1 uncultured Bradymonadales bacterium
GGCCCGCCTGGAGTCCGGATTTCTATTTGTTGATCCCTGACTTCACCCGACGGCCTCTCCATCGCGTGGACTATTCATCAGACGTCTTATAACGCCTGGAGCCGAAGTTGACGGTCGCCGGCTGCAAAGTCGAGGGCCTGTTGCTCAAGGCGTAGTAAATATGAAGATTTAGAAGTTTTGAAAATAAAGTAGATGAATGGAAAGCTCCCCAGCAACGGGCCGCTCAAAATGCGGTGAAAAAAGAGTCATCGGCCCATGGGGCGCGGTGGCCGTGGTCGCCGGTTCGATGTTGGGTATCGGAATCTTTCTCGCCCCCCGAATCGTTGCCGAGCAATTGCCGAACTACCCGGCTTATATGGCCGTGTGGATCTTCGGCGGATTTGTCGCTTTGTGCGGATCCGTTGCCTATGCAGAGCTGGGCTCAATGTTTCCCCGATCCGGCGGGGACTACGTCTTTTTGGACGCCGCCTACGGCCGCTCCACCGCCGTCGCCGGTGGGTGGCTATTATTTTTGGGGGTCTTCTGCGGCTCCATTGCCACCATGTCTGTGGCCATCTGCGAGTATCAGTTGCCCGTGCTTTTGGCTCCCGTAACGGACGTCGATTTGACCGCTCAATGGGTGGCCATCGGACCGATATCGATCACCGGCGTTAGATTGTCGGGAATTGTCCTACTCTTGGTCCTCACAGCCATCAATGTTCTGGGCGCCAAGACCTCGGAGCGGGTCCAAATCACCCTGTCTCTGGTGCCTATTTTCCTGCTGGCTCTGGTATCTCTGTGGGTCCTGGCGACGGCGCCCCATGAGTCGGTCGTGGCCGCCGAAGACATCGTCAACGATCACGACCTATCGCTGGTCGCCGGGTTTACAGGCGCCTTTCTGGCCGTCTATTTCGCCTATTCCGGGTGGAACGCCGTGGCCTACGTGGCCGGAGAAGTCGACGACTACCAGCGTAATCTACCGATCGGCCTCATCGGAGGAACGGTTCTGGTGACCCTGGTCTATGCCTTGATGGGCGCCGCGTTCGTGGCCGTTCTGGGACTTGGGGGACTGATGGGTTCCATGGAGGCCGGCACCGCAACGTCGGCCGCCCTCTGGGGCACCCACGGGGAGCTAGCAGCCGTGGCCATCATCGCCATCGGCCTCTTGGGCTCTGTCAACGCCACCATCTTTGCCGGCTCCCGCATCGTGGCCGCCATGGGCCGAGATGGCGTCTTGCCCCGATCGATCGGCCACTGGGGGTCGCGCTCCACACCGGAGCTGGCCCTGTGGGTCCAGGCCGCCGTCAGTGTACTGCTCGTCATCTCCGGAACCTTCGACGCCCTCCTCGAGTTGACCAGCGTGGCCATGTTGCTGCTGGGTGCTCTGGTGGTCATCGCCCTGTTTATCCTGCGACGGCGCCGCCCCAATGCCAAACGGCCCTATCGCGCCATGGGCTACCCCCTGATGCCCGCTACTTTCGTCGTCGTTAGCATTTCCATCGTCACCATAAGCATCTACCGTGCATTCAACTCCTATGCCGGTGACGGCCTGAGCATGGTCGAGAAGTGGTTTCCCCTGATGGGAATCGCTCTCTTTATCTTCATTTTTGCCCTGCACCGCTTCACGTTTAGCGGTGACAAATCCACTTCACGTTTCACTCATAGAGAGTAGTTTATGCGACGACCCCGTGCGCTCCAGATCATTGCCACCCTATTCGTGCTTTCCATCGGTTTGAGCTGCAGCAGCTCCCCGAGCTGCGCATCCTGTGATCCGGGTACCGAGTCGCCAACCGCGGAGGCCGACGCAGAACACGATGGCGCCGAAGAGGCCGGGGATACAGGACCTACGGACGAGGATTGGCGAAACGCCTTCAGCGCCGCAGAGACCTCTGTACACACCGCCTCCGATGGCGCATTGCAGGCGTCCAACGACGCTTTCGATGCCCATATTCAAACCGTTATGAACCCCTCCGAGCCTCTTCCCGAGAAGGTTCGACAGGCCCTCTCACAGATTGAGTTTGACCCCAACCCCCAGTCCTTGACCCGTGACGTTCACTACTGGGTGTCCAACGAAAATCATCACCATCTCTTTCAACCCTCCATCGAGGACCACGGCGGCATTTTGCTCGGCGTCGGCACCGACCAAAACTACCTGCTCGCCGCCTGGGCCCGCTCGCCGATTTTGCTGCTCATGGATTTCGACGAGGAGATCCGCAACGTTCATCACCTCTATGGGATCAACTTTGCCGCCGCCGAAACCCCGGAGGAGTTCATCGACCGCTGGGCCCCGTCCAACACTGCCGACACCAAACGACGGATCGCCGAACAGTACGACGGGGACCGCCAACAGAGCCTGGAACGCGCCCACGATCTGTCCCGACAAGTCATCTCCGCCAGGCTTCGGCGCACCGCTCGCACCTATAACAACCGCGACATTCCCATCTTCTTGACCGACCAGGAGCAATACGACTTTATTCGCGATCTCTGGGCCAACGGCAGGGTCTTTCCGATGCGCGGCGATCTTACGGCCGACACCACCATGGTCGATACGGCCCAGACCCTGGAGAGCCTGGGGCTCAACCTCGGCCTGTACTATCCCTCCAACGCCGAACAGTATTTTGATTTTACCCCTGAATATCGGCGAAATATCATCGCCCAACCCTTCCACGAGGACTCCCTGGTCATTCGCACCCGCCCAATGCGCGTTCTCGGCTATCCCGAAGGTGTCGATCTGGATAGCAATAATAACTACAACTACAACATCCAGAACGCCAACAACTTCGCTCAGTGGCTGGAACAGAGCACCATTCCCAGCTCCCTGGTGCTCCTGAGAGATCACCACGAAAAAAGCGAGACCTCCGGGCGTTCCTACATTCGCGAGGAACCGCCGCAAGCAGATGCCGACAGTCGACCAGAGATCGCTGATCCCGTCGGAGACCAGTAATGAAACGATGGCTCCTGGTGTTGGCATTGGTCTTGTCGGTGAGCGCCTGTCACGGCTCTCCACAACCCCGGGAGACCTACCCAATCAAACCAGGAGCCGTCGACGACACGGACATCGATGAGCCGTCACCGGCCTATAACGGTGTCGAGGCGGCGATGAACAACCGGCACGACCATCCCCGCTGCCAGGAGCTACAGCGCCGGGCCGACGACGCCAATCATCTGGTCGATTGGCTCGGCGACCACCTGTCTGAAGACCTGCAGGTCCTGCTCGACTCCGCTGACACACATCGCCTCCAGCTCCTCGTGGGTGAACTCGTCGACGCCGGCGACGGCCTGACCTGCCTTGTGCAACACGGGTTTCGCGTCGATGTTGAGTACTTCTACCCCGCCAGCTCCATCAAGACCCTGGCCTCCATCGCCGCCCTTCAACGGCTGGCTGGAGACGACACACAACCCTCCGTCGACATCGACGACCCCCTCTGGTTTGAAGATATTTTGGCGTTTAACTACCCCCAGGAATCCATCTTTGATCCCCTGCAATTCTATCCGCTCCAAAAGCTGATCAAAGACGCCCAGATCGTATCGAGCAACCCCGCCTACAATCGACTCTTTGACTTTGTGGGACACGAGCAGCTCAACCGATCGATGTGGGAGGCCGGCCTCGAGAGCACCCGCCTGCAGCATCGCTTCTTCTCGCCACTGAGCACAGAGCAGCAAAAGTGGTCTCCCGCCGTCTGGCGCGTCGCCCAAGACGGCAGTCACCTTCAGCTTCTGCGTCCACAGCAAAGGAGCTCTTTGGACCTTCCCCCCATCGACGTCGAGGGCCAACAGGTCGGCCAGTCCTACATCGAAGACGACGCCGTCATCGACACGCCGATGGACTTTTCGACCATGAATTACCTCTCTCTGCGCGACCATCAGGAATTGATGATCGCCCTTTTCCACCCCGAGCTCAGCCCCGTGAGCTTTGAAGGACTCAACTCCGGTCGAGATATTCTGATCGAGTCCATGCTATACCCTCCCGTCGATTACGCATCATACCTGGACGACGAGGACCGCCGTCGGTTCAAAACCGCCCTCTCCGGATTTGAAGACCATCTCTCCGAAGACCACATCGATTACTTCAACAAAGGCGGCCGGGCCTACGGCTTTCACATCGAAAACGCCTTCGTCACCGATCGCCAATCACAACGAGGCGTCTTTCTCACCGCCGCCCTCTACGTCAACGAAAATGAGCGCCTCAATGACGGCGACTACCAATACGACGAATTGAGCTTTCCCTTTCTGCACCAACTCGGCAGCCTTGTTGCCCAAAAATTCCTGGTCGACAACGACTGAGAAAAGCACCCCGATCCCGCTAATCCCCCCGAAAACCAAGGCCCATGTCGCACCCTCGGTGCGACATAGCGATCCCCAACTGGCCATATTTTCGCCTAGAAACCACGATGGGATCCAGCCCCTCGTATCGAGGTGATGGATCCCATTTTGGGTTCGGTTAAATCAGGCCGGCGCGCCTTCATCTTCCGTCAGTTTTTTTTTCTCTTCGTCTTCTTCCACGTCTTCGGCTTCTTC
>CAYQBU010000125.1:4597-11935 GCA_964415785.1 uncultured Bradymonadales bacterium
CTTCTTCCACGTCTTCGGCTTCTTCGACCGCTTCGGCTTCTTCCACGTCTTCGGCTTCTTCGACCGCTTCGGCTTCTTCGGCCTTGTCGGCCGGTTTTTCCACCGGATCTCCCGGTCCGAAGCCCTCGGGGTCATCGGGAACCTCCATCTCACTGGAGTCATCGACCCCCGGCCCTTCGGCCTTGAGGCCCATCTCTGTGTCCAGCTCGACGGGGTCGCTTCCCTTCACGACCAATGATGGTGCCACCTCGCGATCCGCGGGCTCCGGTGGCCTGTGCTGGCCTTCCTCCGACACATCGGGGTCTACCACGCCGGTGACGCCGGGATCGACGCCGCCGATCTCGCGCTCCCGAAACCGACCGCTGTGCAGCGTATGGGTCTCGTAGTCGTATTGGTTATCCAGATCGTCCTTGATGGTTCCCTCCCACAGCCCGGCGCCAACGAAATAACCGGCTCGGCCGATCACGTGCGCCGCCACCGGGGCGGTCAGCAACAAGAAGGCGATCACCGCCATCACCCGTGCCCACACATCGGCCGACGGCATGGCCACCGCCACCGCCAACATGATCAGCGCCGCTCCGAGAGACCCGGCCTTCGTCGAGGCGTGCATCCGCGTCGGCAAATCGGGCAGTCGAATCAGCCCCACCGCCGCCAAGAGCATCAGCAGCGCCCCCACCAACATCAACACTCCCAACAACACCGCCCCCACATCACTGGCGAACTCCTGGGATATATACTGACCCATTAACTCCATGATTTCCGACCCCGCGCTGGCTTCCAGGACGATCTTAGGCATTTCCATCGCGAAGCCCTCCTTTCTCGATGTAGCGTCCAAACCCGACGGCCGCCAAAAAGGCCATCAAGGCCATCACGATCGCCACGTCCACAAAATCGGGGATCCCCGTCTGAATGGAATAGGTCCCGATAAGGCCCACCACGATGGCGGCGATCAACTCCAGGGCCACCACCCGATCGGGCAATGTCGGCCCTTGAACCAACCGTACAAAGGTCAAGATCATGGCCGTCATCAAGATGGCAAAGGTTGCAAGAACGATCATATCTAACATGTCTATCGGTCCTTTGAGGACGAATCCGCGCGAGGTCTCAGTACAGCAAATCGATGATTCGCTTCTCGATATCCTTGATGCTCTGAAGCACGCCCTCTTCATCGTCGAGGTAAAGGGCATGCACGTAGAGAACCTTCTTATCGTCCGACACGTCGAGGCTAAGTGTACCCGGCGTCAGGGTGATAAAATTCGCCAGGATCGTGATCCCCACATCGGACTCCAACTCCAGGGGAACCGCCGTCACACCAGGCTTGATGGCCAGGCCCGGCGTCGCCACCTCATAGGCCACTTCCATATTGGATTTGATGACCTGCCAGAAGAAATAAAAGATAAACCCAATCGAGCCGGGCACCTTTCGTGCGTAGCCCTGCAACACCGGGATATGGCTCTGCATCAAGGCCAGGCAGATATAGCCGAAGATAAACCCGACGACGAAGGATGGGCCCGTAAAGGTCCCGCCCAAAATCATCCAGGCCAGCGCGAGCAGTATATTCCAGGTTAATGCGACCATTACTCGCCTCCCTCATCGATGGACTCAATGGCGTGCTGAATCTCGGACTCCAGCCCCACCGCTTCGATATATTCGGACGGATTCAGCAATTGCTCCGCCGATGCCAGGGTCAACTCAAAGAAGGGCTCACTGTAGACGCCGAGCACCACCGTCGAAATGCCGAGCAAGATGATCGGGAAGTACATCACCCAGATATCCGGCGTATTCGGCTCGTCCAAACGGTGAGCATTGGGCTGATCGTCGGGGGCCGGCCGCCAGAAGGCGTAGAGCCAGATCTTGACCATCGAGTATAGCGTCAACAATCCGGTCACCAGCGCAAGGGCTACGACGTACCACTCCATGGCCTCCAGACCGGCTCGAATCACCGCAAACTTGGCGAAGAATCCCGACAGCGGTGGCAGACCACCCAGCGACAGAGCGGGCACAAAGAAGAGCAGCGCCAAGAAGGGCTTCTTTCGGTAAATTCCGCCCAACTTCTTGAGCTTATAGGTGCCCATCAGCCGGTAGACCACCCCGCTGATGAGGAAGAGATTCGTCTTCACGATGATGTTGTGGATGATATAAAAGATGCCGCCGGCGATCGCCAATTGGCCCACCTCGGCGGGCAAATCGGGGTTGGCCAACAGGCCCAGGGCCATGAGCATATAACCGATCTGACTGATGATATGGATCGACAGGATGCGCCGGAACTCAAATTGAGCCGCCGCTCCCAAGACCCCTGTAATCATCGTGATCGCCCCCGCCCACAGCAGGATATTGTGGGTAAACTCCACATCCTGGGTAAAGATGAGGGTGAAGAATCGAAACAGGGCATAGGCCCCGACCTTGGTCAACAGCCCGGCAAATAGGGCTGACACCGCCACCGGCGGGGTGTGATACGACGCCGGAAGCCAGAAAAACAGGGGAAAGGAACCGGCCTTGATGGCAAAGGCCACCAGATACATCGAGGCCACCACCGTCACCATCGGCGACTCCGAGCCCTGCAGCACCTCGGCGATATGGGCCATATTCAGCGACCCCACCAACCCATAGGTCAGGCCGATGGCCGTCAAAAAGATCATCGACGACACAAGGTTGATGGTCACGTATTTGACGGCGCCTTCCATCTGGGAGCGCTTGCCGCCCAGAATTAACAGGGCAAACGACGCCACCAGCATGACCTCGAACCACACGTAGAGGTTAAAGATATCGCCCGTCAAAAAGGCGCCCGCTACACCGGCGTGAAGCAGGTGCATCAGGGGATAGTAGCCAAAGCGCTCGTAATCCTCTGTCGCCGTCGCCAGCGAGTAGACCACCACCGTAAACCCCATGATCCCTGTCATCAGCACCATCATCGCCGACAACAAGTCCGAGACCAACACGATGCCAAAGGGCGGTGCAAAACCGCTCATCTCCATGGTGATGATGCCCTGATCCCAGGTCACCATCAGCAGCACAATGCCCACCACTAGCAGCGCCAGGGTCGCGCCCACGCCGATGACGCGCTGCGCCAGCGGCGAACGCCACATCACCACCGACAGAGCGGCGGCCATCATGGGCAATAGGACCGGCAATAAGACCAAGAGTTCCGTATTCATTAGTCGAGCTCCTTGGTCAGATCCGTCGTTCGCATCTCATCGAGATCATCGACGCCCACAATTTCATAGGCCCGGTTGATCAAGACCACGGCGAAGGCCAACACCCCAAAGGCGATCACAATCGCCGTCAGAATCAATGCCTGCGGCAAGGGGTCGGCCGAGGGCATCACCATCGGATGGGTATCGCCTGCGGCCACCAGCGGCGGTGCGCCCTCGCGCATCCCGGCGGCCGTAAAGATCCCCAGGTTTGCCGCATTGGATAACAAGATCAGACCGATCACCATCTTCACGATGCTTCGGCGCAATATCATGTACACGGCGGCGGCAAATAACGCCCCCACCACAACTGCCATCAGAGGTTCCATATCACTCCTCCACCTCGGCCAATGCCAGCACAATCGCCAGCACCGAACCAATGACGGTCAAATAAACGCCGATGTCGAATAGCAGCGGGGTCGACAACGCGACCTCGCCGAAAAAGGGTATCTCTGGACGCCACCACAGAGCCGTGAAAAAGGGCTTGCCCAAAAAGAGCGGCGGAATCCCCGCCAGGCAGGCCAATAACAGCCCCATCCCAAACAGGTCGTGCGGTGAAAAGCGCAACAACTCCTTGGTGCGCTCGGCGTTGAAGGCGATCAGGTACAGCGCGATCGCCCCCGCCGCCACCAGCCCGGCGATAAAGCCTCCTCCCGGCTCATTGTGGCCGCGAAGCAACAAGAACACCGAAAACAGGAGTTGAAGCGGCAACAAAAAGTGGGTTGCCGTTCGTAATATCAGCGATTGCGATTTAATCACGACTCTTCCCCGTCTTCCGAGGCCTTGAATTTAACCATGGCGTAGACGCCCATCGCCGCCAGGGCGAGGACGAAGATCTCACCCAGGGTATCCAGGGTTCGATAATCCACCAAAATGACGTTCACGATATTTCGACCATGGGCCAGCGGCACGCTTCCGTCGATATGCCCGGCCGAGATGGGATTGCCGCCGTACATCGCCGGGTCGTAGAGCGACTCCTGCCCCACCGCCAATAGCAGCACGGTGATCAATCCACCGACCAAAAGCGCCACCACCAGATCCCGTATTCGCGCCGCCGTGCTCGAGAATTTCACAAACTCCGGCAGCCTGAACAGCACGAGTACCAGCAAGATCACGGTCAGCGTCTCCACCAACAACTGGGTGATCCCCAGGTCGGGAGCGCTAAACAGGATGTAGATAAGGGCCACAGAAAAGCCCACGACCCCCGTCGACGCCACAGCCCCCAGGCGGGAGTTGGTCGTCGTCGCAAATAGGGCCGCCGCAAGCAGCAAGGCCACCACCATCACGTGGTAGAACTCCACGTTGAGGCTAAAGCTCAAACTCTGGTCGTAGCGACTGATAAAGGCGTAGCCCACCACGGCCACCATGGTCATCAAAATCGTGGTGATATAGTGGCGCAGATAGCCGTTTTGGAGAAAACGGGTCTGCTTATTGGCCACCCAGGGAAGCCCGCGGTCCATCGTCAGGTTGTAGACCGACTCCGGCCCCCGCTCATAGAGCCAGTCGAGCTTGTTCATCAGCCCCCGGACGGCGTCCCAATTCAAAAAGACCAGAACACCGACCACGATACTGGCACCACTCATCAGCAGTGCCGGATCCGTCCACCCGTGCCACCAGTAGATCTCGAATGCCTCCGTACCCACGCCATAGACCGCCGGCACCACCTGCTGGATGATCCCCTCGTCGACCAGGCTCAGGGCAAAGAAGGTCACCAGGCCCAGCGTCGACAGCACCACCGGCCCCAGAAGCATGGACAGCGGCGCCTCATGGGGATCCTTGGGTGTGTTGCCCTCCTCTCCGAGAAAGGGCTTCACACCCAGAATTAACGCCACGGCCACGCCCATAATCGCCGTGCCCATCGCCAGGGTGATCATAAAGGCGCTGACGTACTCGGCGTCCAAAATGGCGCCAAACATCAGCTCTTTGCCCACGAATCCGAAGAACCCGATCATCCCACCCAGCGACAGCGAACCCATGAGCGCGGCGTAAAACGTAAAGGGCATTTTCTTTCTCAAGCCCCCGAGAATCGTCAGATCCTTGGTCCCCACCTCGTGGTCCACAATGCCGGCCACCATAAAGAGCGTCGCCTTGTACATGGCGTGCGCCAAAATGAAGATGGCAAACGCCTGCATCGCGGCTTGCGTTCCGATGCCGATCAGCATCGTCAGCACCCCCAGCGCCATGATCGTTGAGTAGGCCAACACCTGCTTATAGCCCTTGGAGCGAAGCGCCAGGTACATCCCCGTAAACATCGTGATCGCACCGACCACCGGCAGGGTGATCATCCACACTTCCGTGCCTCCCGCCGCCGGATGGAGTCGCGCCATCAGATAAATCCCGGCCTTGACCATCGTCGCCGAGTGCAAAAAGGCACTCACCGGCGTCGGACCCGCCATTGCGTTGGGAAGCCAGAAGTGAAACGGCACCTGCGCCGACTTCGTAAAGCAACCGGCCAGAACCAGCACCAGCATCGGCACGTAGAGATCGTGCTCCGTGATCGCCGCCGAGTCATTATATCCAATGGCGATGATCTCGGTCAGCGAATAGCTCCCCGTGATCATGGCCAGTAAAATGATGCCGGCGAACATCGCCAGGCCTCCACCGACGGTGACCATCATGCTCTGATGGGCGCATTTTCGGTACTTCTTATTGTCGTGATAATAGCCGATGAGCATAAACGACGTGATGCTCGTCAGCTCCCAGAACACGAACATGGCGATCAGGTTGTCGCTGAGCACCAGCCCCAACATCGACGCCATAAACGCCAGGATGAAGACGAAAAACCGGGGGATGTCCTTATCCCCTTTGAGGTAGCCGCCTCCGTAGATCAAGATGAAGGTGCCGATGCAGGTGATCAGCAGCGCAAAGAGAAGCGACAACCCATCGATATGAAAGGTCAAATCGATGTCGAGCGACGGCACCCAGGCGTATTCGAACTGGATCAACTGGCCTCGCAACGCCTCCACCTGATCGGCGGCCTGCGTCCAATCGAAACCATCGCCAGCCCTGACGGCCTCCAGATCAAAGCTCGTAAAAGCCTCGCGGAGGTCCAGCTGCTGGACATCCCTCAAGAAAGTAAAAAAGTAGACCGCCAGTGATGCCGGCAATAAAGCCAGTAACCACCCGGTCTTGTCTCGCGCCAATTGGAAAATCCACGGGGCGAGAACGGCCAGCACAAACCCGGAAAGAACGGCAAACAGCATGGCGGTATTGATCCCGTCGCTGTGCCCGGACCCCATGCTTAGTCTCGGCGGTCACAGCCTCTTACTGCTGCCGCGAACTGGGACGGGCTGTCTTGTGGTCATCGTCAAAATCGGCCCGCGATCGCCGCGGAGCGCGGCGACCATAACGGAGCCCATTTACCTTGGCAAGTGCCTGTAAACTGTTGCCCATAAAGGCCAAATAGCCTTGCCATCCGTCGCTCAGTGGTTATCGCACCGCCGCGCTCCAGTGGCCCATTAATAGGATAGCAATGCTCGGTAAATCACTTTGCCCCCGTCGAAAACCTGCCCGTCCCAGCGCCACCGCGTTTCATCGAGAAGCCCGTCGACCTCACCACCCTCAAGCACCTCGCTATCCCGCTCCACCACGCGAGCAAAGCCCCGACTCGCGACAAGCACCGTCCCAGTATGGTTCCGAAGCCAAGTTTGCGCTTGATCACGGCCGGGCGAACCGCCCCTTCCGGTAGGGTTATTTGTCGGCTCCAGGTCGTCGTGGAAGCCAAACGTCCAAGGCGCCTCCTGATCCTCAGCCTGCATTCGCGACTCGACTACCCAAAGTAGGAACCCCACGCCCACGCAACCACCGAGCTTCCCCGGATCGCAAACCCTATTCGCCCCGCCCAACACTCGAGATTCTCCCCACGACCTCCGGGAGTGGGGAGACACCGGCGCCGCAGGCGACGGAGAGGGGCACACCGCAAACCTCGGTGGTCATCAAAGCCACACACGCCCCCAGATCGCTCGCTGAGCAAAAAATAACACGCCAGGGGCGAGCCAGCACCCAGTACCCACCCCCCCTAGGCCCTCCCGTACCCGCCCCCAGATCGCTCGCTGAGCGAAAAAAAAGGCACCTCGGGAGGTTCGTGACCCCGTCACCACCCCAAAAAAAAGGCACATCGAGAGGTTCGTGACCCCGTCACCACCCC
>CAYQBU010000126.1:0-11755 GCA_964415785.1 uncultured Bradymonadales bacterium
CAGACGAGGCGATGCCGTGGCATTGTCGAGGAAGCGCAACGCAGCCATCGCCGTTTAGCACCGGCGAGAGTGCTGACGGAATTCCAAAGGGCAGCACTAGTCGATTTCTATGGCCATTTGCTTATCGAGCCGTTCCAACGCTCGACCCAACCCCGGCAGCGCCTCCCTTACCTCTTCCATCTCTTCTGACCGCGCCAACGCTTCGATCTGTCGCGACTTGGCCGTCACTTCGTCGGCCCCAATGGTATCGGCCGACCCCTTGATCGTGTGCGCATAGCGCATCACCTCCCCCGACTCATCTGCCTCCAGCGCTAACTCCATCTCATCCCACCACCCCTCCCACTCCTCGCGAAAGCTCTTTAATAGCTCCTTAAATAAGGCCTCATCTCCGGCCACCCGAAGCAGTCCTTTTTCCCGATTCAACACCGTTTTTTTCGCCTCGTCACTCTTTGCCTTCTTCATCCCTTCCTCCTGTCGTTAAACGCCACCGCTCTGTTTCGCCGAGCCACTTTTCAACTTTCCCATAGAGTTCCTCGACGTCAATAGGTTTGGAGAGGTAATCATCCATTCCTTCCCCGATTAACGCCTCGCGATCGCCCTTGATGGCGTGCGCCGTCAGGGCCACGATCGCTACCCGCCCACCTCTGTCCTCATTAAACTTTCGAACCGCCTTCATCGCCTCTATCCCGTCCATCTCCGGCATCTGGATATCCATCAACACCAGGTCATACCCCTCCGGATCGCGCCGATACTCCTCTACCCCTCGCCGCCCATTGTCGGCCACCACCACCTCATAGCCCCGCCGCTCCAACAACCCCACCGTCACTTTCTGGTTGACCGGACTATCCTCCACCAACAAAATCTTGCTCCCCGCTCCACTGGCCCTCTCCATGGCCTCTTCGCTCATCTCAACTCCACCCATCAACATGGACAAGGCCTCAAATAGATCACTGGGCCTCAGCGGCTTCGTCAACCACACGTCGACCGTCGTCAGAATCTTCTCCACCTCCCGGCGCCCCCTCGTTCCCTGCAAACCGATCTTGGGGATCTCCCCGATCTCTTCACGATTACAGAGCTCGGCCAACCGCCTCCACTCGTGCCTATCGAGAAGCGTCGTATCCACCACACAGGCTCCCCAACGTCCATCGCCCTTCATCAACACCTCAATCTTTGCCTCGGCCTCCTCGATATCACTTGCGATCACCGGCTCCATCGACCAGGCCCTCAACAATTGCTCTACGGGCTGATCGCCAATGCGATGATCGCCCAACACCAGCACCTGATCGCGCTGCTCATCTCCCCCCGGGACCAACCGTCGCTGCTCCCGGGCCTCAATGGCCTCGAAGCTGGCCGTAAAATAAAACGTACTCCCCTCACCTTCTCGACTCTCCACACGGATCTCGCCGCCCATCAAATTCACCAATTGCGACGCGATCGCCAATCCCAACCCCGTCCCCTCGTAGACCCGCCGCATCGACCGATCCACTTGTTGAAACGCCTCAAAGATCCGCTTCTGCTGCGCCGGTGCGATCCCAATTCCCGTATCGCTCACCGCAAACCGAAGCTTGACCTCCCCTGGCGAGGCCGACTGCACCGACACCTCCACCACCACCTTTCCCTCTTCGGTAAACTTGATGGCATTGCCCACCAGGTTGACCAATACCTGCCTCAACCGATCCGGATCGCCTTCCACCTCAAAGGGCATCTCTTCGTCCAGACGATACCCCAGGCTCAACCCCTTCTCTTCGGCCCGTTGCGCCATCACCTGCAGCGTCTCCGCGATCAGATCCGCCGGCGCAAAGCGTCTGCGCTCGAGGCTAAGCTCCTTTGCCTCGATCTTTGAAAAATCCAATATATCGTTGAGCAGCGCCAATAGTCCGCGCGCCGATCGCTGCAGCAGCACCAGATACTCCTGCTGGCGATCGTCGAGTTCCGTATCCGACAACAACTCGCTCATCCCAATGATCCCATTCATCGGCGTGCGGATCTCGTGGCTCATATTCGCCAAGAATGTCCCCTTCGCCTTATTTGCCTCTACCGCCTCCTGACGCGCTCTGGCCATCTCCACCGCCACCTGCTGTAACCGATGCTGGTGTCGCTTCAGCGACGCTGTCCGTGCGTCCACCAGCGCTTCAACACGCCGTGCCCGCCCCACCATCATCGTCAGTAATAACAACGCTGTCGCCGTCACCGTCAGCCCACTCACCAAAAAGACGACCGGCGTCGGACTCCGGTGATAGGCCCGATAGGCCGGCGTGGTCGTCCCCTCGAACCACCACCTGACCCCGCTCAACTCCAGGGACCGCCGATACTCCAACTCTCCACCCATTGACCACCACCCGGCCCATCTCGAGGCTCCTGCCGCCCCCTCTCCCGTTTCGCCTCCCCATCGTGTCAACTCCTGCCGCCCCCCCCTTCCATCGGATACGATCCGAAACTCCAGGGCCACCGGAGGTTGAATCGACTCCACGTCGTCGATCACCTGGCCGAGGTTAAATATGGCCCCCACAAGCCCTTTGAGCGCTGTGGCCTCTTCCTGGTAGACCGGGGCAAACACCCCGTACATCGCATCCTCCTGCCGCCCCAACGGCCCCACCATCTGCGGCGCCCCCTTCCGCTCGATCTCCTGAATTCGCGTCGCCACCACCGGCACAGAAGTCCAATCCAACCCCGGTGGAAAGTGCTCGGTCTGGGGCACCGAATAATAGATCGGCAGATGCCGATCCCGCTCACCGGCCTCCACCAATTCCCGCCGCTCATCGCGCTCCACCAACCGGTATTCGCCATCCAGTTCCTGCTGAACGCTCCATTCATGGCTCGCCCGCTCGCCGGCCTCCACCACCGGACTCCACATCAACGCCGACACCCCCACCATCGGCTCCAGATAACTCCTCACAAAGCGGCTAAACTCCTCTCTGCTCACCCCTTCAGCGCCCTCTTCGATCGCCCCCTGATAATAAATCATCAACCCCTCAGTCGCCCGCTTTCGGCTCTCCAGTTGATCGACCACCAGATCGGCGGTTCGCTCGGCATCCAACTGAAATTGCACGTCCAGATAGGCCATCTCCCGATGTTCCAGCCACATCCACCCCCCGACGCTGGCCACAAACCCCAGCAGCGCCGACAGCGCCCTCAGCCGCCGCCGACTCTTATGGCTCCACACCCTTCCCCGTCCCATCCCCGATTCTCGTTGATTTTTGCGTCCCACTTCCCCATCCCCATCGCCTCGCTACTCCCCCTCCCGGCAGCTCCAAGGTTGACCTTCCTTCGGCCATCCATCTCTTATCCCCAGCGTGGGCTGCAATTTAATCACCACTTTCCATTCCCCGAATGACTCCCAACCCCGATTAACCTTCTTCTCCCATCACCTCTTCCCTCAACCACTCCACCATCACCTGCAGTACTCCCTCATCGAGGCGCCTCGACGGATCGTTATAGCTCAACCCATGCTGCTCATTGAGGTTCTCTCTGGGAATCGGCTGGTATTTCAGCACATGATCCGCCTCCTCCGCCACCCGAAAGCGCAGCGCCACCCCGGCCTGCTCACCGGCCTCTGCCAGACGGCGACCATCGGCCTGGGCATCCACCTGCAAATCCTTGCCCCCTGCCAGCACCAACACGGGTCCCTCCATTTCTTGGATCGCCCCACTGGGATCAAAGCGCAATAATTCGGCGGCAAATCTCGCCCCCCTCTCCTCCTGAAGCATCTCCAACAGCGACACCAACCCCGGAATCTGGGTGACCTCTCGTGAGTCCACCTCGCGCCGCGCCCCGATGGCCTCCAACGCCCCCACAAATCCCTCCATCTCTCCGTCAATAAAGTCCTCGTCGAGACCACTGCCCTCCAATTGCTGACGCACCTGGGCCTCCAGCACGACCGCTGTACTCCGCCCTGGCGTCGCCAACAGCATCGTCCCCGCCACCTCCGTCCATCCCTCGGTCACCGCTCGCAACGCATGGATCCCGCCCTCACTATGCCCGCCGAGCACCACCCGCTCCCCGTCGATCTCTTCTCTCTGTCTCACGTAGTTCACCGCTCCCTCGATCTCCGACAGATAATCTTCCCACACCACCTCTCCCTCCAATTCTGTATGCCCTGTTCCCCGCTTGTCGTAGCGCAACACTCCAACCCCGGCCTGCGCCAATCGCCTCGACAACTCGATCGCCGTCCCATTCTCTCCGGGTAGCAATGGGTTATTCCAGTCCCGATCCGTCGGCCCACTGCCCGCCACCAACACCACGGCCGGGATCCCCACCTCCTCCTGGGGCTTCGTCAGGGTTCCGTACACCTCCGTGCCTCCCGCCTGAAAACTTACCTCTTCTTCCACCACCTCATGGACCAACCACCCATCCAGCGTCTCTCGATCTGCCTCGCCCACCACCTCCGGACCTCCTGTGCATCCCACCGCCATCGCCAAGACCCAAAAGACCACCCATCGCCACCGCTCGCCGACTTGCTCCATCGCTATCCTCACCTTGTCACCCTCCATCGATCTGCGTTATTCTCTTTACCGCACCGAAACCCCAAACTGGGACCGTCCAACCCGCATTATTCATGAACCGCATTAGCCCGGATTATTCATGAGACGTCGTGATGAGCCGCAATAGACGAGTCGTGAATAATCAGGGTTAGACGGGCCGTGAATAATCCGCTCTCAACCGTGGCATGCCCCATGTGTCCAAGGCTCACTGGCTTACTGCCTATTCCGATTGCACCGTTGATCGGTGCTGCCACCCCTGACCCTGCCTGTTGCTTTGACCGCTCAGCCATAGGCCCTGACCTTGCTCCAATCCATAAAAAGAGGCGGCGCGTAAACCGCGCCGCCTCTTTTCTTCGATGGGCGTACCTGGACTTGAACCAGGGACTTCTTCCGTGTGAGGGAAGCACTCTCCCACTGAGTTATACGCCCTCAAGACGACCATGTGCTATCACGCCATGGCCCTGCTTACAAGTCCCTTTTTTCGGTTCCCCTCTCCTCTTCCATCGCCCTTCTCCGAGCTAAAGGACCGGTTGTGACCATCCAACGACTACTCATCCTCGGCGCCGGCTACAGTGCCCTGGAACTCGTCCGGCTCATGGCCGACTCCCATCCCCACTTCGCCGTCACCGCCACCACCCGAAACCCCGACTCCGCCGATATATTGCGCGCTCACGGCGCCACCCCCATCGAATGGAGCGTCGGCGACGACCTCTCTGCCCTCACCGACGCCATGGGTCCCGACGTCGCCATCCTCTACTCCATCCCCACTCTCTTTTCGGACTATCAACCGGCCCATCAAGGCATCGCTCGCCACGTTCAGCCCGTCCATCAAGTCTTTCAGGCTGCTCGCCGCCAGCAAGTCCCCCGCTTTATCTACCTCTCCTCCACCTCCGCCTATGGCGACCACCAGGGCCAATGGGTCGACGAACATAGTCCCCTATTGCCCCAATCCCCTTTTGGCCAAATGCGTCGCGACATCGAGGCCTACCTCCTGCGCCGCCGACAGCAGGTGCCCGTCACCGTCGCCCGCCTCGTCGGTATCTACGGCCCTGAACGCTCTCTCATTGGCCGACTTCAATCCGATCGTTTTCGCCTCGTCGACGGTGGAAAAAAAATCTCCAACCGCGTCCATGTCCACGACATTGCTCGCGCTCTTACCGCCCTCATTACCGCTCAAGAGCCTCCCAAGAGCCTCTACAACATCACCGATGGCCACCCCCAGACTTTGCGCGATCTCGTCGCCTTCATCTGCTCCTCCATCGATCTCCCCCTTCCCCCTGAGGAAAGCCTCGACGACTACGCCTCTAGAACCCAAAACCCCAACGCCGTCGCCCGATGGAAGACCCGTATTCGGGTCCTCAACGAACGGCTGCGCCGGGATTTTGATTTCACCTTTACCTACCCCGATGCGTTCGCCGGCTATTCTTCCATTCTCAACGCCGACACCATCGAGGCCTCGGAAAGCTCCTCCTGAGACTGGAGCATCAACCCCTCATTTCTTTTTGAGGTACGACTCCAGGCCGCGGTTGACGTTCGTCAGGTTCGGCGTGATCAACTTCACCACGAAATTCTCGATCACCGACCCGATCTTGCCCGCTCCCAGTCGTGGCACACCGGGTACCTTGCTGGCATCCACATTCAACACCCCTTGGATCGTGATCTCCGTCTTGCCCTCTCCCACTTCACGGTACTTGTTGACCCCCTTACAGGTCACGGCATCCGACAAAAACCCCACCTCCATGCGCCAATCACACTCCCAGGCATCCTTTCGCCACGTGGCATAATCCGTCCACTCCAACATCTCCGGTTTGATAAACGATCGCGCCAACTTCGGCACTTCCTCGGACTGAGCCTTCCACAAATTGACCACTTTCGTCGTATCGTCGTCGACCTCTTTCCGATCCTTGAGCTGGATATCCTTGATGTCCGGAAGATGGGGGATCAACTCCTGGAGATGGTCCCGAAACGTCGTAAACACTGTCTCCCGATCGTAAGCTACCGTATCTGTAATCTTTATATCTGCCATCGTCTTTCATTCCTTCTTTCAGGTCATTGCCAATAATCCGGATTATACGTCACCCACATCAGGTGAAATAATCCTCATTGAGTTGTGTATACTTGTCCCATTTCTCCGGTACTTCGTGCTCCTCGAAGACCGCTTCCACCGGGCATTCCGGCTCGCAGGCCCCGCAGTCAATGCAGATGAAGGGGTCGATATAGAGTTGAATCCCATCCAACCGCTCATCTTCACCGGCCGCCTTGATGTCCTCGATCTCGTCCACACTGATCGGCCCATGGATACAATCTACCGGACAGACCTCCACGCACGATGTATCGCAAAATCCAACGCACGGTTCGGCGATCACAAACGTCATAATACTACTCCTGGTCGACCTTCTTTCCCATGGGATCTGGCACCCCGACCCGACCTCTCTCGGGGGGCTTCCCGTGACTGCATCTCGTTTCCCTGCTCCTCTTCTCGAGGATGGCCTATCATGGCCACCGACTCGTCGTCGTCAACACAACAGCCGTCACGTCGGCAGCCCTATCCCCATCGCTTCCAGTTGCTCCTCGGCCTGTCTGGCCCATCCGCGATTGGCTTTGGGGCTTGCCGGACTCGGATGAAGCACCTTGCCCATCACCACCTCCTCATCCATCCCCGACAGCGACGCCTTGACCTGGCGCTCCGCATAATTTCCCACCCCCACCACATAGGCCGGCTCGAAATAGCGCACCAGCCGTCTCAGTGCCTGCTGACAGGGCGGAAATACCTGCTCTCGCTCTGCCTTTCTCAACTTCGGGGGCGTGCGATTCTTCCCGTCTTCATCGAGGATCAACAGCGGGCAGAAATTATGCACAAAAAATCGCTCAAAAAACGCCTCCGCCGGCCCAAATCGCTCCTTGGCCCATCCCCATAGCCGACGGCCACTGACCTCGTTGCGCTCACAATCAAACCCCAGCACCGGCCGCTTATCGTGAAGCCGCACCGGCTGGCCCACTTCGCCCTCGATCCCAAGCCAATCGCGCACGTAATTCATCGCCCCAAAGGGAATTCCATTCTGGGCCATCCCCCAGGGACCGGGATTCATCCCCACCACCAGCACCTCCCGCGGACGCGCCTTTCCATAGCGCTCCAAATAGGCCTCAAAGGGCTCCCAGGCATACTTGATGGGATCGTAAGCATGCGTAATCGGTGCCTGAAATTCCACGCCCTCCAGCGCCTTGCTCAGGGCTTGATTGATCGCCTTCGGCTCCATCACTTCACTGCTCAAGCCTTCTCCTTCTCAATCATCATCAAATTGAATCGTTTTCGTCGGGCCCTCGACGCCCGTGACCTTTAGCCCCCGACAGGTAGGGGTGAACTCAGCCTCATCGACGTCTGACGACGCACTGACCACCCCATCTCCATTGATATGGGCCACTCCCCCACCGTCTGTCACATTGACCTCCCAGCTCCACTGGCAGGCCTCGAAGTCTTGCGTCTCTCCCGACAGTACCGACTCAAACGTCGCCGTCGGCTCCAGCGTTCCCCCGCTCCTCGGCATTTCAAAATCATAATTGCCGCTCCCCCCCGGTGAATCATCACACTCAGCGCCGTCTTCATCTTCACAGGTCACCGATATATCGCCTCCATCCGGTGCAATCGCTGCCTCCACCACCAGGTTATCGCTCTCCCCGGCGCACTCCAACATCACGTCCAATGACTCTTCAATACCCGCCCCTCCGATCACCGTCGCCCGCAGCGTCTCACTATTGACCTTCGACACCGCCACCACATCTGGATCATCGCTCCTCCAATCCAGATCTTTGGGACATCCATTCAAGTCACTGCTCTCCCCATTGACCATCAGGTCCACATCGATATCGGCGCTCTCCCCATAGTAGAGCAGCCCATCAATCCCACTGGAAAATTGCGCCCCATCGCCATCGTCGGCCCACGTAAGGGTCACGTCTACATCCACCGTCGTATCCACCTCAAGGGTTGCATCGGCTCCCCCACAGGTGGCGGTCACCGTCTTTTCGCTATCGCCGATCCCCACCGCCAGAATATCCACTGTGTCCCCCGATCCATCGAAGGCCACCACACTGGAATCCGACGAACTCCATCTTACCGGCACACCATCCGGGCACCCGTCCACGCTCACCGTCTTCGAATCCCCCTTCTTCAGATCAATCGTCCCGCTGAGCTCATCTCCGTCTTCATCGTTGATGGTGATATCACCGCTAAATTCCGACACGTTGAATTCATGGGTATCGTACTCACCCTGATAAAAGGCGGTCACCACCACATCGTCTTCCGGTTGCAAACCAAAGAGTTGTCCGTCGTTGCTGATCGATGCCGCTTGCGGTGCACTCACCCACCACTGCACATCCGCCGCCGACACCGTCGGTCCCGCAATATCGACGCCCACCTCCAACTGCGCAGAATCTCCCACCTCCAACGATTCCGGTGCGCTCGTGATCGTCACGCTCTTCACCGCCGGTTCTCCCACCTGGACAAACGCCCGTCCCAGTATCTCATCATCACCCCAATCATTGTCGGCCCTCGCTTCCAGCACCCCATTTCCAGCCGCCTGAGCGACCACATCCACCGATGTCTCATCCCAATCGGGCTCTCCATCGATCTCGAAGACCAACTCATCACTGGATTCGAAGTTGATCAGATCTTCTTCCACATCACTGACCTCACCGTTGATGGTGTACACTTCAAAATCAAAACTTCCCTCCGTCGTCTCTTCCAACACCAACTCCACGATCGGGTCCTCAAACCGCACGTTGATCACCGGCGCTTCCTCGATCGTCACATCCGTCGTCGTCTCCAACGTGTCGCCGGTCTCCGGATCGCTGCTCGTCGCTCGCACCGTCACCTGACCTCCGCCGCTATCGACGGTCGCCATTAACCGGTCCTCAGAATCCATTGTTGCCAGACTCTGGTCGCAATCATCCCAATCGGGGTCCTGACCGTCGCACACCTCGAACTCCACCGACGCATCCTCCACGCTTCGGCCGTCGTCGGCGAGCACCAGACCACTAAAACTCAGGGCCTGCCCTTCTTTGATGCTTGGCTCCTGGGGCCACATGACCACATCATCGTAGACCCATTCCCCGACGTTGACCTCCACCGGATCGCTCTCCACCCCGTCGACCACTGCCGTCACATTCACCGTTCCCGGCTGTTGGGCCAAAAACTCAGCACCTTCCGCCGTCGGATTGACGGTCAGCGGTCCCGACTCCGAGAGCTGCCATTCCACATTCTTGTCCGAGGGCGCGGGAATATCATCGCCGTTGATCTCCACCTGCGCAGATTCGTTTTCCCCGGGCCTCAACGTCGATGGATAGCTCGTGATCACCACATCGTCCACCGATTTGGGTAGCACCGTCACATAACTGGAATCCATCAATTGGCCTCCGCCCCATTCGGCGCTCACCGTCACCGATCCCGGCGCCAAGGCCTCAAAACTTCCGTCGTCGTCCAGGTCGATGACGCCTGCTTCGCTGACGCTCCAATCGAGGTTCGATACTTCACCGGGCAATTCGCTGCCCTCCTCGTCGCGCACCGTGGCCGAAAACCCTTCACTCTGCGCTTCCTCCAGCGTAAAGCCCGCCGGTGAAATCGACACTGATCCCACTTCCAGCTCTCCCACGGTGATCTGCGTCTGTCCCACCTCTCCTTCGATCGTCGCCTCCAGGACCGCCGTATCTCCCGACTCCGTGGGGCCAATGGCCGTCACCCACTCTTGGGCGTCATCGATCTCAATATAGTCCTCTGATCCCTCGGCCACCGACCAGCTAACCTCCCGTCCCAACAACTCCGTGCCCCGGTTATCAAACGCCTGGGCAAAAATCCCCGCATCAGATCCCAACTCCAGACTCGAGCCCTCGCTCATCGTCAATGCCCCCGGAATTACCTCTACCGCGGCCACCGATGGCTCCGTCACATCCACGTCGAATTCCGCCAGCACACTGCCCCCAACCTCCACTTCAATCGTCGCTTCACCCTCCATCTGCCCGAAGACCAACCCGCTGCCATCGCGTCTCAGGGCCACCTGCACAACATCCTCATCGCTGCTTACCCATCGGATAAAGCGATCACTTAGCGCATTGCCCTCTGCATCGCGCACCGTCGCTTCCACCGGGGCCTGCGTCCCCTCTTCCAGGCTCAATCCATCCGCCGTCGGATCCGAGCCATCGGCCTCCAATTCCACCGTCGCCGCCGAAACATCGCTGACTTCCACTGCCGCCGACGCCGACCTCTGCCCGCTCTCCACCGTCACCAGCGCCGTACCCACCGACGCTGCCGACATCTCTCCACTTGCCGAGTCCACGTCCACCACCGAGGAGTCACTGCTGACCCACTCCAGATCGGCGTTGTCCATCTCTTCGCCGTCTTCGTTGAGCACCGTCACCGACAGCGTCGCCGTCTGCCCCACCTCGAGCACCACCGTTTGGCTTTCCAGGCTCAACGCATTGACGCCCGGCTGGGCGACGCACACCCCATCATCACAACTCGCCCCCGTCGGACAGTCTTCATCCTCGCCGCAGGCCAGGCCGTCCAGCGTTGTATCGTCGTACTCGCAGCCCCCCATCAGAGCCATTCCCATCACCATCGCTGCGATCGCCAACCACTTCCATCGACCCTGGGCACTCATGCTCAGCCTCCAACCTTGCGGTACTATACCAGTCATTCGCTTCCCCGGCGCTTGTCTTGATGCGCGCCGAGTTCGACTTGAGTTATCTGCATCTATCTATAGCACGCACCCCAGAGTCGACCAAATACCCCGCCATTTATTTTATATCTCTCCCTGAAGCACCCCTCTCGCCAACCGCTCCATCATCGCCAATTGAGCTCCCGCTCTTCGCGTGATCATGTCTTGCTCTTCCACACTCAACCCCGGCTCCAGCCCCATCTCAAAGACCGCGTTCAACACCTCCACCCCTTCCTCCAGCTTTCCAGCGCAGATCAATAACTCGCCGAGATTGACCATTGCGTTGCGGTTTTGCGGCGCCAGCTCCACGGCCCGTTGCAAAGCCTTTAGGCCCGCTACCCATCGGCCCTGACGCCGCGCCACAACCCCCAGCATCGCCCAATACTGAGACGCCTTCGGTCGCATCTCCACCAATCGTTCATAGCTTTCCCCGGCCCGCTCCAAGCGCCCCGCTCCATAGTGGTCTTCGGCCTGTGCTTGGATCGTCATCACCACCCACGCGGGCACGGCCTCCCAGTCCTTGATTGCCTCATCTTCCATCATCGCCTCCTCCATCTCACGCCGCCG
>CAYQBU010000127.1:0-11693 GCA_964415785.1 uncultured Bradymonadales bacterium
AACGCCATCGATCTGCTGGTGGTGGACTCGGTGGCGGCGCTGACGCCGCGCGCTGAGATCGAGGGCGAGATGGGCGATTCCCACATGGGTTTGCAGGCTCGGCTGATGAGCCAGGCGCTGCGCAAGTTGACGGGGACGATCAGCAAGTCAAAGACTTGCGTGATCTTCATCAACCAGATTCGGATGAAGATCGGCGTGATGTTCGGCAATCCGGAGACGACGTCCGGTGGTCGAGCGCTGAAGTTCTATTGCTCGGTGAGGCTCGATATTCGCCGCATTGGGGCGATCAAGGATGGATCGGACGTCCAGGGTAACCGCACGCGGGTTAAGGTGGTCAAGAATAAGGTGGCGCCGCCGTTTAAGGAGGCAGAGTTCGATATCATGTATGGCGAGGGGATCAGCAAGCAGAGCGATCTGGTGGAGCTGGGCTCGGATATCGGCGTCGTCGACAAGGCGGGGTCCTGGTATAGCTATGGCGATGTACGCCTGGGTCAGGGACGTCAAAATGCCCGGGAGTTTCTGCAGGATAACCCGGAGGTCCAGGATGAAATCGAGAGCAAGATCCGCGAGCATTTTGGATTGAAGCCCAACGCCGGGGCGTCGAACGAAGAGGCAGAAGAAGAGAGCGATTAAACGGTTGAGTTTGAAGGGGGGCCGTGCGACACTCGAGGCGAGTCATTTTAATTAGATGATACGCTACAGCTGACGAGAGACGGCAGAGATGAGCGCCACGAGTGAAGCGAAGAAGCATCTCAACAGGGTTCTCAAAGTCGCCGTCAAGGGGGGAGCGAGCGATATTCATATCAAAGCGGGGTTGCCGCCGATCTTCAGGGTCGACGGGTCGCTGATGCCGCTGCGCGATGCCGACCGGTTAAGCCCGGAAGAGATCGGGCAGATGGCGGCGGCGATCATGACGAAGTACCAGCGCGAAGATTTTGAGCGGGAGCTGGATTTGGATCTGTCCTATGGGGTTCCGGGGGTAGGCCGGTTTCGGGTCAACGTCTTTCAGCAGCGCGGCTCGATCGGATTGGTGTTTCGAGTCATTCCCTTCAAGGTAGCGGGAATGGAAGAATTGCTGCTGCCGGAGGTGGTCGCCGATCTGGCCGAAGAGAGGCGGGGGTTGATCCTGGTGACGGGAGCGACGGGCAGCGGAAAATCGACGACGTTGGCGTCGATGGTCGACTATATCAACCAGACGCGCACCGACCATATCATCACCATCGAAGACCCGATTGAGTTTCTGATCCGCGACAAGCGAAGTATCATCAACCAGCGGGAAGTGGGTAACGACACGGATAATTACGCCCGGGCATTGAAAGCGGCACTGCGCCAGGACCCGGATGTGATCATGCTCGGTGAAATGCGGGATCTGGAGACCATCGAGATCGCGATGACGGCCGCCGAGACGGGCCACCTGGTGATGTCCACGCTGCATACGGTGGACGCCGCAGAGGCGGTCAACCGGGTGGTGACGGCATTTCCGCCTCACATGCGCGACCAGGCGCGGTATCAATTTGCCAATTTGTTTCGAGGGGTTGTGGCCCAGCGGCTGGTGCCCAAGGCCGACGGACAGGGACGGGTGCCAGCGGTGGAGGTGATGGTGTCGACGGGACGACTTCGAGAGATGATTCTGGAAGAAGAGTCTGCTCGGAGCATGACGGAGCAGATCTCGGAGGGGTTCGATAACTATGGAATGCAGACCTTTGACCAGTCGCTGATGTGGTTGCTCAAAAATGGCTATATCACCTACGAGGAAGCGCTGGTGCAGTCGTCGAATCCCGATGATTTCGCGCTCAAGGTCAGTGGCGTGGATTCGGGCAGTGGAGATGGCCAATGGGAAGACTTCGAAGGGCCGGACGGCGGCAGTATGGGCCAGGATGGCGATGATTTCGATCTGGACGAATTTGAGATCGAACGATTTTGAGGCAAAGTCGCGAGCGATAATGGAGCTCTGGTGGCAACTTGAGGAGACGTAGGGTGGCGATGATTGGGAAGCGACGAAATTGGGTAGTGGCGCTGTGGTCGATGGCGGCGGTGATCCTGTGGAGTGGGATGGCGGTGGCCGAGGACGAAGCAGCACTTCGAGTGGTGGTCGTAGACGGACAGCAAGAGGGGACCCAGGCGGTCGCGGACACTCTTCGCGACATGGGGGGCATGGACATCCGGAGTGTCGATTGGTTCGAAGACCAGGTGTCGTCGAGGGCATTTAATGTGGACACGATCCTGGATAACCCCTCGGATCTGG
Organism: uncultured Bradymonadales bacterium; assembly: GCA_964415785.1. Classification (GTDB taxonomy): domain Bacteria; phylum Myxococcota_A; class Bradymonadia; order Bradymonadales; family Bradymonadaceae; genus SLJM01. Next base: position 2,246 of record CAYQBU010000127.1, read on the forward strand.
GGTGGGTGATGAGCGGGAGTTCCATCGATTTGATCGTCGATATACGTGAGGACAGCGACGAGGATTTTGAAGTGCGGTTGATCACCGCTGAGGAAGCGGAAGTAGAGCACCGATTTTTAGCGGATCGAGGCTCGGACGGAGGGATGCGGCGCGGAGGGGCGGCGATCATCCAGTTGGAGCTTGAGCGCTTTTTGGATCGACGGCCCGATGTGGTCGCGGGAGCGCTACAGGAGGCCGAAGAGGACGCGGAGCGCCAAGCGGAGGAGCGCCAAGATGAAGATGAAGCCGACGGCGGTGAGGCACCTGTCGCCGCCGATCCCCAGGCATTGCGCGAGCAGGCGGCCGCTGATGCCGATGAGCTTCGGGAGATCTTGAGCCGCGATTGGTTGTGGATCAAGGGCTATGGGCGGTTGTTGAATAAGAACTTTTCGGTGGCCGCGGCGGACGCCGTATACGTCTATAATTCGGGGATGTTCGCCGGCTATGAGTTGGACATCGAGGCCTTCCCCTTTGGGCAAACCGATCCCGATCTTGAGCAGGCGGGAGTGTATGCCAATTTTGTTCATGGGCGCTATAGCCTCAATATTGTTGAGGACACGGAAGATGGCGAGGAGGCGGCGTCCCTATCGGTCAACGATCTGACTCTGGAAGGGGGCGCGATGTATCGCCTCGATTCGCCCGTAGAAGCCACGAATCGCCAGCTTCGGTTCAAACTTGGCGGGCGATATGAGCGCTTTTCTGTGAGCGAAAACCCGTTGATCCCGACCACGAGCATGGTCTCGGTGGTGTTGGGAACGCGACTGGTCTTACCCGTTCAGATCGATCAGTTAGCGGTGACGGCGGGGCTGGATATTATGCCCCTGGGGTTTTTCGGAGCGGGTTCGGAACTGTTCGGGGCCGACTCGTTTAGCTTTGGCTTCGGCTCCGAATTGGGCGTGCTCTTCGAGGTCTTCGATAATGGATTCATATCGGCAGGATACCATTTTCGGATGATGCGAACGGAGTTTGAAGCGGAAGGCGAGGCGGTCAATGAGGAGGGGGGCGAGCCCTTGGTCTTTGTGGATTCCGATGCATTTGATCTAAAACATGGGTTGAGAGCGGGTTTCGTCTTTCAGTATTAACGGCTACCGTCGGTGGGCATTGGCGGTTTTTGAAGCACGAGGATATACAGTGTCGGAGTCCAACTTTTCAGCAATTCGGGCCCGTCTTCGCTACGAGACGATGGCAGAGTTCATCGACGGCTACGGGCGCTACATCTCGCGCGGCGGGATGTTCGTGCCCATGTCGGCGAATAAGCTCAAGCCGGTAGGGACGACGGTGAGGTTTCAGTTTCTGCTGGCCGATGGTCGGTCGGCGATGCTGGGCGAAGGGGTGGTGCGCCAGATCAAGGGAGTGGATAGCGACAAGGGACCGGTGGGTATGCTGGTCAAATTCGCGAAGCTCAGCTCGGAGTCCAAAGCGCTGGTCGCCGATATCGTGGCGTCCAAGGAAGCGCGAAAGCGCCAGTCGAGGCCAACGCCAGCGTCGACGCCGTCGATCGGCTTGGAGGAGCAGCCCCCGTCGACGCAGGAGGCCCCGAAGACCTCAGAAGCACTGGAGGCGAACGAGGTGGCGGAGGAGTCACAGCCGGGTCCCGAAGAGCCCAATACTGGCGTTCTGGGGGCCGATGAGGCCGATCAGTTATTGGGTCAGTCGCAGCAGACGGAGGAGACACCAGATCTCGTCGATGAGGAGGAGGCTCCAGCAACGGACCAGGCGCCGCCAACGGCCCTGGACTTCAGTGGTGAAGAAGCGTCGCGCGATGAAGCGGATCGGTTGGCCTCCGAGACCTGGGAGCCCGGTCCGGATGCTGAGGTGGGAGCGCGGGACGAGGAATCGGTGTTTTCTCAGCCCGGCGAAACAGGGGTTGAGGAAGCGTTAGTCGAGGAAGAAGAAAGTAAAGAGGAGGAAAGCGTCCCCTTTTCGGAGCCCGATCCGCCGGTGGTCACGGAGGAGGAAGAGGAGAGCTCCTGGGACATGGGAGCGATGGGTGGGGGGGAGGACGAGGACGACGATTGGTTCGGTGATTTTGGATCATCCATCGAGGAGTCATCGTTTGTGGAAAACGACTCCGAGGGCGGCGATGAGCCATCGGAGGATGGCAGTGATGAAGTGGCGGTGGAAGCGGAAAAGCCGACAGCGGAAGAATTGACTGAGGAAGAACCGATTGAGGAAGAACCGACAGAGGAAGAGCCCGAAGGGCCGGCGGCCGTTAAGGAGACAGAGGGGGGATTGAAGGTGATGGCCTTCGATGAGGAATCGGCCGACGAGGACGCGGCGAGAGATTTCGAGGCCTTCGCAAGTGGAGGTGAAGAAGACGAAGTCGATGAGATGTTCGATGGGATTTTCGGCGGCGGCGACGGCGGTGGGTTTTTTGGGGACGGTGGAGATGATGGGGAAGAGGACGGCGGGTTTTTGGACGGAGCCTTTGGCGATGGGGAAGAGGAAGCCGAAGAGTCGGAGAAACCAGAAGACGCGCAGGCCTTAGAGGAGACACAAGAGCCGGCCGAGGTCGATGCAGGCGAAGGGCCAGATATTGCTCAAGAAGTGGAGGATAGAGGGGAAGAAGAAGAGGATCTCGAAGGCATTTTCGAAAATGACGATGAGGCCGGGGTTCAAGAGCCCGAGGCGGTGGAAGACGAAGAGGAAGCGTTCTTCGACGCCCCCGAGGAGAGCGAGGAGGTTTCGCTCTTTGATGACGGGGAAGAGGAGCAAGGGGCGCTGGAGGCAGCGCCAGAGATGGAGGCGGAAAGCGAAGAGGAAGCGTTGATGCCCGGCGGACTCGCCGACGATGGAGAACCGGACGATCCCCCCATCTCGGTCAGCGAGGGCGGCGATGACGAATTGGAATCGCTGCTGGCGATGGACGAGGAGGAAGGGGAGGGAGAGCTGACACTCAATATTGGCCCGTCAGTGGAGGACGAAGAGCCCGAAGAGGGCGATCCCGACGACAGTATGGAGTCCCTTTTGGCGAGCGCCAAAGAGGAGATCGAGAGCAAAAAGAAAGTCGAGGAGGAAGAGGACGACGAGCGAGATATTCTCGACGAGTTGCTGGGCGATGATGAATTGCCTCCGCCGGCGGCGGGCGCGGCGACGGTCGATGTTCCTCAGCCAAAAGCCAAAAAGAAAAAAGGGGGACTGTTTTCCAAGTTTTTCGGTGGCGACGACTAAGGGGCAGTGGCCGCTTTGGGCCAGCGATCGGCGCGACGTGTTTAGATTGAGAAATGTCGATTCACGGGAGCGCGGCGGCAAGGACCGAGATGTTGGCGAGTATTGAAATTCCACCAAAGAAGCCTCAACTATCCTATCGAACGCGGGTGTGGATATTGATGGTGCTGCTGGTTGTATTGATGGCATTGGCGGTCTACGTGGGCTTCAATTTCTCGACGACGTGACCGATCACTGAAAATGGGATCGCAGCGAGAGGTCGGTGGGATGGATTGTGTCTATGTGCATGGTTTCGGAGAAAATCTGGGCGGAAAGCGGGTGCGTTTGATTGTGGATGCCCTGGAGAAGGCAGGCTACGGCTGCGACGTGCCCGATTTGCATCGACCATCCTTTCGCGAAGTGACGATCAGTGCGGCCCTGGAGGGCCTGGAGCAGGTGTTGAGGCGGTGGCAGGGAGATGGGCCGCGTCTGTTGATTGGAGCGAGTATGGGTGGCTACGTGGCCACACGATGGGCGATGGCCCATGGGGATTGGAATGGGCGGTTGATGCTACTGGCGCCGGGGATGGGGATGGCGGGACGGTGGCCGATATTGGTGGGCGAAGAGCGCATGGAGCGCTGGGAAAATGAGGGCCTGTTGAGATTGCCGGGACCCTCGGAGCGCCTGGAAGCGGTGGAGTGGGGGTTTGTGCAAGATATGAGAGAGCAACCGGCGGTAGAGCGCGTGCCGCAGGGCACGGTGATCATCCACGGCCGCCGGGATCGGACGGTGCCGATCGACATCAGTCGGCGGCTGAGTAAGTGTTCAGGGGGTGCGCGGTTGTTGGAAGTGCAAGACGGGCACGCCCTGATGCAGAGTCTGGATATCGTCATCGAAGAGGCACTGGATATCCTGGGGTCAAAAGAGCGCTAAGCCGCATCAGCCAAGGGTTTTAGATCACAGTGATCGATCGGCCATCGATCGATCAAAGGAGCACCGCTCGAGGGGTAGCTTGACACCGATCAGGGGCAACCTTACCGTCGAGATCCGCCACGGCTCGCGCTCTAGAGGGCATGCCAGAGAGGCCGTCGTCGTCCAGGGATAGGACGTCGAAGAGGCCACTAAGTGTCTGGAAAGATGACGTGAACGAAAGTTGACGTCGAGGTTCGAGCGGCTTCAATCGGGAGACCGAGAGGAGACGTGGCGGCGAAACCACGGAGGTAATTCGAAACTGGCCAAGGATGGCCCACTTCGATTTTTTCAACGAAAAGATCGAAGTGCGATAAAACAGGGATGGACGCATGGAAGCGACGAAGAAGAAGCAACTCCAGGGACTGGACGCTCAACCATATTACGACCACGAACGGGGATTTCGGCTCTACCAGGGAGAATCCCTGGAGATGTTGGCGTCGATGGAGTCGGAGCAATTCGACATGATCTTTGCCGACCCGCCTTATTTTCTGTCCAACGACGGGGTGACCTGTAAGTCGGGACGGATGGTGTCGGTCAACAAAGGTCGGTGGGATGAGTCCAAGGGCGTGGAGAAGAATCACGCCTTTAACCAGACCTGGCTCAAGGAATGCCAGCGGCTGCTCAAGCCCAATGGAACGATCTGGGTCAGCGGCACGCAGCACGTGATCTTTTCGATCGGCTACGCGATGCAGCAATTGGACTACAAGGTCCTCAACGACATTTCGTGGTTCAAGGTCAACCCGCCGCCGAATCTGTCGTGTCGTTATTTCACGCACAGCACGGAGACCATCATCTGGGCGGCGAAAAATGACGATAGCAAATACACGTTCAACTATAAGGACATGAAGGAGATGAACGGCGGCAAGCAGATGAAGAGTCTGTGGCATATCATGTCGCCGCGGAAGGCGGAGAAAGAGTTTGGCAAGCACCCGACGCAAAAGCCGATGAAGTTGCTCAACCGCATTGTGTTGGCGGCCTCCGAAGAAGGCGATCGAATCCTGGACCCCTTCTGTGGGTCGTCGACGACGGGCCTGGCAGCGGTGGGTCATGGGCGTGACTACGTGGGGCTGGACCAGAGCGAGGAGTACCTTGATCTGTCAGTGGCGCGCTTTGAAGGGATGCTGGAGAAGGAAGCGGAGAGCGCCGAGGAATAAACAACGACAATGGGGGGATTGTCGACCCGGGGTCGACGTGACAGGGTGGCACCGATAGGTAACCCGGGTTATTCACGACTCGCCTCCTGCGGCTCATCACAGCCCAGATGACTTCATCTCACTCCGCGACGATGCTCCGCATCGCCTGTGGGGCTCGATTTTGGCCTCTGAGCTCTGATTTTGCCTCGTTACGGCGTCTCATGGATAATTCCGGTGGAGTCCATAAGGAGCAGAGAGATGCACTATCGCGGATTAGAGCTAGACCCCTTTCAGGAAGAAGCGGTCACCCATATTGAGGACGGGCGAAGCGTGCTGGTGGCGGCGCCCACGGGGACGGGTAAGACCTTGATCGCCGATTATCTCATCGAGGAGGTGCTGGCCGATGGGGGGGAGGTGATCTACACGGCGCCGGTCAAGGCGCTGTCGAATCAAAAGTACCGCGAGTATTGCGAGTTGGTGGGGCGGGAGAAGGTGGGCCTGGTGACCGGCGATCTGGTGATCAACAGGGATGCACCGATCCGGATTATGACCACGGAGATCCTCCGAAATATGTTATTGGAGGGACCTCGTGAGGATGGGGAAGGGCAAGAAAAGGTTCGTGAGGTGGGAGACGTTGATGTCTTTTCGCCGTCGGATGTGATGCTGCCCGATATTGAGAATTTGAGGGCCGTGATCGTCGACGAGATTCACTTTTTGGACGATGAGGATCGGGGCACGGTATGGGAGGAGTTATTGATCTATCTGCCGTCGAGGGTCCGGATCTTGGGGCTGTCGGCGACGTTGTCGAATTTGGAGGAGTTTGCCGATTGGTTGAGCCAGATTCGGGATACGCCGGTGGAAGTCGTGTTGGAGACGGAGCGGGCCGTGCCCCTGGAATTGAAGGTGGCCTGTAAGGAGATCGGAAAGCTGGTGGAGCGCCCGCGTTTTGAGTCCGAATATGGTCGGTGGAAGGGCCAGCAAAAGGGCAAGGGGCGAAGAGGGCGAAAAGGGGGCCAGACGCGCCATATTGATATTATGCGCATGATGGGACACGACGAGTTTCCAGCGCTGTACTTTATCTATAGCCGCAAGATGGTGGAGATGCTGGCCCATAAGCTGTCGCGCCATTCGGAGGGGCGACAGCTCAATCACAAAGGGGAGAAGAAACAGATTCGGCAGCGGCTTCGCCAATTTGAAGAGCGCCACCCGAAGGTGCTGACCAAGAAGTTAAGGGCGATGTATAAAAAGGGGATCGCCTTTCACCATGCGGGGCTCCACGTGGCGCTCAAGGCGCTGGTGGAGGAGCTCTACGAGGCACGGCTGATCAAGATGCTCTATTCGACGTCGACGTTCGCCATGGGGATCAATATGCCGGCGCGGACGGTGATTTTTGATGGCCTGACGAGATTCAACGGCAGCGAATTTGTGCCGTTGAGAATACGGGAGTTTATGCAGATGGCGGGTCGGGCGGGCCGTCGCGGCATTGACGATGTGGGAACGGTGGTGGTGCGCCAGGATTTTAAGTATTACCACGAAGTTCGCGCCTTGCTGAGTCGTCTGTTGACCGATGAGAGCGAGCCGGTGAGTTCGTCGTTTAATCTATCGTTTCACTCGGTGGTCAATCTGGTGGATCGCTTCGACGAGGCGTCGATTCGGTTCATGCTGGAGCAGAGCTTTAAGGCCTATCAAGATCAGCAGATGAAGGAGACGCTAAGGGGGCGCATCGAGGAGATGGAGAGAGGGGAGCGCGGCGATCGCGATCAGCGAAAGAAGGTGGCGGCGATGCGCCGTGAGTTGGCGATGCTCGGCCGACCGAGGCTATGGGAGACCTTTCGCCAGAAGGTCGAATTTTTGAGGACCCATGGCTATCTGTCAGAGGATAACGAGCTCAATGCAGCGGCACGGGTGCTTCGCCATATCAAGATCGAAGAGATCTTTGTGACGGAGTTGGTGATGCGGGGCATCGTGGAAGAGCTCGATGGACCCCAGCTCTTTGGGGTGATGGTGGGGCTGGTTCAGACGTTGCCGAGGAAGGCGACGGTGTACAATCCCAACGATGAGGACTGGTACCCGATCTTCGATCAGGTCCGGGAGGTCCATGAGAGCAAGGTGGTGGAAGGAGGAGCGGCGTTGATGGGCCATGAGCCGGTGTTTACGCCGGAGCTTATGCCGATTGGAGAGCGCTGGGCGCGGGGAGAGAGCCTGAAGCGGCTGCTCAAGGATATCAGCTCCAAGACCGATCTGTCTGGAGATCTGGTGGGAGGGTTTCGGCGGGCCAAGGATCTGGTGAGCCAGATCCGGCAGGTGCATCAGGCCGATGAGGAGCGCTGGCAGATGTTGACTCAGGTCTTGCGCGATGTGACCCGCGATGAGGTACAAGTGTTAGACTGATTTATTGTTCGAGGAAGGCCATGGGGTCTTCGGCGTTGGCCTTGTCGTCTTCCAAAAGACCGCGGAAGACGTAGACCATATTGCCGCTGTCGGAGACCCAGTTTTCGGCGCGGCCATCGGCCACCAATTCATCGAGGAGGGCTTCAGCCTGGGCGACGGGGATATTGGCCTTCATGGAGGCCTCCTCGGCGGTGATGCGTCCCTCCTGGTGGGCGGCGATGCGGACGATGCGGGAGCGCTCCTGGGTTAGCCCGGAGGTGCTGGGGGGGCGTCGCTCCTGGAGGCTCTGCATCAAATGGAGGGCGGAAAAGACGGTCAGGGCACCGCAGAGGATGGCCATCAAGACCATGAATATGGGTGACATGATCAGGGCGAGGGCGAGCATGACGACGGTCATGATGCCAAAGACCATGGAGCCAGCGGCCGATAAAAAGAGGCGAGTCTTCGGGGGCATAATGGAAATCTTGAGATCAAGAGTAGGGGAAGACCGGGGCCACAGGGGCCCCGGTGAGGGGGGCGGCGTTCAGTAGGAGTAGTCCTGCCAGAAGTCCTTGCTTTCCTCGCGGACGCCCTCGGAGTCCAGGTGCTGGCGCATGTTGGTGACGGTTCCGGGGAGGGTGCGGCGGGTGGCCCAGCGGATGAGGAAGCTGGGGATCCATCCGCCGATGTCGACGTTAAGGACATGCTTGAGCAGGGTATGCTCGTCGTTGGGGCCATAGGGCGTCAAGACCCAGTAGCCAAACATATCCTCCAGGTTGCCGCTGTCCTCTACGTAATTAAAGGTGGAGACGAAAGAGCGCTCGCCATTGAGGTGTTCGGTGCGGTTATGGACCCGAAAATGGCCGTGGCGGTCAGAGGCCGGAAAAGGGGTCTTGGCGGTACCGCTGCAGACGATAACACCATCTTCGTCCTCGACGCGATCCTCGAGGCGGGTATTCTCCACGACTTCGCGGTAGGCGGCGTATTCCCAGCATTGAGCGACCAGGGGGACGACATCGCTGAGGGGGTCCTGGACGATGCCGATGATGACGCCTCGGTTGATGGATTCGCCCTGATCGACTTCGACGAGGATCTCGCCTTTCTCGATCTTGGCGCGCTGCTCTTCGTTGAGTTCGGCGGGCTTCGGAGCTTCGCTGGCCTGGGCGCTAAAGGCCAGCAAAGAGAGGAGAGCGACCAGAACAAACGCGGTAGACGAGCGGGCGAGGTGGGATTGGCCAAGTGAGGACATCATGAGGTCTCCAGATGCTAAAATTGTATTCACGCTAGATACTCTGGGAAAGTAGACGGGAGAAGTCCACCACTTATTCGAAAAGGATTCCCCGGGAGGCTTAAGGTTGGGCGATGGAGGCGCGCTCCAGGTAGTCGAGTTCCGGGAAGTCGGCGCGTAAATAGTCGTTGCCCTCTTCTTGAATGCGTCCCTGGTCGGGGCCACTGCCGGCGGGGGCGCCTTCGCCATAGCCGTCGTAGAGGGAGTCGACGACGTCCATGCCCTCGATGACTTCGCCGATGGGGGTAAAGCCCTGGCCGTCGAGTTGGGAGTTGTCGGCAAAATTGATGAAGATCTGGGAGGTGCGGGTGTTGGGACCGCGGGTGGCGAAGGTCAGTTTGCCTCGGGTATTGGAGCGGAGCACCTCGTCGTCGGGGATCTCGGCGGCGCGCCAGGCTTCGTTGACCTCGGGATCGTCGTGGATGCCGAATTGGGCCATGAAGCCGTCGATAACGCGAAAAAAGGCGATGTCTTCAAAGTATCCGATGCGCACGAGGTT
>CAYQBU010000128.1:0-11356 GCA_964415785.1 uncultured Bradymonadales bacterium
TTTGGCGCTTTGAAACGCCTTTTTTTCACTCGGCGAAACTTTTTCGCGCTTCGATGCGCCCTTCTTTCACCTCTTCGATCGATTTTGGCGCTTCGATGCGCCTCTTTTTAACATCCCACTCATTTTTCGGCGCTTTATAGCTCCTTTTTTTAACCCATCACCCCTTTTTAGGCGCTTTAAAGCTCCGAATTTTTACCCCCCCACCCCTTTTTTGGCGCTTTGAAACGCCTTTTTTTCACTCGGCGAAACTTTTTCGCGCTTCGATACGCCTTTTTTTCAACTCGGCGAAACTTTTTGGCGCTTCGATACGCCTTTTTTTCACTCGGCGAAACTTTTTGGCGCTTTGAAACGCCTTTTTTTCACTCGACGAAACTTTTTCGCGCTTTGAAACGTCTTTTTTGAATCTCAACTTCATCGCCGCCCCCCTTCTCGCCGCGGCAATGTTGTCTCTACCGATCATTTGATACGCTACTCTCAACCATTGGATACTGGACCTGATGAATAGAACCCCGGGAGCAGCACCATAATGATTCGCATCCTCCTTTTTAATCGTGTGATTTTAACTGCCATCGCCCTCTTCGTAGCCACCTCGTCGGTGGCCTGTGGCTCCGACGACGTCGATACCGGCCAAGCCGGCGACTTTGGAACCGAGGAGCCCGAGGCTGACCCCGAGGACGACGATTGCCCCTCGGGCCACCTGGAGGGTGTGACCTGCGATGGGCCTGGGGAGCCCGATCCCGATGCCGTCATCACGATTGAAGGTGAAGACTGCAAAGGCATTCCATTTGTCGAAGTCACCGACAGCGATAGCGACGGGTACTACTTCTTACCCAACCTTCCCGCCGGAGAGCATACCAAGACCATTAGCCTCGGCTCCTTTGGGACCATGGCGCCCGTCACCATCGTGGCCGACGAAACCACGAGTACGTCCCCCGGTACGAGCGTTTGCCAGTAATTCAACGCCCGATCTCAGAATCACCCGGCGAGCTTGCCTCGCCGGCCAATCAACTCGAAACCTCTCCGCCTTCCGACCTCCGCCTTCCGACCTCTCTTCTCTTGCCACACCGGCCCCCATTGTTTAGTGTTCACTCACTTCAGGGCACTTATCCCAATTTTATATGGAGGCCTTATGTCCGACAAAGTCGTCATTACCTGCGCCCTCAACGGCGTCCTCACCGACCCCAACCGCCACCCCGTCCCCTACACCCCGGAGGAGATGGCCCAGTCCACCAAAGACGCCTATGACGCCGGCGCTTCCGTCGTCCACATGCACCTTCGCGACCAGCAGATGGGGCGCATGCCCGTCTGGGATCCCGACCTGGGACAGGAGGCCGTCGCCCGCATCAAGGATCTCTGTCCCGACATCATCATCAACTTCACCACCGGCATCATCGGCGACGACATCAGCGGCCCCGCCGGTCTCCTGGAGGCTGTCCAACCCGATATGGCGGCCATGAATTCGGGCTCCCTCAACTACCTCAAGGTCCGCAGCAACGGCGACTGGGCCTGGCCACCCATGCTCTTCGACAACCCCGTCGACAAGATCGAAAAGTACCTGGATGTCATGGACGACAACGGCATCCACCCCGAGTGCGAGTGCTTCGACACCGGCATCGTCCGCTCCCTCTCCCTCTTTAAGAAAAACGGCCTCCTCAAAGGCCCCTTTACGGCCTCTCTGGTCCAGGGCGTGGAGAGCGGCATGCCCGCCCGCACGGATCTCCTGCCCATTCTGGTCGACGAGCTTCCCGACGGCACCACCTGGCAGTCCATCGTCATCGGCCGCCAGGACGTCTGGGACATCCACCGCAAGACCGCCGAGATGGGCGGAAACCTCCGCGTCGGCGTGGAGGATACCTTTTATCTTCCCAATGGCGACAAGGTCGACGGCAACGGCCCCCTCATCGAACAAATGGCCACCATCGCCCGCGAGGCGGGCCGCGAGCCCGCCAGCCCCCAGGAGGCCCGCCAGATCCTCTTCGACGAGTGACCCCCGGCTCTGTTGTCTATACTGAAAAAGCCCCGGGAGACCGGGGCTTTCTGGTTCTATCAGTTGTCGAGATCCACCATTAATCCTGGCACCGATCCACCGTAAAGCTCACATCGTCATCGATAAAATTATCGTCGTCGTGACTGTGGGCCTTGAACTCCCCGGAGACCGAGGTATCCGTGATCTCTGTGATCTCCGCCTGAGCTCCCGTGGCGGCCACGATATCCATTTCAAAATCGCCCCTTACATCCATAAAACTATATCCCGCCGAGTGAGTCCCCTCTTCGGCCGGAACGATCACGCTAATGTGACGTCCCACGCCCTCTCCTCCGTCACAGGCATCAACGGATCGATCCGTCAGCGTCACCGTAATTTGCTGATCCCCACCGACCTCACCACCGGAATTGCCTCCCATTTCCGGCTGACCATCATCTACATCCACCGCACTTCCACCGCCAAACCCCCAGGCATGGCCATTGACCTCTCCCTGAGTCTCATCAAATGACGGTTCGTCATCATCTCCACAGGCCGCCATCGACAATATGAAACATCCACAGATCACTGCCACAAATAAACGTCTCATTACCACTCCTCGCCGCGAGTCGGATTTCCCGATAAATTGATCGAAAGTTCCCGCATAAATTAACGGGAGTTGTACCGGGCTTCAAGACTCCCTCTCTTCACCTGCCCATTGCTTCCGATCTACCGTTACCCCCACCACATGAACCGCCACCGCCAGGACCACCAGCGCCGCCCCCACCTCAAAGGTGACGCCCCCGGCGGGCACCTCCAGACCCTCCAGCCCGTAGAGGCTCACCATCTGCTGCTCCGCTCCTCCCAAAAATTGGCGACTCAGCGGCGACATCAATAACAGCCCCATCACAAACGCAGCGAATACGGGCAACCTCGCCCACTTGAGGCAATTCGGGGCGCCCACCACCGCGTAGATCCCCGCCCTTCGTATCCCCTCCAGACGCCGCGCCGCCGCCTGCAAGAGGCCTCCGAAGATCGCCACATTAAAGGCCAACACCACAAAGAGGAGCAGCGACTGCGTGCCCTCAAACTCCAGCTCGATGAGCGGCGCCAGCCACTCAAACTCCTGGAGGGTCTGCTCCTGGGGCTCCAGATCGCCCATCGAGCGGATCTGTCGGGCCTCCGTATCCGCTTCGATAGCCCGCCACAACTGCTCGTCGATCGCCGACTGCCCGGGCCCTGTGCCCCCACTTTTCACGGCCTCCGCCTCCTCTCTGGCTTCGCTCAGCAATGAGGCTCGTCCCGGCGACTCCGCCAACCCCTCTAGCCACTCCTCGGCCGTCGGACTTCCCAACCCATCGCCCATCACCGCCGGCGGCGCCTCCGCCTGGGTGATCAGCGACTGCACCGCCGGCGCAAAGGCCATGGGCAGCGCCCACAACACCGCCAATATCACCCCCACGGCCACCACATCGCCGCCATAAAACCTCGGCAAATAGGCCTGCCATCCCTCCTCGTCATCTTCTTCTGACTCCTGTTCTTGCCGACGCCAAAGCCCCAGAATCGCCCCCGACAAAAAGAGCACCAGCACCAGCCCGATCTGCAGGACCAGATAGTGGTCCGTGGCCTCCACCCCATCGAGGATCAACTCATCTAAGCGCTCCCCTTCGCCGATCTCCTCGTAGCGCTCTTGCCACAGCACCGCCCGATGCCCCTCTCCCCGATCCTCGAAATAGTGGACCAACCCCCGCGCCATGGGCTCCCACCCTTCCACCGCCGGGTAGAGCCTCCACAACACCCTCGCCAACTCATCGATTTGCTCCGCATCATCCCACTCCATGGCCTGCCCCATCAGATCCTGAAACCACACCAGCCCATACGTGGCGTGAAACGACAGCATCAAATACGCCGTTCGGACCCCCGCTCGACTGCGTTCCTCCTCGGCGCGCTCCATGGCCTCTTCTACCCAATCCGTGGCCCCCAACGCCGCGAAGCGAAGCACCATTCGACTCAGATCCATCCACTGCGCTTGCGGGTGGCTAAGCGCCGCCTCAAAGGCCTGCTCTGCCCCCTGTTCATCACCCATGCGCATCAGGGCTTCCCCGCGATACAGCGGCACAAAGGGATTGACCCGATAAACCTCTTCCACCTCTTGGAGCCACTCCAGCGTCGCCTCTTCATCGCTCTCCGTGCGCCCCTCCAGGTCCGCCGGATTCCCCCCGGGCTCTGCCTCCATCGGCGTCGCCGGATGCCACATCACGTCGTGCAAAGGCGACAGCGTCGACGACCAATCCCAGGAGCCTCTCCCCGGCATCGACGACCCCTCGTCGCCCACCATCACCGCCACCTCACGCTGCTCCATCTCCGCTAGATTGCCCGACGCCGGCGCCACCCGTACCTGCAATTCCACCCGAAGGCCCTCTGACGTGGACTCCAGCTCCCCGATGGGCGCCGGCATCGTCTCCCGCCACACCACCGCCCCCGCCTGGGGGTCAAACCCATAGAGCTCCGCCTGAACGCCGTAATAATGCCGATCCTCGTGGGCCACCGCCCCCACCGGGGCCTCCCCATCTTCCTGGTCAGCCGCCTGCACGGGCCCCGGAAAAAGTGACGCATGCCGCAGCGAGACCTCCACTTCCCCATCCACGACGCAATCGATCCCCCCTACCACCGCCTCTACTTCACAGAGGTCCTGCTCCTCCTCGGCCCCCACAACCGCCGGCACCGCCACCCCCCACAGCACCACTATCGCCACCAACCACCGACTCAATCGTGTCATCCACGTTCCAAGCATCGCTTATCCTCAAGGGGATCTCAGTTATCACCACCCACGACCTATCACACTTGGGTCCGATCATTCATGGCCTTCCACATGCCACTTCCAACCACGCAAAAGCTCTCCAACCGTCGACCCACCACCCTTCTGACTTCCGACCTCCGACCTCTGCCTTCCGTACAAAGCCCCTTGACCGCTTCCCCGCCATATTGAACAGTGAGCCTCCACAGCTCTGGCTTTGCCTTCATCGCTCCCCCTCCTGACTGGAGGCTCTATGTTCAAGCAGAAGTTGACCAGTGTGGTCAACAACGTCGACGGTTCCATCGGTTGCCTCCTCATCGGTTTCGATGGCATCCCCATTGACACCGTCTATCGCGACCAGGAGTTGCCTCAGATGAGCGCCATCGCCGTGGAGTTGAGCAACCTCCTCGACAAATTCAGGCGCCTCGAAATCTATGAGGTCGGTGAGGTCAATGAGCTGAGCATCACCGCCGGCTCCGTCACGGCCCTCGCCAAGGTCGTCGCCGACGAATATCTGCTTATATTGGCGATGTCGGAGGAAGCCGACGTCAATCGCGGTCAGACCATGCTTCGCCTGATCTCGCCCTTTGTCGAAGAGCAAATGCTATAGCGTCGCCTCTAATCATCGCAACCGAACCCCGCTCCAACCCTCATCTTATGGGAGTTACCCATGCTCAGCACCAAAGACTTTCGCCGCAACCTCAAGATCGAAATCGATGGCGAACCCTACGTCGTCGTCAAATGCCAACACGTCAAGCCCGGCAAGGGCGTCGCCTTCGTCAAGACCCGCATCAAGAGCCTCCTCGAT
Organism: uncultured Bradymonadales bacterium; assembly: GCA_964415785.1. Classification (GTDB taxonomy): domain Bacteria; phylum Myxococcota_A; class Bradymonadia; order Bradymonadales; family Bradymonadaceae; genus SLJM01. The sequence continues at coordinate 5,566 of CAYQBU010000128.1, forward strand.
GGCCACGTCCTCGATGAGAACTTCCGCTCCGGCGACAAGGTCGATGCCCCGGACCTGGAGACGCGCAAAATGCAGTACCTCTACCAGGAGGACCCGCATTTTATCTTCATGGACAACGACACCTACGAACAGGTCCGCCTGGGCAAAGAGGCCGTCCAGGACGCCAGGCCCTTCCTCAAGGACAACCTGGAGCTCGAGATCCTCTTTCACGATGGCAAACCCATCAACGTCGAACTCCCCATCTTCGTCGTCCTCGAGGTCACCAAGACCGAGCCCGGCTTTGCCGGTGACACCTCCCAGGGAGCCACCAAACCGGCCACCCTGGAGACCGGCCATGAAGTAGAGGTGCCCCTCTATATGGAGATCGGCGAACGCGTCAAAGTGGACACTCGCAACGGCGAATACGTGGAGCGCGTCAACGATTAACTCCTCGTTATCGGCGGGCCATTTGCCCCCCAAAAACAGGGACAAACTTGACGCCCCCTCCACCCCGCCATATCTTCAACTTCGCCTTTTTTACAGCGCTCTAATCTCTCGCGTCGCCCAGGTGCTTTCGTGGCCATCAATCGCAACAAAGTCTTGGCAAAGGCTCAAAAGCAACTCCGCAAGCGCAACTGGTCCAAGGCGCTTCGCGAATACCGCAAGCTTGTCGACGACGACCCCCAGGACATGCGCAGCCGCCTCAAGTGCGCCGACCTGTTCACCAAGCTTGAGCGCTCCGACGACGCCCTCCAATCCTACAAATCCGTCGCCGACCACTACGCCCAGCAGGAGATGTACGAAAAGGCCATCGCCGTCTACAAGCAGGCCAAGCGCATCGACCCCGACGACATCGCGCTGCGCCACGCCATCGGCGAATGCTACTACCGCCTGGGCCGCCTCAAAGACGCCATTCGCACCTTCCACGAGGTTCAAAACGCCTACGGCCAACAGGGCGCCCACGACCTCCAGCGACAGGTCCTGGAACACATGGTGCGCATCGACCCCGACGACGTGGGCCTGCGCATCCAACTCGCCGAGCGCTACACCAAAGATGACCTGCGCGAGGCGGCCCTCCAGTCCTTTCATTATTGCTCCGACATCCTCGAAGAAGAGGGTCGCCTCGACGAACTCGTCCAGGTCCTGGAGCGCATCATCTTCCTCAACTCCGAGCGCCACGACCTTCGAAAACGGGTCGTGCGCATCTATCTCGACCGCCAGAACAATCAGGAGGCCCTCAAGCACCTCCAGATCTGCTTTCGCGAAATCCCCCGCGACCTCGAGACTTTGGAGCTTCTGGCCCAGACCTTTGAGCGCCTCGATCGCACCGAAAAGGCGGTCATGGTCCTCGAGGAGCTCGCACCGCTTTACGAAGAGCTCGGCCGCCAATCGGATCTGACCAACCTCTACCGCCGCTTGCTTCGCCTCGACCCCCACAACACCACGGCCCAACAGGCCCTGGGCCAATCGCCCTCTTCGGGGCCCGACTCCAGCGTCCTTTCTCGAAGCAATACCGACACCGGGGCCCATGAACAGCGCCAGCACACCCCCGCCGACGGCGTAGAAGCCCTCGATGACGTCGAGTTTCTCGACGACGACATCGAATTCCTCGACGACGATCTGGACGCCGAGTTGGTCCCCGAACACGCCTCCTCAGCCCCCGCTCCCGGGCCCCCTCCTTCGACACCGTCGACACCTTCGACCCCCTCTACGCCACCGCCCCCGGTCAACGACGATCCACCGATCGACATGACCGAGGAGCTCGAATTCGTCGACCAGGATGAAGACGATATCCTGGACATCACCGATGTCGAAGAGATCCACTCCGTCGATGAGATCTCCGAGGTCCAGGAAATCGAGGCCATCGAGGCCGTGGAGGCCGTCGACGACATCGAAGAGATCGACGACATCGAAGATAGCGACCCCATTCGCGACCTCCTCAGCGAATGCGACGTCTTTATCCGCTACGGCCTCTACGACAAGGCTTCTGCCCTCATCACCGAAGCCCTCGAGCGCGACCCCACCAGCCTCTATGCTCAAAACAAACGCCTCGCCCTCCATGAGGTCACCGGCAATATCGACCTCCAGGTCCAGACCCTTTTCGATCTCGCCGAACTCGAGACCGACAACCCCTCTCTGGTCTACGACTACCTCAAGCGCGCCGAACGTCTGGTCGCCGATCCCCTGGGGGTCAAGATCAAGGCCAAAGCCTTAGGGATCGACCTCGACGATGGTCCACCCGAGGCTGACGTCGAAGACATCGACGTCGGGGCCATCGAAGTCGTCGACGACGAGCCGGGACCGCCGGAGACCCTCCATATCGACGTCGACGACCTCGACGACGACGAGCCGTCGGCCCAGAGCGATCCCGACGACGAACTCGATCTCGTCGGCGACGCCCTCGACGGACTCGGCGAAGCCCTCGACAGCTTCGGTGAGACCCAGCCTCCCTCCGAGCCCGGAGTGGACGTTGACGCTATCGAAGAGCTCGACGATGACTTCCAGGGCGATTTCGACGACGACCTCTTCGACGATCTCGACGAGGCTACGGACCCTGACATCCCCACCCTGGGCGATGCTTCCTCGGAGGTCGTCGACGAAGATGACCTGGCTTTTGGAGACGCCGACGACATCGTCGAGATGGATCTCGATGACGACGACGGCTTCGACGACCGCGACCTCCAGTCCCTCGACGAAGACACCGACCCCTCTGTGAATCAAGGTCAGAACCCCAGCGTCAATGATCTCTTCGACGAGGTGGAGACCGACGACCTCTTCGATGACCTCTTCGGCGGCTCCGACGCCGACGCCAACCCCTTCGACCACGACGACCACAGCGACGGGGCCATCAACCTCGGCGCCGACGACACCGACGGCGAAATGGCCGAGATCGACTTCCTCATCCAGCAGGGCCTGGCCGAAGAGGCCTCCGAAGCCCTCCAACTCTTCCACGACGACAACCCGGAACACCCGGGGATCACCAAGCGCCAAAATCAGATCCAACAGATCCGATCCGGCCTCCCCGCCGAGGAAAACCCCTTTGGCGCCCAGAGCCTCTCTCAAAAATTCAACCCCCAGGCCGTCGAAGATCCCACCACCGAGAGCGGCGCTGTCGACCTTGAGTCCATCGCCAACTCCAACCTCGAATTGGGCATGGCCTACCGCGATATGGGCCTCGTCGAGGAGGCCATCGACGAGTTTCAGCAGGCCACCGACGACCCGGAAGCCGCCCTTCAGGCCTCCTACCACATTGGCCTCTGCCAGCTCGATCTCGGCCGTCATCAGGACGCCGAACAGACTTTCCAAACACTGCTCAACGAGCCCGACCTCGACCCCTCCATCGAGGACACGGTCCGACAAAAGCTCGATGAGCTGGAAGTCCAGACCTCTTAAAACCTGGCGATGATCCCCGGGAGGGGGGCGTTTTCATCATGTATTTGCCACTGGATGTTGGATGCAGTCCCGGCTCGTTTTTGCCCTACTCGTCTTGACCGTCGCCCTCTCTCCAGCGCTGCTCAGCGCCGAAGAACCTGTCACCGCCGATGATGGCAACCTCACCATCACCACCGCGGACGACGAATTTGGCCTCCAATTCACGGGCCGCTTTCAACTCCAGGCCCTCTATCTTAACAACCGCGACCGCCAACCCAGCCACCGCTCAGACCTCTTCCTTCGCCGCGTTCAGCCCAACCTCGAGGGCCACATACTCGATCGGCGACTGACCTACCGGCTTCGCTTTGACGTCTCCCGCCAGGCCACCCTGCGCGACGCCTTCGTCGACTACCGCCTGCGCGGCTCCCAGCTGCGCATCCGGGCCGGCCAATTCAATATCCCCTTCGACTGGGAGCGCGACGTCGCCCCTCCCCGCTTCACCAATATCGAGCGCTCCCAGGCCAATACCCTCATGGGATGGCCCACCGGCCGGGACGTCGGAGTTATGGTCCACGGACGCCCCAACGACTACCTGGACTACGCGACGGGCATCTTCAACGGCCAGGGCGTCAATCAGCGCCGCAACAATAGCGCCGGCTTCACCTCCTCTTCTCGATTTCGACTCCACCCCACGGGCGAGGCCGTCCGCCATGAAACCCTGCTGGAACCGGCCGACACCCCGCGCCTCTCGCTGAGCATCGGCCACTACAGCGCTTTTAACTCCGGCGCCCGCTCCGATTGGACCCCCTTTCTCGAAGACCAGAGCTCCGAGGCCGATCTCGTGGCCGCCACCACGGATCTCCAGATACAATGGAGCCGACTCTCTGGCAGCGTCAGCGCCTATTTTCGCCAGGTCCGCCCCGACGACCAGGACTCCTATGACGGCCACGCCCTCAACGCCCATCTGGGCGCCCTCGCCGTCGACAACCGCCTCTTCGTCGGCGGCCGCTTCGGCCAGGTCCGCCCCATCGATCTCGACGGTCAGCCCACCATCTACGAGGCCCGCGCCAACCTCCACCTCTTTCACCGCGGCCACGACTCCAAACTGATCCTCGAGGGCGGCGCCGACTCCCTTCGCGACGACGATCTCAGCCAAAACACCTACCGCGCCACCATCCAGTACCAATTGCTGTACTGATCCCTGCGCCAAGCCCCGCAAGCCCAACCCAAATAAAGCCAACCCGCCCCATCGAAGCCTCCCGGCCGCCTTCTCTCCTAAGCCCCCGCCTCCCCCACCGCCGGATCGCCCGCCGCCATGGACACGACCCCGGCGAGCTAGCTCGCCGGTGAGCGAGACTGACAGCTACCACAGAGGTTCTCCAACCTCCTGCCCCCTGGCACAAACCCTGCATGAATATCTCACCAGCCACGCCGTCGAAGTAGACGGATCACGTGACGCCCGGCACTGCCGGGCCTGACCTGGAGTGAGATCATGAATGACTACAAGGACTGGACCCCCCGCGAACTTCTCGTCGAGCTTCACAGCAAATTTGAGGCCCTGGCGATCTTCTTCGCCGACCTCCGCGATGATCCCGCCGCCGCACTCCTTCTACGGCGCAGCGCTCGCACCATCGAGGCCCTCACCACCGCCATCGAGGCCCCACCGGCCCTGGCGACACGGGTCGCCTCCCTCACCTCCTCCATCCGAGATCTCCGCCCGGGCACACCGCTTGGCGCCACCCAATGGAGCGTGCTTGAGCGGCACCACCGCCAATGCACCACCGCCCTCAGGGAATTCGATCCCCGACTCGCGCCCCGTTGCATTCCACCACAGACCACAATTTCCGACACCGGCGACTACCGGGTCGCCGCCTGAGTCAATACCGGTCCGGCGCCTCTGCACCCCGATCATGGAGCAACCTTTATCGCTCCTCGAGATTGATGATCATCGCTGGCCCGAATCCCCTCAGTCCACCGAGGGAGCCGATGCTTTGCCTTTCTCTCCCTATGTGCTTTGCGGCAAATGCCTCACCCCACCCTTCTTTTCATCCCACCACCCCGCTCACTAAATACCGTGAGAACGCCACGTTTTCTGCTCCCCCACGGGGGGAGCTGGCGAGCTCCGCTCGCCTGAGGGGGCTCCACGCCACCCTTCTTTTCATCCCACCACCCCGCTCACTAACCTGGACTATTCATGAGACGACGTAGCGCGCCCTGAGGAAGTACTCCTGGGGTGAAAGGCGCGTTAAGACATCTCATGAATAACCCGGGCTATATTGGTCCGTGTCTTTACGCGTTAATGGAGAAATTATGTGGCAGAAAGTCGTTGAGAACAGATATTATTTCGTCGGCATATTTTTGTTATGTACTGGGCTCGTCGTGGTGTCGGGATGTTCGGATGAGGCAACTTCCTGTGCTGAACTGGAAGAACAGAGTGATT
>CAYQBU010000129.1:0-11228 GCA_964415785.1 uncultured Bradymonadales bacterium
ACGAGGACGAGGACGAAGACGAAGATGACGACGAACCGGCGCCTTTCCCCGCCCCGGAGCTCGCCTGGGATAGCGACGACGAGGACGAGGACGAAGACGAAGATGACGACGAACCGGCGCCTTTCCCCGCCCCGGAGCTCGCCTGGGATAGCGACGACGAGGACGAGGACGAAGACGAAGATGACGACGAACCGGCGCCTTTCCCCGCCCCGGAGCTCGCCTGGGATAGCGACGACGAGGACGAGGACGAAGACGAAGATGACGACGAACCGGCGCCTTTCCCCGCCCCTGAACTCGCCCAATTCCCCGCTCCCGATGACGACGAGGATGAGGACGAAGACGAGGACGAGGACGACCAGGGTCCGTACTTCGAATACAGCTGGGATATGCCTGACGAGGACAGCGAGGAAGACGACGAGGACGATGATGACTCCTACATCACCGAAGTCGCCGCCGCTCAGGGCAACCTCATGATCCTCTGAGGCTCACATATTCTCGCCGCCTAAGGGCGGCGAGTCATCGGCGAGCCTTGCGCTCGTCGATACCGACGAGACGCCAGGTGTTCAGGGCCCCCGACCACCCTTTGCATCTGGCGTCTCGTTTTTGCATTTCTTGAGCCCCCTTTTCTGGTCTCATGAGCCGCAATAGACGAATCGTGGATACTCCGGGTCAACCCGGGTTAATACCCCACGCTGATCAGGTCTCGTTCCCGATCGACGGCTCGTCGCATCGCTTTGAGCAGCACCAGTGCCCGCTCAAATTGCCAGGCCACTCCATCGTTTCTTCCAGCACACAGGTTATGGAGTTCAAACGACTCCTCCACGCTCAACTCCTCGGGGTGCGCCAGGCGCGTTCCCAGATCTTCCACCGGCCAATCCAGGCGGAGATCGATCGCCAGCTCCACCACCCGTCGGTGCACATAGGGCGCCGCATCTCGGCACTCCTCAAGGCTCAGCCACCCGTGGGGCCAACTCGAGACATAGCGCAGCGCTTCCGGCATCCCCGTGTAGCGATGCCTAAAACCAATCCCCGGCAACGGCCGGCAGGCCACTTTCCATCCAAACTCCCCTCCCAGGGGATACCAATCACTGCTGATCCAGCGGGCCCGATCAAACCCCGGCCACATATCCATCGCGATATCTCGACCCAACAGGCGCACGAATTGACCGTAAAACCCGCTCAACCCGGCGTATACCTCCCAGCTCTCCTGCGCCAGCGGACCGACATCCCAGAATACGGTCTCCCCGTCCAAGATCCGCTCCACATACGCCTCGCCCCGCGATGGCACCTGATCATTGGAGAGCACCTGGAGGGCCGGGGCATACACACTCTGGCGGTTAATATGCTCGCTTAACCGCTTGACACTCCCCATCACATATTGATTGCCCTCCGCCACCTGGCCTCCCCGGACTTTAAAAAAAGGACTCGCCCTGCCGAAATGGTCCCCCGCTTCGGATGGGCGTACAAAATTGCTGAAAGCGAATATCTTCCACGCTTATGCGATCTGCAGGGACCATCGCCACCTGATCGCCCATCACCAGAATCATCCCCTCGCGCTGCAATCGTCGTAAACACCGCCTCAATATCGACCCGATGGCCTGGCGGCTTCGCCTTCGCCCCAGAGCCATGTCGTGCAACTCCAGGATCGTCGCCTCCGCTATCCGCGGCTCCCTTTCCGTCCCCTCGACCATCGCCCGTATCACCCCTCCATCACAGCCGTACGCCCGCGTCCCCGTATACAGCGAGCCCGGTGGTATATGGACCCGCTGCGGATGGGGCGCCGGCCTTAAATATTGAGTCAGCCCCTCTCCATTCATCGTCAGGCCGACTGCTTTTCGTAGACCAACATGGGCTTCTCCCGATTGATCACGCTCTCTTCCGTAATGATGCACTCCTGGACATTCTCCAGGCTCGGCAACTCGTACATGATGTCGAGCATCACATCTTCCAAAATCGCGCGCAGCCCGCGGGCCCCCGTCTTTCGGATCATCGCCTCTTTGACGATCGCCACCATGGCGTCCTCGTTAAAGCGAAGCTTGACGTCTTCCAACTCAAAGAGCTTTTTATACTGCTTGACCAGTGAATTCTTGGGCTTCCACAGAATCTTGACCAGCATGTCCTCGCTGAGTTCATCGAAGGCCACGATCACCGGGAAGCGGCCCACAAATTCCGGGATCAGGCCGTATTTGACCACATCCTCCGGGCGCACCTTGGGCAATAGATCGTTGCTCGACTGCGTCTTCTCCGTGTAGTCGGCCCCAAAGCCCATCTGGCTCTTGCCCACGCGACGGGCGATGATATCGGCCAACCCCTGAAAGGCCCCGCTGCAGATAAAGAGAATATTCGTCGTGTCCACCTGAATGAACTCCTGCTGCGGACGATTGCGCGAGCCCTCGGGCGTGATCATCACGTCGCTGGACTCCACCATCTTGAGCAGCGCCTGCTGAACGCCCTCCCCACCGACATCGCGCGTCGACGACGGACTGTCTCCGCCGCGCCCCACCTTGTCGATCTCGTCGATGCACACGATGCCACGGCTCGCCCGCTCCACGTCGCGATCGGCGGCCAGCCACAGATTCTTGATCACATTCTCGACGTCTTCGCCCACATAGCCCGCTTCCGTCAGGCTCGTGGCATCGGAGATCGTAAAGGGCACGTCCAACTTCTTGGCCAACGTTCGCGCCATCAGGGTCTTTCCGCACCCCGTGGGCCCGATGAGCAATATATTGCCCTTCGTCAGCTCCACGTCTTTTTCATCCTCTTCAAATTCGATCTCGTTGGAGGCCTCGATCTCCGGCAATTTCAACCGCTTGTAGTGATTGTACACCGCCACCGACAGCGCCCGCTTGGCCCGCTGCTGCCCCACAATATGCTCGTCGAGGTAGTCGTTGATCTCCCGCGGCCGGATCTCAGCTAATTCCTTTTCTCGATCCGGCTCCCGCTGACTGTCCTCTTCGATGATCTCGCGGCACAGCGAAACGCACTCATCGCAGATATGCACCTCCGGGCCCGCGATCAACTTCGTGACATCCCGCGCCTCTTTTCCGCAAAAGGAGCAGCGAACCTTGCTATCGGCATCCGTTGTTTCCATATCTCTGGCTCTTCTTTTAATTGGAGCGTTGACCACGGCCTCGTGCCGCATCAATGACTTATCTATTCAAACTTATAACCACCGGGGATTATTCTCTGGCTGGCTTATTGAACCATTGACGCCAGGCGTTTGGCCACCGCCGGCCATGCTCGCAAGAGACTCAGCGTCCATTTGGCATGGCCCTCAACATAGCCATTGCCGATGATCAGTGTCACGTCCCGTCCCACCCCTTCGCACCCCAGCGCCGCTCGCGAAAAGTCCGTGGCCATATTGAAAAAGTAGACCACCCCGCCCTTCTGGGTCCCCAGAATCGCCCCCATCTCCGTGCCACCAATATTGCAGGTATTGATGCACAACCCGACGCCCTCACGGCCGCTCAGCGATCGCACCGCCTCCAATACCTCCACCGGCCTGGTGGCATCGACCTTCGCGATCCCATCGACCAATCCCATCGCCTCCAGCGCTTCCAGCGAGCCCCTATCCCAATCCAGGGCAAAGATGTCGACCTCATCGCCCCGGACCTCACGGGCCGCCGCCGCGCACAGCATGCCCGACTTTCCGGCCCCCAGGATCACCATCTGATCGATCCCTTCCACCAGCCGGCGCGTCTGCGCCGGCGCCCCACAGACATCGAGCGCCGCCAACGCCACGCGCTCATCCATATCCCCTGGCATCGCCACCACCGGCGACGACGGCCACAGATAGGCCCGGCCTTGTACGTCCACCTGGTCGGCCTCCACATGCACCGCCTCGATGGCCTCCAACGCCAGCGGCGTCAGCGTCAAACTCACCAACGTCGCCACCCGCGACCCCACCTCCAATCCCTGTGGACCGCTATAATCTGATCCCAGTCCCGCCACCTCGCCCAAAAGCATGCCCCCACTTCCGGTCACCGGGTTTTGCATCTTTCCCCGCTCCTCGACGATGCCCATGATATGGGCACCGATCGCCTCCGGATCTCGACCCACCTCGCCCACGATCTGCGCAAAGCTCGCCGAATCGATATTGAGCGTCTCCACATCGATGGCGATCTCATTGGCGTACATCTCCGATCGGGCATCCAGAACTCTCGCCGCCTGTGGCAATGTCCCCTCCGGATCCACCACCCGATGCAACCCCAGATCGTGGGGCTCTCGTTGTCTCTGATCACCCATCGTCAACTTCTCCATTTACCAATAGATATTTTAACTCAAGCCTAATCGGCCCATCACCTTTTGCAGGTCACCCCAGGTCTTTCGCTTCGGCCCCTTATCGGGCTCCTGCCGCAAAAGATAGGCCGGGTGATAGGTGGGCATCACGGCGATGCCCTCGTGTTCATGCCACCGGCCCCGCAGTCGCCCCAATGGCTCGTCGTCGCGGCCCAATACCGCATTCGTGGCAAATTTGCCCACCGTCACGATCACCTTTGGCTCCACCACTTCGATCTGCTTCTTCAAAAACGGTGAGCACTCCTTGACCTCCAACGGCGCCGGGTTGCGATTGTCCGGCGGTCGGCACTTGACCACATTGGTCACATAGACCTTGTCGCGACTCAGCCCCATCGCCTCGATCATCTTGTCCAACAGCTTCCCCGAGCGGCCCACAAAGGGCAGGCCCTGGCGATCTTCCTCGCCGCCTGGCCCCTCGCCGATGAACATCAGATCTGAAGTCGGATCGCCATTGCCAAAGACGATCTGGGTACGACTCTGGCTCAGCGGGCAGCGCTGGCAATCGCCCAGATAGCGCTCCAAGAAGTCCATTTTCTCCGCCGGTGTCTCCGGCTTCTTCGTCGACGCCTGCGTCGTGGATTCCTGCTTTGCACCCCGTCGCTCTCCAAGCGGTGGTCCCGGTGGTGGACCCGACGGCCCCGGCCCCTCCGGATCCCCCTGCCATGGCGGCGCCTCCTCCACCGGCGGGCCACTCTTCTTGGACTCCGCCTTCTTCTTTTGGACCTGACTGGCCTTTTTCTTCTTCTCGGCGTCGATCTCGTACATCGCCCGGTGGTTCTTCCAGGGCATTGCCGTCGACGCCCCCGCCGATGGCCGCTTCGTCTTTTCCGCCGCCTTCTTTTTCCCCACCCCTTCAAAGCTCGGCCGCGCTGGACTGGACTTGGCATCGTCGCCCTGATCCGGCGTCTCCTGGCCCTTCTCGTGGACTTTCGCCGTCGCCGAGGCCGTCTCCTCGACCTCGCCCTCGTCGTCGCCGCGCAGTCTGGCCAATTGTGCCTCCTGGCGCGCCTTCTTCTGCGCTTCCAGAACCGCCCGCGCCTCTTCTCCCGCCGGCACATAGGCCTCTACCCCCTGGGCTCGCTGCCACTTGAGGTAACGCCGAAATTGACGCGTCAAATCTGCAAGATGTGCTCGTTTCGTGCTCATGCCCGCCACCGTTCCATAGGCCTCGTCACCGCGCAACTACACCTCAATGCTCCCCTCGCTCGTAGCGCAGGGCCTCTTTCCAGATCGCCCGCGCCAAATTGGCCTTCCGATCGCCGGGGTACTCCGTGACATGCTCCCGGCTGATCACGTGGATCGTGGCCCGATCGGCCCCAAAGGTCGACGTCGGCCCCCCGATCTGATTGGCGACGATGAGGTGAGCGTTCTTTCGCTCCAACTTCGCCCGTCCGCGCTCCACCAGGTCCTCGCTCTCGGCGGCAAAGCCAATCAACATCGGCCCCTCCTCGTCACCGCCGGGCCCGAAACGCTCGCCCAATCCCGCCAGGATATCCGGGTTACGCACCAATTCCAGCGTCCCCGACATCTCGGACTTGCTCTTCTTGTGTTGATTGGGCTGCTGTGGTCGCCAATCGGCCACCGCCGCCGCCATCACCACATAGTCCATCGCCTCCACCCTCGCCGCAACAGCCTTCTCCATCTGGCGAGCCTCCGTCACCTCCACGATGCTCACCCCGTGGGGCGCGTCCAGGGCCACCGGCCCCCGCACCAGGGTCACCTCTGCCCCCATCTCCCAGGCCGCCGCCGCCACTCGATGGCCCATCTTTCCCGACGAGGGATTGGAGATAAACCGCGCCGGATCGATAAACTCCCAGGTCGGCCCCGCCGTCACCATCACCTGCTTTCCCGCCATCGGCGACTCCCCGCAGGCCGCATCCACCTCCTGCACCAGCACTGGCGCATCGGGCAACCGACCGGCCCCCACCTCTTTGCAAGCCAACTCCCCGGCGTCGGGCTCCACGATCCGATGGCGCGGCGTCTGCCTCAATACCTCCAGGTTTGCCTGCACCCTGGGATGTTCCCACATCTGCGTATTCATCGCCGGCGCCACCACCACCGGCGCCCTCGTGGCCAGCAACACCGTCGTCAACAGGTCGTCGGCCATCCCCTGCGCCATCCGGGCGATCACATTCGCCGTCGCCGGCGCCACCACCACCACATCGGCCCACCGCGCCAGGTCAATATGCCCGATCTCGCTCTCAAACCCCTGGTCCAACACCTCCGTGCCCACCGGCTGATCGCTCAACGCCTGAAAGGTCATCGGCCCCACAAACTCCGTCGCCCCCTTCGTCATGACCACCCGCACCTCATCGCCGCGCTTGATGAATTCCCTCACGAGAGCGCAGGCCTTATAGGCCGCTATCCCACCGCTGACACCCACCACTACCTTTTTGGCCATAACCGCTCCTCGTGCATATATTTAGCGCTGATGTCGCACCCTCGGTGCCGCATTGGGGGGTGCTATTTGACCTCAAATCGACGCTCTTCTTCCATCGGGTGGTCGCCGACCAAAAACTCCAGGAGCAAATTCACCATATAGCCCGTGGCCCCCCAGATCACATGGGGGTCGTACTCATAAAAATGGAGGTCATACGCCTGGCTCTTCCACTGGTGCTGCTCGATCCGATGGCGTTGGGGATCCGCCAGACACCTCAAGGGCACATCGAATAACTCCTCGATCTCTCGCGGGTTGGGGCAAAGCTCGTAGGGCCAGGGCACCTCCCCGACATAGGCTGTGATTTCGTAGCCCGTGACCGTCGGCATCTGCACCAGGCTTCCAAAGACCTCCACATCTTTCGGTTTTAGCCCGATCTCTTCATCGCTTTCGCGAAGGGCTGTCCACAACAGGTCGTCATCTCCCGGCTCCTGGCGCCCACCGGGGAAACTGACCTCTCCCGAGTGCTCGGCCATCGTCTCTGGACGCAGCGTAAACAGTAGCGAGGGCTCCTCGTCGATCTCCACCACCGGGATTAGCACCGCCGCCGGGCTCAAGGCCCCTCGATCGATGCCCTCCAGGCGGTCAAATCGCACCTTCGGTTCCGCCCCCAATCCCCTGAGCCGTTGTCGGACCCAGCCCCCATCGCCAAGCGCTGCCCGCTTGCTCATCGACTCACCCGAGCATCAAAGACACTTCGCCCATCTTCCTCTCCCTTATACTCGATCTCCAACACGCCCAGCGCCAGCTTGCGGATCCGACCCCGAGGCAGACGGATTCGGATATACTGGTCCTCTTCCACATCCAGGACGCGGCATCGGCCCAATTTGATATGATCGAGATAATCCCCCCGTTCCATCAAAGGCTCTTCGAAATCAAAATCGGCGTAGGGATCGCCCTTCTGCTTTTTGGACAGGCCACCTGCCCGCTTCGAGCCCTTTCGAGCCGCCCTTCCCTTGGACTTTTTGTCGCCATCGCTGACCTCGGCGAGCGCCTCATCCCAGGACATGTCCGTCTGTTCCGTCCCCGATGACCCCGCCTTGGTCTGCGTGCTCGTACTGCCCGTGCTCGAGGGCGCCGCTGCACCGGATGCCAAATCCTGCCGCGCTTTCGCAGGCGATCGTCGCTCCCTGGGTGCGACATCGGCCTTTGATGGCGACGATTCCTCGCTTTTGACTCGCTCAATCCCATCCAGAATCAGCCGCCCTGATTTCCCATCTAAGCGCCGCGTCATTTCCAGATCGCTGAAGATATCGATCACAAATTCTCCATCGACGGCCCGGGCCTTTCTCAATTGCCCGCCCACCATCTGAGTGCCCGCCGCTGTGGCCACGCTGAACACCGCCCCCAGGCGCAGCGCCGCCTCTCCTCCCAGGCGCGAGATATTGCCCGTCAGACTCACCAGATCGAAGCTCCCTTCGGCATCGATCATCTCCTCATATTCGCCGCTCTGGGCATTAAAATGCACCAACTCAATGGCATCAAAATGGCCCACGCACCGGACTTCTCCTGCTTTCACCCCTCGGTCATCACATAATTTTGTGAGCGTGGAGACTAACTCGTCGCCCTCATCCAATCGTCCGACCAATCGCTGCGTCGCCTGGGATCGTCGAAATTTCACGTGCTCTTCCTTGTCGCTTGAGAATCCAAAAGCCTCGGCTCGACGGAAATTGGCACATCTCGACCCACCCCTGCAAGTCTGGCCCATGGAGTCCAGCCCGGATTATTCACGAGACGTCGTTAACGCGGCAAGAACAGAGCTCAGAGGCCAAAATCGAACCCCACGGGCGATGCGGAGCATCATCGCGGAGTGAGATGAAGGCATCTGGGCTCTGATGAGCCGCAGCAGGCTCCTAGCTACCAGCAAATATCCTGATCTTCGGTCACGCCCGTCAGCTCCACCCAATGATCCTCACCATCGATCTGGAGACGCCCCTGGAAGCGTCCCGCCGGCTGTACAAAATAGCAATCGACGAAGCCCCAATTTCGAAGATCGCGATACACATGGCTGGACTCAAAGCGCAGATCGACCTGCCCATCCTCCGTTCTGACCCGCCACTCGTCCTCTGGTTTGTCCCGATCGTATTCAAAGACCGCCCGGCCGAGTCCGATGAAGCGATCGCCGACCCACAGCCCGTTTTCGCTGATATCGTCATCTCCATCATTAAACCCCTCCACCAGATTTAAGCCCACCCGCCGACCGTCGCTGAGTCGTCCCATCGCCAACGCCCAACGCCAGGCTGTGCGCCGGTCCAAGAGGCCGTGGGTATAATCGACTCCGGCGGTTCCTCCATCGAGCCGATAGCTTCGACTGCCCACCCGCAAATAGCCCGACAGCGGTAGGCCCACCCATTTCTGTGTCGTGTTCACCATCCCTCCCCCGGACACCGGCGACACCACCGACAGCGCTGGCGCCTCTCCCACCGCGATCGTCGCCTCCAGGCTCATCCCCTGTCGCTCACCCTGGAGAAAGGGATGGACTTCCCCTTCCCACCGATAACTGGCATTCCCCTCACGACGGCTCAGATCAAAGCGCACCCCGGGAATTCGAAACCAGGAGTGATGCCCCATCCCTGGCCGCTTATTGACCGCCCCCTGACGCGCCGGAAGCCCCGTGAACGCTCGATTCAAAATCGCGCGTTCCTCATAGAGATCCACCACGTAGATAAAACTCTGTACAAAATAGGCCCCATCGACCACGGCGTGGCCCACCAGCACCTCGTCGGTGCAGGCAATCGTATAGTGCCAGCGCTTGCGCCGCGCCAACCAGTGCCACCACCGCGGCCGCTCCGGCACCGACAGCCGCTCGTAATCCACCACTGGAAACTCTCCGCGATAGGTTCCAAACCGCGGCGCTCCCCGCCGGTCGAGCACGTCATTGGGCACACTTTTGAGATCTTTCATCGCCGTCTCTCCCTTCGCTGACTCGTCAATCATCACCTCCATCATACCCACCACGGCCGTGGCGATCCACCCTCAATAGCTCCCCCCAGAATGCGACATCACCGCTATTTGTCGCCAATCCTCCCACTTTGCCGCCCATTTCTCCCCTTCCGTTCTCCCCCAAAACCTGAAAAGATAGCCCCGATACTTGGCTGCCCCTAAACCTGGCGCGGAGACCCCGATGAAAAATTTTCAGACCCGGCTCTGGAAGCATTTCCAAGAACTCAAAGAGGCGCCCGCTATTTTACGCATCGATGGTGACGGCAAGCCCCAGACCGAGAGCTTTTGGCAGTGGACGCGATCCATTCAAAATGTGGCCATGGCTCTCCTGGAAAAGGGGTTTAAGCCGGGAACCCGGGTTGGCCTCATCGGCCTTCCACGGGACGCCGAGTTGGAACTCGTCGTCGCCACCTGGCTTTTGGGCGGCTGCGCAGTCCCTCTTCCCGGCGACCTCGAACGCAAAGGGCTTCTCCACTGCCTGGCGCGCAGCGGATGCACCTGGATCGCCGTCACCGACGAGGCCACCCGCTCCGATCTTCGCGGCCCCGGCGGCGACTTACCGGATCATCTCAAATGGCTGATCACCGATCTGGACGAGGACGCCTCCTCGGACCCCATCTTCGCCCTCCAAGACCTCTATCGCCGCGGGCGCCACCTCATCCAGCGCGGCAAAGCCTCCGCCCTCGCCAAGCGCATCTACGGGCTCAAGCCCCGAGACCCGGCCCTCATCTTCTTTGAGCCCACACCTCAAGACCAGTGGGAAGGAGCCTTCTTCGGCGCCCACAAGATGGCCCTCCAACTCGACGCCATCGCCTCCCAGATGGGCCTCTCCACCGACGGCGACACCTCGTCGGTAGTCGCCAGCCTCTGCGACGGCGGCCACGGCCCATCCCTCCAATTTTGCCTCGCTGCCCTCTGGGCCGGCGCCACCGTCGCCCTCCCTGGCCCCAAGGCCTTCGAGGACCTCCCGGGCCTCAAGCCCACCTTTCTCATCGCCGACCACCCCCACCTGGAGTCCATGGGCAAGCGCTACCGCCAACGCCTGGAGCGGGCCCCGGACATCCTCAAAAAAATGGCCTCCGACGACGGCGACAACGCCTGGATCGCCTCCCTGGGCTCCATTGGCGAGCGGGCCGCCAAGAAGTTTCTCTACGACCCCATCCGACGCGAGTTTGGCCCCCGCCTCAAAGGCCTCTACATCGCCGGCGGCCAATGCCCCGTGGGCCTCAGCCCCATCCTCGCCGGCGCTGACATCACCCTTCTGGGCTTCTTCTGGCTTCCCGAAGCCGGCCTCAGCCACGTCGAACACCCCGACGCCCACCGCCCGGACTCCGCCGGCCGCCCCATCGAGGGCCTGGCCACCAAAATCCTGGACGCCAAGACCGGCGAAATCGGCGAATTATGCCTCCGCGGCGAGACCCTCTTTGACAACTACTGGGCCGGCGACGGCCTGCGCAAAACCGACGACAAGGGCTGGCTTCGCACCGGCCAATTGGCCCGCCTGGAGTCCGGATTTCTATTTGTTGATCCCTGACTTCACCCGACGGCC
>CAYQBU010000130.1:0-11203 GCA_964415785.1 uncultured Bradymonadales bacterium
TTTCCGTAAATGATCCCTCGCGATGCCGGGGCCCGAACCCATGATCCGGTTCTTGCCCGCCAATCGGCGGCCGAAGCGTTCCCTTGAGACGATGGAAATCCCCCTCTCTCTGCCGGGAATCCAACCCCTCGATCAGTCGTCCCAACGCCTGGGCCGTGGACTCGATCTCGGCTGCCAGCTCCGATGCATCGGCCTCTTCTCGAGCCTGGCGACGGACCTGCTCTTTTTCTTCCTCCGCCGCCGCAGCCACGGCTGTTTGTTGCGCCGCAAGCCGCGTTACCTGTGCCCGCTCCACCATCAGAGCCTCGCCATAATCCAGCCCGCGATCGACCTCTCCCAGAAGCCTCACCTGGCGTTTCCAGGCCTCCGTCGCCGGCCACCCACTCTGCTCCACCGCCCGCACCGCCATCAGGCCCTGACCCGGCCCCTGGCTCACGGCCTGTCTGGACGCCGACCTCGACGCCCGGTCCCATTGGGCCACTGCCTTGGCCACCTCCTGGCGAAGACCTTCCGTCGCCCTCACCGCCGTATCGGCATCCGCCAAATTCTGTCCCAGAAGATGATCCAACTCCTCCAACTCTACTCGCTCTAGCGCCGCGCTCTCCTCAGCCCATTCAGCTTTCACCTCCAGTCGGTGGACCGCCTCAAACCATTCGCTTGTCTCTCCCGCCACTGCCCACTGTCCGGCCAATAAGATCGCCCCAACCACCGCCATCACCGCCCATCGTTTCATCGCTCTACCTCCCACATCAGCCGCGTTCGCTCCCCATCGCCAAGCCCCTCCGCTCCATGGCTATATCCACCCAACCAGCCCGCCACAAATCCAAGCACAGCCCCCAGCACCCCTACTGCCACGGACATCCTCAGCGCGTCCATCGCCGACACCGCCGACCCTCCCCACAGCGCATTGCTCCATTGGCCCAACCCCACCATCCATACCAACACCGCCGCCGCTGCCAACACCCCGGCGCTCGCCCCGATCGCCAACCCCCTCCACCACGTCGGCCGGCGAAGACGACCGCCCTCCATCCCAAAGCGCTCCAATAGATAGGACTCCTTGGCCCCCTTGCGCTGCAATTCCCTCAGATATGCCACGATCCCGGCAAACGCCGTCATCAGGGCCAGCAACACCAAAAAGGCCAGCCCCCAGGCCATCCGCCGCGCCGGTTCCATCCACGCCAAACTCTCCGCCCCCGGCACATCGACCATCAATACCTTCTCGCGAACCTCCAGGGCCTCGATCTTGGCCAATGCCTCGGCCTCGCCCACAAACCAGGGCGACGGCTTCACCACCAATCCCTGGGGCATCATCGACGCCTCCAACCCCATCGTCTCATCCCACTCCGGCGCTTCCCTCAGGCGCTCTAGAAAGGCCTCCTGACTCTCGATCGTTACCTCCGCGATCCTCGACCATCCCTCGATCTCGTCGACCATCGCCTCCAATCCCTCGGCGTCCACCCCGCTATCGACGTACACCACGGGCACAAATTGCTCCCACCAACCATGGGCTTTCTCCTCCACCTCCCAGGCCAGGGTCAACAGCGCCGCCCCCATCCACATCGCCACCGCCAGGCTAACCACTGCCGTCGCTGTCCTCCACGGCTGGTCTGCCAGATCCTCCATCGGCGATCTCAACATCGCTCCACCTCGTCGGTCGGCTCCAACCCACTATCTCCCAGGCGCCATACCTGCCCCTGGGTTCGCCGGTGGGTCGGCCGTCGGCCAAACACAAAAAGCGTGCTCCCCGCCTCCCGACAGCGCTCTAGCCACGAATAAACGACCCCTCTCATCGCCGGCTCCAACCCCTCTTGCAGTCCATCGATCACGATCATCTCCGGCATCCCCACCGTCGCCCTGGCTATCCCCACCAGCCGCCGCTCCTGCTCGCTCAACTCCCTGACCGCCCGATCGCGTCGACGCATCACTCCCAGAAAACCCAGCGTCTCCTCCGCTGCTTCCACCGCTCTCTCCAACTCCCCGCGCACCACCATGGGTAACACCACATTCTCCACCGCGCTTCGCGCCTCCAATAGCACTGGCCGTTGCCCACAACTGCCGATCTGCTGCCTCAGCGCCGCCAACTCACTGTGCCCCAGCCTCTCCAGATTCCTCCCCGCCACCACCAGCCGCCCCTTTTCTTGCTGTCGCTGTAGACTCAACAAGTCGTATAGCAGGCTCTTGCCCACCCCCGACGGTCCCACGATATCATGCCATTGATCGCGCTCCATGCGCACCGTCAGGTCTTCGATCACCGCTCCCGACCCCTCCCTCGCCCCCACTGTAATATCGAATAAGCCGACGTACATAGTTACAGCTTCCTCAACCCAGCGAAGCTTCCACCAACTCCGTCAGCGACAGATCTTCGTTCGGCTCCTCGCATCCGCGCCACGCTCGAACGCCCTCTACCCCCAGCGACGCTTCTGCTTCTGACATCGGCGTGATGCCTTCTGGAAATACATCGTCCCCATCCAACCGCTGCGTATCCCCTCCAAAAAACGTCGAATCCGCCTCCTCGCCCACCTCTGGCGGCGCTGACATCACCTGCGTTTGGGCCCCATCCTCTTCGCTCTCCCCGGCGTCTTCATCGCCCAGCGTGAGGTCCTCGACCTCCTCGATATCCTCGGCGGCCTCCTGTGCCTGGCTCGACTCCTTTTTCTTCTTTTTGAGCCCCGCCAACTTATCTTTGAGCTGCGACAGATCGACGTGGTCTTGACCCGCCGGATCTTCAAACCCCTCTTCGCGAGCCTCCTCTTCCAGCGCGTCGATCCCGTCTTTCTCCAACTCCACCGCCGCCTGGGGCACCCGATCTTGACCGGGGCTAAACTGCTCGGCCTTTTCCTCCACCACATCTTCTGGCTTCTCCACCGGGTCGAGGCCCACCATCTCGTCGTACTTTCCGGCCAACAACTTTCGAAATAGGCTGCGGTGACTGGCCTTCATGATCGACTTGATCTTGGAGTTTCGCGCCTTGCCCTCCAACCCCTCCACGTGCTCTTCATAGGAGGTGATCTTCGTGTCCAGGATCGCCCCTCCGTGAAAGAGCTGCGTCTCGATTCGGTGATCGTTGGCCCCTCGATCCTCGGTCTGGATATGAAAGGTCTTACCACGATGATCGACGTCGTTATTATAACCAATGAGCATCGCCCACTCCTGAGATCGAATCTTGAGCATTGAGGATCGCCGTGCACATTCACGCCCAGTGTGCCCTCTCATCGCCGATCTGACAACCTCGACCCCCGGCGAAGCCTCTGGACCTCAGTAGCCCTGCCCCGTTATCGTCGCGCCGGTCCTCATTGACCTTTTTGTCCCCTTTTGGAGTCCCCATGCCAAACGACGACCACGGCCCCATCGGTATTTTTGATAGCGGCGTGGGAGGCCTCACCGTCATGCGCGCCGTCGTCTCTCGACTGCCCATGGAAGACGTCATCTACCTCGGCGATACGGCCCGCGTTCCCTACGGCAACCGCGGTGCAGAGACCGTCCGCCGCTACGCCGAAAACGCCGCCCAGCTCCTGGTCAACCGCCAGATAAAAGCCCTCGTCGTCGCCTGCAACACGGCCTCTGCCTTCGCGCTCGACGCCCTCCAATCGGCGCTATCCATCCCCGTCTTTGGCGTCATCGACCCCGTCGCCCGCCGCGCTGCCTCTTATAGCCAGGCCCAATCGATCGCCGTCCTCGGCACCCGCGGCACCATCGGCAGCAACGCCTATCAGCGCCGTCTATTGAATCTTTCGCCCCATCTCAACGTCCATCCCATTGCCTGTCCGCTGCTCGCCCCCCTCGTCGAAGAGGGATGGCTCGAAGGACCGGTGCCCAACCACGTGCTCAATCACTACCTGGCGCCCCTGGCCACCACCGACGTGGACACCATGATTCTCGGCTGTACCCACTATCCCCTGCTGCGACCGGCCATCTCCCAGGTCACCCAGGACATCCTTGGCCGCTCCGACGTCGAGCTCCTCGACTCCGCCACCGCCACCGCCGAGGCCCTCGACACCCGCCTGCGCGACCTCGACCTCCTCGACCAACATCCGGATACGCCCGGCACGCGCCAATTCTTGGTCACCGACCAACCGGAGCACTTCGTCGCCGCCGCCACCCGCTTTTTCGGGCGTTCCATCGACGGCCAATGTCACCACGTGGACATCGTCGATGGCGCTCACACCAGTCTTTCCGCCATATCTTGAAGGACTCTCATGCCTTTCCCCCGCTCTCTCGCCCTCCTTTTTCTCTCCCTTGCCCTCCTTGTGCCCTCCTCGGCCTCCGCGGAGGTGATCGCCGGATTGGACATCGACATCGGCGAGCTCGCCCAGACCCCCCTGGGCTCGGATCTCCTCGCCACCATTGACGACGCCTTTGAGCAATCGGCCTACCGCTGGCTCTCCCCCGACCAGGGCTATCATCAACTTCCCGCTTCTCTCGCCGATTGCCGCGACGAGGAGTGCCTCCTCGACATCGGCGACGAACTCGATGCCGTCGCCGCCGTCGATATCCAGCTCTCCGTCCAGAGCCAGATCTACGAATGGACTCTCCAACTCTGGGACCTGGAAACCGGTCAACCCATCACCACCCAGGAGTCGACCTGCGAGTTTTGCGGCGACTCCGAGGTAGAGTCCCAATTTCGCGAATCCATCGCCTCCGCCCTCCTCAACGTCGACACTCGCGACCACCATTATCACGACCCCGCCGACACCACCGTCGACGACGACCTCCCCGCTCACTCCCAGATCCGCATCTCTGTGATCCCCGAAGACACCAAGATCTTTGTCGACGACGACCCCATCGGCCAGGGCGACGCCACCCTCGATCTCGACACCGGTGAATACGAGCTTCGCTTCTCCCATCCCGACCACCATGGCCTTCGCGAAACCCTGATCATCACCGATGACTCCTCCCCCGTTTTTGTGTTTCGCGTCCACCTCGCCGAGGCCGTCGGCGAGGAGCGCCATGTCATCACCCGCGGCGATGGCTGGGTCGACCATATCGAATCCCGTCGCCCCACCATCGGCTGGTCCGCCGTCGGAGCTGGCGGCGCCCTCACCCTCACCTCCGCTCTCCTCGCTCGCCGCCACGGCCAACCCACCTGCCCCGACGACGTCGCCGTCCAGCGCTGTCCCGACGTCCACAACACCGCATCGCTGGCCACCTTCACCGGCATTGTCGGCGTCGCCTCCCTCACCGCCGGAATCGGTCTCTTGCTCTGGCCCCGCCTCGCCGGTCAAGACCAGGAGCCCGAGCCCGTCAGCCGCGGCATCGACGTCGCCCCCAGCGTCTCCTCTGGCTTTTCTGGGGTCTCACTGACCGGCCGATTCTAGCGACGCCAGTCCTTCTCGGTGGATCCCCCACTTGCGATCCACCCACATCAGCTCCCGATCCTCCAGACTCTCCCACTCCGGATCGGAGATCGCGTTGGCGATCATCACCGCTCGAAACCGATCGTGGTACGTTACCTGCGGCTTATGCCCCGCAAATAGCGGTTCTTCCTCCGCCACCTCGATGCCCTCAAATACCCGATAACTCATCCCTCCCCCGATATTGGCCGCCACCATACATCGATCGGTGACCGCCACGGCCTGAAAATTTTCCAACCCCCGATCGCGTTGCTCTCGACTGAGCTTTTCCAATTCAGCGATCGTCTCCGCCAGCGCTCGAGCATATAAGCGCGGCCGCTTGGCCTTCGCCGTCGTCCCCAACTCCGACTCCACCCTGCGATAAAACTCGTGGAACACTGCCTCCGCCGTCGCTGTCCCACCCACATTCCTCTCCACATGGTCCGGCAAGCCCTCCACCAACGGCTCCTGGAACTTCTCCGCCCCCTCGCCGAGACCACATTGGGCGTAGACCCAATCGCGAAATCGATAGGGCTGCAACTCCTTGTTGCCCACGCGCCCCATCCGCTCATGGCGAATATGACCCACCATCGATTGCGATGGGATATCCGAGATCAGCGACGGCAAATTCACCGACGCCGCCCTCCCCTTGGGCCGCTTTCTCAATAGCGAGCGCCCATCCTGGAGATAGCCGATCCCGAGGCCCACACGCGCCTCCCTGGGCACCGCTCCTAGACTCTCCCCCGCCTGTTGCATCACGGCGGCCGTCAACCTGTCATCGCTGCAAATATAACCGAAAACCTGGGACATCTGTCTCTCGCCTCCATAGTTCTGTTTCATGGCCACCACCATTGCTCGTGACAACCTCTCTATTCTCTGCCATCGTCACCCCCGCTGGCTCTCCCATCGGAGTGCTTCCCTTATATAGCGTCTAATCCCACTGGATTATTCTCTTCCCACTGGATCAATACGCCGCCTATGTCTCTTCCAACCCCTCGGCCCATCATCTTCGGCCTACTGGTCATCCTCCTGTTATGGGGCTGCTATGCCCAGGGCGGAGCACCCACCGACCATGGCCCCGACGACTGGGAACGACTCGCCAACGACGCCTGCATCCGCGGCGATCACAGCGCCTATAAGACCCTCATTCAACGCGCCGGTCGACCCGTCGACCACCAGCAATGCCCGCCGGCCTCGCCGGATTCCTAGCGCTGCCCTATTCAATCTCCCTCCACCGCGTCTTGGAGTCCCTCGCCCACCTCCTGGGCGTCCTGAACCATATCCTCCAACAGGCCCTCCACTTCATCCACGCCGCCCTCTGCGCCCTCAATGGCGTCCATCAAAACCTCTTCGGGCAACGCAAAGCCCAGTGGAAATACCGTCCCCAACTGCCGGGCGCTCGCCGCCTGTTCGCCACTGATCTGGGATCCCAGCCATCCCCCCATGCGTCCCTGGGTCTCGACAAACCCGGCGTCACTCTCCGCTCCCACCACTTCCGCCACCGCCGTCGCCGGCCAGTGGCCATAAAAGCCCATCGCCGTTCCCGCCCGCTCCGTCATGGGAGCGATCAATGCCACCAGCATCGCCACCGCCAATCCCCCCACCCACACCCGGTAGTTGGCCTTGCCCGTTGCCTTGTAGAGCATCCGAGGAATCCCCAGCACCGCCGCCGTCGCCACCAGGGCGATCAACCACCCCGCCGACACCCAGAAGCCGAGATAGACCCCTACCACCCACCACATGAGCACCGCCGGCACCACCCACAACGCGTTTTTGGCCACCATCAACGCGATCGCTTTACCCCGACCGGAGCCTTCTTCGCCCTTCTTTCCGGCCTCTTTTTTAGCCCCCTTTTCGCCCTTCTTCTCCTTCTTCTTTTTTTTCTTCTTCTTCTTCGGTGCCGTCATCTCTCCTTTTTCTTCCAGGTCGGCAAATGCCGCCTCCAACCCGTCGTCTTCTCTCTGCGCCACCTTCGTCTTCGATTTGGCCTCTGCATCCGCCTCAATGGACCCCAGAAACTCCTCCAGATCCTGGTCATCATCCATCTCTACATCCCCTCCGCCCCCCTCGGCGGCTCGCCCCTCCAGATCGGCTAGCAACGCGTCGTATTCTTCGTCGCTCAGCTCTTCTTGATCACCCATCTCGCTCTCCTTATGCCTTGGATCATCGCTTCTCTCTTCAAGCTAAGGGACATCGCCCGCAAGGCAAACCTCTGTTTGCCATTGCCCCCCTTCCCGGGCCGCCCTGCGTCCATAAAAAAAACGCCAGACCGCCCCATCTTCGGGACGGCCTGGCGCTTCTTAAGCACATGTCACCACCGGTTTATTCGCCGGCTGCCACATCTTCGTTAAGCGTTCCAAAGCGCTGCTTGATCGCTTCCGGAAGTTCCTCCGGCTCTTCGACGCGGTGGCGAAGCCGCTGATACTGTTTTGCTCCCGTACCCGCCGGGATCAGCCGCCCCATGATCACGTTCTCTTTGAGACCGCGCAGATGGTCGACCTTGCTCTCCAGCGCCGCCTCCGTGAGTACTTTCGTCGTCTCCTGGAAGCTCGATGCCGAAATGAAGCTCTCCGTCGACAGCGAGGCCTTCGTGATCCCCAGCAGGAGATCCTGAGCCACTGCCGGCTTCGCGCCTTTTTCCACCAGCTTGCGATTGACCGCTTCAAAGGCCGTTCGATCGACCTGTTCGCCCGTCAAGAAGTCACTATCGCCGACCTCTTTGATCTGGACTTTGCCCAGCATCTGGCGGACCACGACCTCAATATGCTTGTCGTTGATGCCCACGCCCTGAAGTCGATAGACCTCCTGGATTTCATCCACCAGGTACTTCGCCAGCGCCTTACGACCCTTGATGCGAAGAATATCGTGAGGGTTCTCCGAACCCTCCATCAGGGCTTCGCCGGCCTGCACGCGGTCGCCTTCCAGCACCGTAATATGCTTATTGCGCGGGATCTTATAGGACTTCGGCTCACCCACATCGGGGGTCACCACAACGGTGCGTTTGGTCTTCGTCTCCCGTCCATAGGACACCACGCCGCCGATCTCGCTGACGATGGCCTGCTCTTTTGGCGTTCGCGCCTCAAAGAGCTCGGCAACTCGCGGTAGACCTCCCGTAATATCCTTGTTTTTGGTCGTCTCACGCGGGATCTTGGCCAAAATTTCACCGGGTTGCACCGGATCGCCTTCGTCCACAAAGATCGCCGCTCCCACCGTCAAAAACTGACTGGTCAAGATCGTGCCATCTCTGTCGCCTTTGCGAATCGTGATCTTGGGGCGCACACCAGCATCGCTGCTTTCGATGATCACCTTACGGGACAGCCCCGTATTCTCATCGATCCGCTCCTCCATCGAGACGCCTTCGATCACGTCTTCGAAGATCACCACACCTTTGGAATCCGTCAGCACCGGCGTGGCAAAGGGTTCCCACTCCGCCAGGGTCGCGCCCTGCTCGATCTTGTCGCCCTCGCCATAAAACAGCCGGGCGCCGTACACCAGGGGATAGCGCTCGCGCTCACGCCCCTTGTCATCGACCACCGACACTTCCCCGTTACGGGTCATGACGATATGGACCGTTCGTCCCTCTTCTTCGCGCTCGATGAACTTCATATCGTGGTACTTTACCGTACCACTGAAGCGCACCTCGTGCTGCGACTGCTGGCCTTCAACCGAGCCCACGCCACCGATGTGAAACGTCCGCATCGTCAACTGCGTTCCCGGCTCTCCAATCGACTGGGCGGCAATCGTACCCACCGCTTCACCGACGTTGACCAATAGTCCACGCGACAGGTCGCGACCGTAGCATCGGGCACACACCCCGTCTTCGGTCTGACAGGTCAGCGTCGAACGCACACGCACCCGCTCCACACCGGAGTCTTCCACCGCATCGGCGACCTCCTCGGTGATCGGATCGTTGGCGTCCACGATCATCTCATCGTCCTGGTCCCATACCGGCTCCAGGGCCACTCGACCCAGGATACGGTCACCCAGGCTCTCGATGACCTCGCCACCCTCGTACAACGCCGACATATCGATGCCGTCCAGCGTTCCACAATCAAACTCCGTGACCACACAGTCGTTGGCCACGTCCACCAATCGCCGCGTCAAATACCCGGAGTTGGCCGTCTTCAGCGCCGTGTCTGCCAGTCCTTTTCGGGCACCGTGGGTGGAGATGAAATACTCCAACACCGTCAGGCCTTCCCGGAAATTCGCCGTAATCGGCGTCTCAATGATCTCTCCTGACGGCTTGGCCATCATGCCCCGCATTCCCGACAGCTGACGCATCTGCGCCGCCGAGCCACGAGCACCGGAGTCGGCCATGAGGTACACCGGGTTAAACGACTTGGTGACCACCTCTTCGCCCGTCTCATCATCGACGAAGGTCTCCGTCGAGATCTCTTCCGTCATCTGGTCAGCCACCTCATCCGTGGCGTTGGCCCAGATGTCGACGACCTTATTGTAGCGCTCACCATCGGTGATCAGACCCTGGGTATACTGCTTCTCGATCTCCGAGATCGTATCCCGAGCCTCACCAATGATGTCCCACTTGCGCTTGGGAATCTGCATGTCACCAATCGACACCGAGATTCCGGCCCGCGTCGCATAATCATATCCGATCGTACGGATCGCATCCGCCACCAGCACCGTCGTCTTATTGCCCGCCATTCGATAACAGGCGTCAATGACCTTCGACAGCGCCTTCTTGCCCATCGCCTGATTGACCATGTCGAAGGGCACCACGTCGGGCAGCACTTCGTAAAAGATCACCCGGCCACAGGTCGTCTCGATCATCTCGCCATCGCGGCGAACCTTGATCTTGGCCAATAGATCCAACTCTTTGGCGTCGTAGGCCATGCGCACTTCACCGAAGTTGGCGTAGCATCCCTGCTTGGGAAGCCCATTTTCGCCCTCCCTATAGCATCCCTTGGCGAAGGGTCGTTCCGTCGTCATGTAGTAGCAGCCGAGGACGATATCCTGACTGGGCAAAATGATCGGGCCGCCGTTGGCCGGCGACAGGATATTATTGGTGCTCAGCAGCAGCACCCGCGACTCCATCTGCGCTTCCAGCGATAGCGGCACGTGAACCGCCATCTGGTCACCGTCAAAGTCGGCGTTATAGGCCACGCAAACCAGGGGGTGAATCCGAATCGCTTTGCCCTCAATGAGCACCGGCTCAAAGGCCTGAATGCCCAGGCGGTGAAGCGTCGGCGCTCGGTTGAGCAGCACCGGGTGCTCCTTGATCACCTCATCGAGCACGTCCCACACTTCGGGCACCTGCTTTTCGACCAACTTCTTGGCCGACTTGATGGTCGTCACGTAGCCCTTTTCCTCCAATCGGTTGTAGATAAAGGGCTTGAACAGCTCCAGGGCCATCTTGGTCGGCAAACCGCACTGGTGCAGCTTCAGATCCGGTCCCGCCACAATCACAGAACGCCCCGAATAGTCGACGCGTTTTCCGAGCAGGTTTTGTCGGAATCGACCCTGCTTGCCCTTGATCATATCCGACAGCGACTTCAACGGCCGCTTGTTGGGCCCCGTGATCGTCTTGCCTCGCCGTCCATTATCAAATAGGGCGTCCACCGCCTCCTGGAGCATCCGCTTTTCGTTGCGAATGATGATCTCCGGGGCGTGCAGATCGAGCAGGCGCTTGAGGCGATTATTTCGGTTGATCACCCGTCGATACAGATCGTTGAGATCACTGGTCGCAAAACGACCACCATCCAGGGGCACCAACGGACGCAGATCCGGCGGCAACACGGGGATCACATCCAGGATCAACCATTCCGGCAGGTTCTCCGAATCGCGCAGCGCTTCCACGATCTTGAGGCGCTTGGCGATTCGCTTTCGCTTCGCCTTGCTCGTCGCCTCTTTCATCT
>CAYQBU010000131.1:0-11118 GCA_964415785.1 uncultured Bradymonadales bacterium
AAGCCGCGGGAATATTCCCGCTCCGTCGTTTTTCTGCTCGATCAAACGGCGACACAGGCTCTCACCTTACGTTTACGCAAAGCTGTGTCAAGAAGACAGCGATCCTCGCGCGTTTACTGGCTTCCCGCCTATTGCTCCGAAGAGGCGAAAGCGCCACCGCTCCAGATCGCCCGGGCGATGTTGAGGCAGCGCCCCCACATCCCGGGCTGGGAGACGTCCTCGCTCTGCTCTTCATCGACCGGCCGGGCCTGCCGTTCTCCCACAGACGGCTCCAAGGTCTCTTCTCCATAGGCCCCAGAGAGCGCGTCTTCCAGCGCTGACATCAGCGCTGGCGCCGACTCAAATCGCCCCTGAGGACTCTTGGCGAGACTCCTCAAAATGACCGCTTCCATGGACGTCGACAGGCCAGGGTTCTTCTCCCGCGGACGCTGTGGTCGACGCCTCACATGGGCCTTCAACAGGTTTCGCGCCTCGCCCTCCTCGAAGGGACGGGTCCCACAGGCGATCTCGTAGAGCATCACGCCCAGGCTATAGAGATCGCTGGCCCGACCCACCTTGTCGGGATCGCCCACCTCTTCCGGCGAGATATAGGCCGCCGTACCGATGATCTTATTTTTCTCTCGCTCCGTCGGCGATTCATCCTCGAATCGCGCCACGCCAAAGTCGATGATCTTGGCCACCGCCCGTCCCCGCTCCTCGGTGATCAAGATATTTCCCGGCTTCAGATCGCGATGAATCACCCCTTCGTCATGGGCCGCCTTCAGCCCTCTCAATATATCGATAAAGAGACAGGCCAACCCCATCTCCTCGACCCTGCCCTGGGCCTCACTCCACTCGCTGAGCGTGGGTCCATCGATATACTCCATCACAAAGGCCAGATGCCCTCCACTCTCCAGTATTTGTTCGAAGCGCACCACGTTTCGGTGGTCCATGCGCATCATGATTCGCGCTTCCCGATAGAAGGTCAGCCGCCGCCTGGGATCGGCCACCAGGTCTGGGTGCAAGACCTTGATCGCCACGGGAGCGCTACTGTCGACGCGCCGTGCCCGATAGACAAAGCTCGTCGCCCCTCGCCCCGCCAACCCGGTGATCACATAGGGACCCAGCTGATCGCCATACCTCAAGGTAGGCCGTCGTTTCCCGATCCCATTTTGACGCGATAACATCGTGGTCATGGCACCCTCCTTGGTGCAATACGGCCCATCCTTGGGCCTCGTGGAGCTCATCTTTTCTTCATTGTGCCCACTTCTCGGGCACTTGCAAAAAAAAGCGAGGAGGCCTCTCGGCCACCTCGCGCTCCGGGCACATGATTGTCGCTGCCTCTGCTCTCGTGACCTGAGTTTTAGTTGCCCTCGTGGAAGGGCTTTAAGGTCTCGTTTTTCTCGGGCACCTGCAGCTTCTTGAGCGCCTTGGCCTCGATCTGGCGGATCCGCTCTCGCGTGAGATTGAAGTCCTTGCCCACCTCTTCCAGGGTGTGATCGGTCTTTTCGCCGATTCCAAAGCGCATGCGAAGGATCTTTTCCTCCCGCGGGGTCAACGTAGCCAATAGGCGCAGTGTCTCGCTCTTGAGGTGCTGCTCCTCGGCTTCGTCCATGGGGCTCGGAGACCTTTCATCCTCGATGAAGTCGCCCAATTGGCTATCGTCCTCGTCGCCCACCGGCTTTTCCAGGCTCACCGGATGGCGCGAGATCTTCATCGCCCGCCGCACCGACTCCACCTCGATGTCGAGCTTCTCGGCGATCTCCTCGGGCTCCGGCTCTCGTCCCAGGTCCTGCTCCAGTTCCCGCGAGGTACGCATGATGCGGTTGATCGTTTCGATGAGGTGGACCGGGATTCGGATCGTGCGCGCCTGGTCGGCGATAGCACGGGTGATCGCCTGGCGAATCCACCAGGTGGCATAGGTCGAAAACTTATGGCCTCGCTGGTACTCGAATTTCTCCACCGCCCGCATCAATCCGATATTGCCCTCCTGAATCAGATCCAGGAAATGCAGGCCTCGGTTGACGTACTTCTTGGCGATCGAGACCACCAGGCGAAGATTTGCCCGGATCATCTCCGCTTTGCCACGATCCTTGCGCTTTTCGCCGACGTCGATGGCCTCCACCAGCTCATTGAGCTCCTGGGGTTCCATGCCAAACCGATTTCGAACCTCGTCGACCAGCGTCAGGGATTGCTCCAGGATGGCCTGGAATTCACCGGCCACGGCCTTGGAAACCGACATGCCGCTAAAGTCCAACTCCTCGCCGTTGCGATGGGCCTCCTTGAGGCGCTCCAACTGGTCAGACTTGATGCCTACGCGTCGGGCGTAGCGTCGAATCCGCCGCTCGCAACGCTTGATATTGTCTCTGGCTTCGTAGAAGCGCTCCACGACCCGGTTGATGTAGCGCTGGGAGAGTTTGCACCCATGGACCGCGTCCACCATCGCTTCGTAGGCCTCGTCACACCGTTCCTGAAGCTCCTGGATCGCCTCTTCGTCCGCCTCTCCCCGCTCCCGTGCCTCGAGCACCTCGCTTTGTCGCTTCTTGTATTTCTTATAGGCCTTGTCGAGCCGTTCGAATCGCGCGTACACCGAGGGGGCCACCGGAAACTCGCTATCATCTGCGCTGGGCTCGTACTCCTCGAAGACCTCGCGCGCCCGCGCTGACCCATCGTTGAGCCGATCCGGGAGCTTCAAAAAGATCTCGATGGCCACATCCGTATTCACCAGCAGATCGAAGACGATCTTGCGACCGGCCTCGATCTCCTTGGCCACCGCCACTTCACCTTCCCGGTCCAACAGATCGACCTGGCCGATCCCCTGGAGGTACATCTTGACCGGGTCCATGTCGCGGTAGTCGCGCAGGCGGCGCTTTAACTTGGCCTTCTCGCGTCGAGTATGGCGCTTTCCGATAAAGTCTTTCTTCCCGCCTTTTTGTCCAGCAGCCAACTTTTCTTCATCCGAAGCAGTTTGCTTTGCATTCGTCATATTCAAGCCCTTTCGTGCTCATCGCAGCGATGACGGTGAGAGACCTCGTACCGCGTCTCCATACGAATCAACATGCACATTTGATGCCAACACCGACTCTCATCACGCGAGAGTTGATGACTCTCAGGTCACCACCTCGATAACCCTCAAACGGCATCCTTTCGGCCCAATGTTGGGGCCACAATTAGCCAAACGGCCTTCCATGGCTTCAATTCTTCGACGCCCGACATCTCCACCGCCCAGACTTAGCTCAATCCTGGGGGTGGACCGTCCTTACTCCAATCCGACCAGCCGGTGGATAAGTCCTCTTCGACCCTGGAGGTGGCGACAACTGTCACCACTGTGAAATCTTTTCACAGTTGGGACTCGTCGCCGCCGCCCGATCACCAGAACTTAGGCCAGCGTCGTCGCCTCAGGTCGTTAACGAATAATCAAAGACCATTCTTCCCGAACCCCCTTTATTTTTGCCTGTCCTAGCTGGAGCGAACGCTGGAATTAACCACCGACTCGATGGTCTGAACCTCGTGGCGCAACTCATTGAGCAATTCGCGACGCTGCTTCTCGCGTTGCTTGAGACGCCGCCGAAGCTGCTTTTCCTTTCGGCTTGATTCCTCTTCCAGCTTATCTCTCTGAGCCTTCAGCGACGCCACCTGCTGGCGCATCTCTTCCACTTCCCGGGTGGAGGCGGCCGCCGGGCGCTCATCCAGCTTGCCTCGAAGGTCGTCGAGCACCTGGCGAAGCGACGCGCTTCGCTCGCCCATCGCCTCCGCCCGTGCCCGAAGGGTCTCCACCGTCGATTCCAGCGCCTCTACTTTCCTCCGCGCGTCGGCAACCCACGCCTGGCGCTGCTCGCGAGCTTTCGCGCTCTCTTTTGCCCGGTTGTCGTCAGCGCCCTCTTGCGGCGCCGCCTGCACCGCCGCTGCTCCCTCGGTGAGATCGAAAAAATTGCTCTCCCCATTTTTCTGACGCTCCAACTGGCGACAGGCCCCGGCGATGGTAAACATCTCTTCGTAGAGCAGCGTCCGGATCTGAAATAACAACTCGATATCATCGTGTTTGTAGACCCGCTGACCGCTCTTGGTCTTTTCCGGATCCAGAATTTCGAACTCCGTCTCCCAGTAGCGCAGCACGTAGGGTTCGACCTCCAAAAACTTGGCCACCTCTCCGATTTTAAAATAGGTCTTCTCTGGCAATTCAATCGTCGAACGCCCTTTTTTGTCGCCGTTCTTGGCTTGCTGGCTCATAATCTCTTCCACCACCTAATAAGTGCCCTCAATTCCCAACTTCTCTATCTGCAGGCCGCCTAACGCTCGCCGTTGAGCTCATCCTTGAGCACCTGGCTTACCTTAAATCGCAAGACCTTGCGTTCCGGGATCAAGATCTCGTCGCCGGTCTGTGGGTTACGGCCCATTCGCTCCTCCTTGTGCCGAACCTCAAACTTTCCAAAGCCGCTGACCTTGATCTCTTCGCCCTCTTCCAGGGTCTCTTTCATCACTTCCAGAACTTCATTGACATATTCGGCTGCCTCTTTCTTCGTTAATTCCGTGCGCTCATACACGGAATCGACGATATTTGACTTCGTCAACGTCACGGTGCCACTCCTTTTGCAGTGATCGAAATATCACCGCTTGAACATCCATCCTCAGAAATTGTCCTCGCCAATTCGCCCCCTCAACGTCATCCCGCTTGGCAGTATCCCGGGCGGCAAAAATTCTCATTGATGATGCCATGAGCAAAGGCTTGCCCCCATCCTAGACTAAGATCGGGATCGGGAAAACCATCCCGCAAGAAATTTCCTGCTCCAGGGGCCCCGACGATCACCGCGGCCCACCGTTGCGAGGCGATCGCCGGATATCTGCGTTAGCGAAGCCGCGCCCCCACCCGATCGTCGACCCAACTCAGAAACTGGGCATCCGCCTCTTCCACTTCTTCTTCGGTCAGCGTTCGCTCATCGCTGCGGTAGGTCACCGTGATCGCCAGGCTTCGGTAGCCGTTTTCGACCTGCTCTCCCTCATAGACATCGAAGAGTTCAAAGGATTCGAAGAGCTCGCCAAAGGAGGAGTCCTCGTCGCCGCCGAGTTTCCCGATAGCCTCCGCCAGGCGTCCGTAGGGGACATCGTCCGGTGCGATGAGCGCGAAATCGCGCACCATCGCCGGATATTTAGGCACTGGACGGGCCTCCGGAGCTCGCCGACCGATGGCCAGCAATCGCTCCAAATCTACCTCGGCGACAAAGACCCGCTGCTCGAAGCCCTCGTCCTGGGCCACCGCCGGATGCAGCTGCCCCACCGTTCCCAACACCTGATCGCCCATCGACCACTGGGCCTGTACTCCCGGGTGCAGATAGGGCTCACTTTCCGCCGGACGTTGCCAGTCGTGCTCCACGGCCTCAAAGGGGGTGGCCAGCGACTCCATCAATCCCTTGAGATCGAAGAAATCCCAGCGCTTTTGGCCCGTCCAATGCCGTTGTCTTTCCCCCGTCATTGCCACGCATAGGGTGCGGCGCTCCTCGTCCATATAGTAGCGCCGACCGATTTCGAAGAACGCCAGGTCGTGACGTTTATTGGCGAAGTTGCGTCCTATATTGTCGAGCATCGCCGGCACCATCGTGGTCCGCATCCGCGCCTGAGCGCTCACCAGGGGATTGGCCACCTCTGGAGACTCTCGACGTACATCGCCTTCCGGCAATCGCAGACGCTCCAGATCCTTGTCGCCCATAAAGCTATAGCTGATCGTTTCTTGAAGTCCCTGGTCGAGGAGAAAGGAGCGCAACCATGCCAGCAGCCGTCGCTCATCGCCGCTGCGGATTGTGGCTTCTCCGGGCTCGCCCTTGCGACGTCGGTGGACGGCGCCGGCCTCCACCGTGGGCAGGGTGGTGGGGATCTTGTCGTAGCCGTATAGGCGACCGATCTCCTCGACCAGATCCTCGGCCCGACTCAGGTCACCGCGGTGGCTAGGTGCGGTGCACAGCAGCCTCTCCTCCTGTTCTTCGACCTCCACCCCCAGACTCTCCAAAAGCTCTCGGCTGGGCTCTGCGCCGATGGCGACTCCCAATAGCTTCTCCACCTTGTCGATGGAAAGGGCGATGGGTTTGGCATGGGATGGGGCCTTCCCGGCCTTTCCCAGATCCATGCGCTGGGGAAGGGTTCCCGAGACCTCGTGCTGCACCTGGTCGATGAGCTCCAGCGCCCTCCACAGCGACTCATTGACGCTTCCGGCGTCGATGCCCCGCTCGAAGCGGTGGCTCGATTCCGTGTGAAGGCCGTGGCGCCTTGCGCTACGCCTGACCGTCGTGGGCTCAAAATAGGCACACTCCAAGAGCACTCGCCTCGTCTCGTCGCCGACCTCCGTCTCCGATCCGCCCATCACACCGGCCAGGGCCACGGGCCCCTCGCCATCTGCGATCACCAGATCCTCGGGGCTCAACGCATATTCCTCATGGTCGATGCCCTCCATCCGCTCTCCTTGTTCGGCGCGACGGACCACGATCTTGTCGCCCCTCAACTTGTCGAGGTCGAAGGCGTGCAATGGCTGGCCGACGTCCATGAGCACGAAATTGGTCACATCCACCAGCCAATTGACGGGCCGAACCCCCACACTCACCAGGCGCTGCTGGAGCCAGGCCGGGCTATCGCCCATTTCCACATCCTCCAGAATCGCCAATCGATATTGGGGGCATCCCTGGCGATCGGCGATCTGCAGATCGACGAGCTGAGCTTTGCCCTGACTCTCCACATCGATGGAGCGCCTCTCGGCGCGAAGCGGCCGGTCGTAGAGCGCTGCCACCTCGCGTGCCACGCCCAGATGGCTGAGACAGTCGGCGCGATTTGGGGTCAGATCGATCTCCAGCACCACGTCTTGCATTCGCAATGCCTCGTAGATCGGCATCCCAAGCGGTGCCTCCTCATCGAGGATCATCAATCCCTCTGAGTGGTCTTCGATCTCCAGCTCTTCGCCGCTGCAAAGCATCCCCGACGACAACTCCCCCATCACCTCCCGGGACTCGATGCTGAAATCCACTCCTGGAGGGCTCGACCCCGGCAGCGCCACGGGCACGCGATCGCCCTCGCCCATATTCTTGGCGCCGCAGACGATCGTCCCCGGACTCTCCACCTCACCCAGATCGACCTCGCACAGCACGAGGCGATCCGCATTGGGATGCTCGCTGATGCTCGTGATCTCTCCCACCACGATATCGTCGTGGCCTTCGCCCAACCACTCGATGGCGTCGACCTCCAGGCCTGCCATCGTCAAATCATGGGCCAACGTTCGGGGATCTAGATCGCCGATCTCGATCCATTCGTTCAACCAACTCAGACTGATCTTCATGGGGCTTCCTCTTCCTGCTTGCGGTTGCTTCCGTATTCATCTCGCGCTGGCACGTCGCCTACTAGAAGCGCTCCAAAAATCGCTGGTCATTGGTATAGAAGCGACGAATATCGCCGATGCCTTGCTTGAGCATAGCGATTCGCTCCACGCCCAGGCCAAAGGCAAACCCGCTATACTGATCGCTATCGATCTCCACCGCCGCCAGTACATTGGGGTCCACCATTCCCGCCCCCAGCACTTCCAACCATCCGGTGTGGCTGCACACGCGGCATCCATCGCCTTCGCAGAAGATGCACTCCACGTCCACCTCGGCGCTGGGCTCGGTAAACGGGAAATAGCTGGGGCGAAACCGGATCGCCGTGCCCTTGCCAAAACAGCGCTCCACGAAGGCCGTCAACGTGCCCTTCAAATCGGCCATGGACACCTCTCGGTCCACGTAGAGCCCCTCGATCTGGTGAAATACGGGGCTGTGGGTCAGATCGCTATCGCAGCGGTAGACCCGTCCCGGAGAGATGATCCTCACCGGCACATCGTAGGCCTCCATCGTCCGGATCTGCACCGGTGACGTATGGGTGCGAAGGAGTCTCCCGTCTTCGAGCGCAAAGGTATCCTGCATATCCCGCGCCGGGTGGTCCGGCGGGAAATTCAGGGCCTCAAAATTATAGTGGTCGCTCTCGATCTCTGGACCTTCGGCGACGGCAAACCCCATCTCGTCGAAGATGGCGATCAGCTCCGCTTCCACCTGCCGCAGGGGATGGCCGAGGCTGACGGCGCTTCGTCGGCCCGGCAGCGTCACATCGACGGTCTCCTCTTCGATCTGGCGCTCCATCTCCTCGCGGGCCAGGCGCTCCATCTCACCTTCAAAGGCCTTCTCGATGCGCCCTTTGGAGGCGTTGATCGCCCGTCCGGCCACCGGCTTATCCGCATTGGCCAGACTTCCCATCACACGCATCAACTTCTGGACACTGCCCTGGCGGCCCACGTAGTGGTTTTTGACCTGAATCGCCTCTTCGCGATTGGCCACCTCCTGCAAGGCCTCTTCGGCCTCACTGGCCAGCGTCTCCAGCCGCTTTTGCAGCTCCTCAACACCCATCTCTTCGATCGCCATCCCTATTCTCCCTGCTCAAACTGACACCCGGAACCTCACAAAAAAACGCCCCGCGCGCCTCATTCCATGGAATGAGCCGGGTCGGGGCGTCCTGGTGCGCATCGCCGCTGAGGCGCTCCCTTAGTCGACCGCGTCCTTGGCGACGTCGACCAACTTCGCGAATCCCTCGGCGTCGTAAACGGCCATATCGGCCATCACTTTCCGATCCAACTCCACGCCCGCCTGGTTGAGACCGTGGATAAATCGGCTATAGGGCATTCCATGCTGCCTGGATGCGGCGTTGATCCGCGTGATCCAGAGGCTGCGGAAATCGCGCTTGCGTTGACGGCGATCGCGGTAGGCGAAGGCCCAGGCGCGGTGCACCGTCTCTTTGGCGTTCTTAAACAGGCGACGTCGCCCTCCGACATAGCCCTTGGCGGACTTCAGAATCTTTTTGCGCCGCCGTCGGGCGCGCGGTCCTCGTTTTACTCTTGGCATGGCAAGCCTCTTCTCTTCGTTCCAGGGCCGTCATTGGCTGACGGCCATATCATTTACTTACTGAGGATCGTCTTGATCCGCTTGGCGTCCGTGTCGTTGAGATACGACGACTTGCGAAGCTTGCGCTTACGCTTGGTTCGCTTTTTGGTCAAAATGTGGCTTCGGTTCATCTTGCGATACTTGACCTTACCACTTTTGGTGACTCGAAAGCGCTTCGACGCTCCACTATGGCTTTTCATTTTAGGCATTGCGATCCTCCTGTCTTCTATCAAAACCGGTCGGCTATCTCATTCCGGACGCGAAAAAAACAGGCGGTCTCCCGACAGCTGCCAGGATCCGCCTCCGCTGCGCGTCGCATCGTCTCTTTGTCGACATCCGACACCGCCCCGACGTGCAGGGCTTAAACCGAGTAGGCACGGGCGGGATTGAACCGCCGACCTCTTCCGTGTCAGGGAAGCGCTCTCCCACTGAGCTACGTGCCTTCATCACTTCTATCGTTGGCGGTTTTCTTCCCCGCCGCGGACTCAGGTTTATAGGGGGCCCCTTCGCCGCTGTCAACCACCTTCCCCAGATTTTCCCAACGCCCTGGATCGTCGATCCCAACTGCCTACGGACAGCCCCTTTTGGGCCTCGACCTCCACCAAAGCTCTTGCCATACTGGGCGGGCATCTGCACACCCACCCCTTCTCTTTGGATATCCTTATCTATGTGGAGCGACCTTCTCAAAGAAA
Source organism: uncultured Bradymonadales bacterium (assembly GCA_964415785.1). Classification (GTDB taxonomy): domain Bacteria; phylum Myxococcota_A; class Bradymonadia; order Bradymonadales; family Bradymonadaceae; genus SLJM01. The sequence continues at coordinate 9,611 of CAYQBU010000131.1, forward strand.
TCGCCCGTCAGGCCGATCGCGACCAACGCCTCCCGGCCCCATCGCCAAAGCTGCTCGACGAGTGCTGGCCCACCCTGGTGGGTCCGGGGCTGGCCCGCAGGAGCACCCCCCTGTCTCTTGAGAAGGGCTGCCTCCACATCGCCACCAATGCAGAATCCCTGGCTCGCGAGTGGAAGCGCTCGCCCATGGCCCTGATCCGCAGGCTTCGCCGCTTCTCCCCCTGGCCCATCGACTCCCTTTCCATCACCTACGACCCCAACGCCGGCCAGCCCCTCCGGCGCCCCCAGGCCCCGTCGGCGCCATCCGACGCCGCGCCTCCGTCCTCCATCGGCGACAGCGACGGCGTCGACGACGAGCTCCAATCGCTTATCCGCTCCATCGAATCCCACCGCCAATCCCAGGCCGACGACGAGTCCTGAGCGTCGCCCCCGCTCGACCATGCCTTGCGCCCCCGGGCCTCATCCTATAACCACATGGGGCTTAGAACCCGGGGCGCCAGCGCCCCATGACCACCCGGTTGAAATTATTTCCCCTCTTTCTCCCTCGCATACGTCGTCGGAACAGAGGGTTATCGACGCTTATCTAGCCTTTCTGCCCAGCGAGAATGAGGCACATGCTCAGCACTGAATCCAAGACCTTCGACGATTTCTTTCTCAGCGATGAAATGAGGCGCGCCCTCAGCTCCATCGGCTACTCGGAACCGACTCCCGTGCAGGCAGAGGCCATACCTCTGATCCTGGCGGGCATCGACCTGACCCTGGAGTCCCAGACCGGTTCCGGCAAAACGGCGGCCTTCGCCATCCCGGTCATCGAGACCCTGGAGCCCAAGCCCGGCCGCATCGATGTACTGGTCATGACCCCCACCCGGGAATTGGCCAAGCAGGTTTGCGCCGAATTTGAGCGCCTGGGCCAGTTTAAAGACCTCAAGGCCACCCCCATTTACGGCGGGACGTCCTACCAGAAGCAGTACGACGCCCTGGAGGATAGCTCCATTGTCGTCGCCACCCCGGGGCGCCTCCTCGATCTCTGCGAGAAGAAAAAGCTCGACCTCAGCCAGCTCCAAACGCTGGTGCTCGACGAGGCCGACGAAATGCTCTCCATGGGCTTTCGCGACGACATTCTGGCCGTCATCGACTACCTGCCCGAGGAGCGCCAGAGCCTCTTGTCCTCGGCGACCATCACCGAGGAGATCAAGGCCCTCTCCAACTCCATCCTCTTTTATCCGGAGTTCATCACCCTCTCCAGCGATTCCGTGGCCGCCGAGGCGGTCACCCACCTTTACTATCGCGTGCGAGGCGTCGGCCGTACCCGCGACCTGATCAAGGTCCTGGAATACGAAGATCCCGACAGCGCCCTCATCTTCGCCAATACGAAAAAGGACACCTTCTCGGTGACCTCCTTTCTCAAGCGCCACAACTATCGCGCCGAAGTCCTCAATGGCGACCTGCCCCAAAAGGAGCGCGAAAAAGTTCTGGGCGCCCTCAAAAAGGGCAAGATCGACTATATCG
>CAYQBU010000132.1:0-11072 GCA_964415785.1 uncultured Bradymonadales bacterium
TCTTTTTGTGGATGGTCTTTGGGGGCCTGGCGATCTGGGGGATCTATCTGGGCTATGAGATGGAGGGGATGCAATTCAATATCGGGATGGTGGGGATCCTGGTGGCCGGCTACCTCGGCGGGGCCTGGGTGGGCCTGGGCGTGGGCGCCCTGGCGGGGGCGGTATACCTGGTCTTCGGTCCCGCCGAATGGGGGTTGTATACGCTGGTGGGCAGTGTGATCGCCGGTCTATTGGCCGGGGGATGGAGCCGTCGCTGGGGGACGTCCTTTGGCTCGGTGATCGGCGGTGCGGTGGCGATCCAGGGGCTCTATCACCTGGGGATGGCGGTGATGAGCCGGGAGCTGGCGGCGACGCTCCACCTCGCTCAGGTGATGGCCAATACGGTGGGGGTGGTGCTGTTTATGGGGCTGTTGAGCCTGGTGGCAGAGTTGGAGTCCGCCCGTCGAGATGCCCAGGCCTCTCAGGCCGACGCCCGCGAGGCGAGGTTGGAGGCGCTGCAATACCAACTGCATCCCCATTTCTTATTTAATCTGCTCAATACGCTGGCCTATTTGATTCGAACCAGCCCAGGCCGGGCCCGAGAGCTGACCCTCGATCTGGCCGATTTTCTTCGCTACAGCCTCAACGAGCGGCGAGAGAGCACGACGCTCGCCGAGGAGTTGGAGCAGATCGAGCGCTACGTCGATTTGGAGCGGGCGCGCTTCGGCGATGGGTTGGGGTTTGAGGTGGAGGTCGATGAAGCGCTGTCGCTCAACGACCTGGAGGTGCCGCCGCTGATTTTGCAGCCCCTGGTGGAGAACGCCATTCGCCACGGGGTGGTCGATGGGTCGGTGGAGGTGGTGGTGCGAGTCCATCTCGGTGACCGGGGAGAGTGGATCATCGAGGTGGTGGACGATGGGCCGGGACCGCAGGCCGGGGAGTCCTCCAGCGCTGAGCGCCAGGGGGTGGGCCTCGGCAATGTACAGGAGCGTCTGGCTCGCTATTATCGGGGCCAGGCAAATTTGGAGCTGCTCCCCCGTCAGGGTAGCTCCGGGGCCTGCGCCCGGGTGACCATCGAGCCCGGTTCTTTGGACGAGTCAGGGCTCGCCGATCAGGCCCGTCGAACGCTTCGCGATGTGCTCAGTCAGACCTCCTATCGAGACGTGGAGAGATAGATGTTTCGAGTTTTTGTGGTGGATGACGAAAAGCCAGCGCGCCAGGAGTTGATCTGGTTGCTCGATCAATGCCAGGGGGTCGATGTGGTGGGGCAGGCCAGCTCGGCCAAGCAGGCCATGGAGGCGATGGAGGCGCTGTCGCCTCCCGTGGATCTATGCTTTCTGGATATCGACATGCCGGGCTTGAGCGGGGTTCGCCTCGCCGAGCTGTGGCGCGATCTGGAGGATGACTTGACGCCCATGGTGGTCTTCGTGACCGCCTATGAAGAATATGGCGCCAAGGCTTTTTCGGTGGACGCCGTCGACTACGTGCTCAAACCGCTGCGCCTCAAACGCCTTCAGGTGGCGCTGGCTCGGGCGAGGCGACGTCGCCAGGGAGAGGAGGCGTCCAAAGAGAGCATGGACCAGGGGCTGGGCGAGGAGTCATCGTCGCCTCTGGAGCGGATCTCCGTGGAAGAAGACGGGGGCTACCAGGTGATCTCCGTGGCCGATATTCTGTGGATCGAGGCCGACGAGGGCTTTGCGACGGTGCGCACCGAAGAGGGGCGATTCTTAAGTGACTTCAGCCTCAAAGAGCTGGAAGAACACCTGGCAGCAGAGGCCTTCTTTCGCTGCCATCGAAGCTATATCATCCGCCTGGATGCCATCGACAAGATCACCCCCAGTGGGGCGGGAACCTACCGGCTCTGGGTGGAGGATGGCGACGAGGATGAGGCGGCGATCCCTCTGTCCCGGAGTCGGGCGCCGGAACTCAAGGCGAGGATCCCCTGGTCGAGCCGCGTGCTCAAGACAATTTAATTTCAAATAAAATTAGGAGGGAGTTCGAAATCGTGCTTAAGTGGATGATATATAATGATTTTTAGTGGATGTAACCCAATGTGAAGCTCATTGACCCCCTGCTTTTTCTGGTATATCGTCGTGTTTATTGCTGGCACGAAATTATGTCGGCAATGCTGATCCCATAGTGCCAGTAGCGTGAAACAGGACATCCGTATCGGATGTCCAAAACCAACTCCCCGACGGTCTGGGGGCATGAGGATTGAGCCAATGAAAAGCAGTGGGCAGGAGCAGGTGAAGCGGTGGTGCCATCGGGCAAGACGAATGGGAACAATGACCTGGGCGATGATCGCGGCGGCGGTGGCGGTGGTGACCCTGGGGATGACCTCGACGGCGGTGGCGCAAGACACCAATTCCGGGGATATGCGGGTGGCAAATTATTCGGTGGGATTTGAAAATAATAACTTTCTGTACCGAGGGTATGTCTTCCAGGTCGCCCGAGAGACGGTGGCCACCCATATGTTTGGTGGAGGAGGCCCCAATTGCCCGGTCTTCGCCGGTGGGATCTACGAAGCGAGTTGGAATGGCGAGCCCGGGGAGAGCAGCTTTAATATCGATGCCCTGCTCCGCGGCGTCTATTTTGACACCTCACGCAATACGGGAAGCCCGCCGATGGAAGAGCAGGTGGAGTTGGACGAGCCCCTGACCCTGGATCCGGAGCGCTACTATTTTATTGGGCAAGGCCGGGTCGAGTCGGGCTCCGGGTGCCACTATGCGGCGACGTCGATCGATGTGGAAAATCTCTTGATCGGAAGCCCCATCCTCAATGAGTGGTATCCCAACCAGGACGCGGCCTATCAGCCGGGGGGATCGGGACATCCCGATCACCTGGAGGGAACCACGACGAGTAATATGACGCCGATTCGGGTGTTGGTGGGATTTACCTACGAGACGGATGTGGATGAGGCGGAATTTGATCCGGTGTTGGGGACCGGTGATGCGCTGTCGACGGGCGCGTCGACCGCGATTGTGGAGGGGGTGTTAAACGACAGTGGAGCGTCCGACGAGGACGATGAGACGACGGTCTATTTTGAAGTCAGCCAGCAGTCGGATTTTACGGGGTCGACGACGAGCCTGCTTCCGGCGAGTCCATTTACGATCACGGGACCGGCGACGGACGTGCCCTTTTCGCGGGAACTCCAGGGGCTGACCAACGGGGTGACCTATTATTATCGGGCGGTGGCGATCAACGAATTCGGACGAAGCAACGCCGGGACCCGTGAGTTTACGCATGATGGGGACAACCCGGCCCCTCAGGTCGACGCCAGCGTTTCGGGCCCGGCCGGTTCGGTGACCCCGGAGAGCGTGGCGGTGGCGGAGGGAGAACAGGCCACCTTTCAGGTCTCCTATCCGTCGGAGTTATTGCTCTCTGAACAGGTGGTCACCGATTGCTCCACAGATGGGGCGTCCTGGAGTGGACAGAGCTATAGCACGGGGCCGATCACCGAGAGCTGTTCCGTGGAGTTTTTCGTCAACGAACCGGGGAGCTTCGATGTGATCGCCGGGATGACGGCCCATGATGATGAGGATGGATCGGGGTCGGTGACCCCAGGCGATGGACTGACCTTTCAGGCTCTGATCAGCCATGAAGGTGGGGGGGCGATCGACGATCTGAGCATCGATAACTCCCTGGGCTTTAGCCCGGCGGTCGACGAATGCAGCGGCACCACGCTGAATGCGGGCGAAAATTGTGAGGTTCGCTGGCACTACGAGGTCCGCCGCGCCGACGCCCAGGCGGGCCTTGCCCACTTCGAGGTGGAGGTCACTTCAGACAGCAGCGAGCTGGAGCACAGCGACGCCATCGAGGTGGAGGTGGAGACGCCGATCAATGTCTATGGTGAGTCGCTGACCAATGATCCGATGCCGATGGTATATGGCAGCGCCGCTCAGCCCGAGGCAGCGATCGTGGCCATTGAAGTCTATGGATCCGGAGGGGAGGCGATCAGCGAAGAGCTGATGATTGACGCCGATGGGGACTTTGAGTGGACGCTGACCGAGGCGTTGAGCGATGGCACCTATATGGTTCAAGCGACGATTGAAAACGATGAAGGCCAGGCGTTTAGCGAGATCTTCTTCGGGGTCATTGATACGGCAGAGCCCATGTTGAGCGTGGTCAGTCCTCAGTCCGTGACCAATGAGAGCCAACCGCTGGTCTCCGGGTTTAGTGATCCGGGAGCGGTGGTGACGATTGTCGTCAACGGGGTGGAGCACGAGGTGGTGGCCGGGAGCAACGGTCAATGGCAGTGGCCGGTCGACGAGGCCTTGAGTGATGGCGTGTACTCCTGGCAACTATCGGCGGTCAGCGAAGCGGGCAATAGCGCGGAGGGGACGATCGACTTCGAGGTGATCACCGCGACGCCCGAGGGCGAGGTGGTGGAGCCCGTCGAGGGGTGGGTGACCAATCAGCCGGAGATCGACTTCTCGGGAAGCGCCGATGCCGGCACGGAGGTTGAGCTCTTCGTCAACGGGCAATCGATGACGACGATGAGCGTCGGCAGCGACGGCCAGTGGTCCTATAGCAGCCAGGCGCTGCCGGAGGGCAGCCACCAGGCCTATGTGGTGGTCAGCGATGATGTGGGCAACGTCGGTCAGAGCGCGTGGCGGGCCTTTGAGATCGACATGACGGATCCGGCGGTGGAGGTGACGGCGCCCGAGGATGGCGATATCACCGACGAGGCGCGGCCGGCCATCGAGGGCTTTGCCAGCGGTGGCGTGGAGGTCGATATCTGGCTCAACAATGATCTTGTGGCCACCGAAGATGTGGGGACCAATCATCAGTGGTCCCATTCGCTGGACGACGATCTGGCGGAGGGACTCCACGACCTGGAGGTGGTGGCCCGGGATGAGGCGGGCAACGAAGATGCGCAGACGCTCAGCTTTGAGGTCGATATGACCCCGCCCTACGTCTCGATCACAGAGCCCACCCAGGACCTGGTGACCACCGACGCACCGGAGATGATCGCCGGTGAGGCGGAGGCGGGCGCTCAGGTAGAGATAAGCCTGGAGGGAGAAGCGCTGGCGACCCTCATCGCCGACGAGGACGGAGAGTGGTCCCTGGAGCTGGAGTCCGGCCTTTCGCTGGGCACCTACGCCATTGAGGTCAAGGCCACGGACGCAGCGGGCAATAGCTCGTTGGCGATGTCGGGCTTTAGCTACGTGGACACCGTGGTGGTGACGTCGCCGACGTCGCAAGACACGGTGCGAACGGCAACGCCCACAGTGGAGGGACGTGGTGAGCCCGGTGACGTCGTCGACATCTATGTCGACGGAGAGTTGAGGGGAAGCGCTGAAGTCGGCGCCGACGGTCGCTGGAGCTGGAGCGCCGACGAGGCGTTGAGCGATGGCGATCGAGAGATCACGGTGGAGGGAAGTGGAGATTCCACGGACACCGCGGTGATCACCGTCGATACCTTCACCACCGATCTGGTGATCGGATCGCCCGAAGAGGGAGATCTGTTGAATACCCCGTCGCCGACCATCTCCGGATCCACGGCTCCGGAGACGGAAGTGATCATCGAGATCGATGGTCAAGTCCATGGCACGGTGATGAGCGATGCCAACGGGCAGTGGACATGGAGTGCGGAAGACCTCTCCGATGGCGATCGCTTCGCGATGGCCCACGGGACCGATGAGGCCGGATCGTCGCAATCGGAGTCCGTGGGCTTTGAGATCGACACGGTGCCCCCCCACCTGTCGGTGACCAGCCCTTATGTCGATGAGCATATTCGCGAAGGCGATGAGCTCATCATCGGCGGTCACTCCGAGCCGGGAGCGACCATCGAGGTCTTCATCGATGGCCAGTCCCAGGGGACGACCACGGTGGACGAGGATGGTTCCTGGTCGATGATCGCCCCGGCGGAGATGGAGGAGGGAGAGCGCGAGCTTCGCGTCACCTCCACCGACGAAGCGGGCAATCGGAGCGTTCGTGAGCTGGACTTTGGCTACGGCGACATCTTTGGCCTGGAGGTCAGCGGTGGGTCGGGATGCTCCTCCACCGGTGGCGGTGGTGCCACCCTGGTGATGGTGCTGGCGATGCTGGGCCTGTTGGCCCTCGGTCGCCGGCGATGGCGACGGGCTCCGGGGGGAGCCACGGTCGCCGCGGGGGCCCTGATGGTCCTCGCCCTGAGCCTCCCCCTGACGGCAGCCGCCGACCAGGGGTTTGATGCCCAGAATTTTAATCCCATGCCCAACCTGTCGCAGAACTTCTTTTCCACCTCTTCGGCCTCCGTCTCCCCCCATGGAGAATTGTCGGGCTTTGCGGCGCTCAATTTTGCCTCGGACCCACTGGTGATCCGCGACGGCGACGGGGAGGCGGTGGAGAGTCTGGTGTCGTCGATGGCGACCACTCACCTGCTCTTTAATATCGGGCTTTATGACCGATTCGAGATGGGCGTCGACATCCCCCTGGTGGTCTACCAGTCGGGCAATCAGATGCCGGGATCGACCTTGAATTCCGAAGGGGCAAGCTTTGGAATCGGCGACCTGCGATTGGTGCCGAAGGTAAACCTCTTGAATACCCGAGATCACGCCGGGGACCGCGGCTACGCCCTCGCCCTGCTGGTGGACACCCACCTGCCCACGGGCAACGAAGAGCATTTTCAGGGCGGCGACCTTCGCGTCGGCCCCCGGGTGGCCTTCGACGCGGTGGTGGTCGATGATCTGAAGTTGGGCGCCAACCTCGGCTATCTGGTCCGCCGGGGAGAGGCCTTTCAGAACCTCAATATCAACGATGTGCTGGGATGGAATGTGGGCGCCGAGTATCGGCTCAACGAGAGCTTTCGGCTGACGGGAGAGATCTTCGGAAAGGTCACGCCATCGGGAGATGAGTGGATGGGCAAAGAGGCCCCGGTGGAGGTGATGGCCGGCGGCAAATACGAGTTCAATACCCTCTTCGTCACCGTTGGCGCCGGCGCCGGCCTGAGCGACGGCTATGGCGCAGCATCGTGGCGGGGGTTTACGGGGTTTGGATTTTCGCCGGGGGTCCTCAACCGTCGATTGGAAGAGACGTCGGTCATGGAGTCTAGCTGTCAGGATTGCGACGCTCTGGTCGCCGCGGCGCGAGCCGAGGAAGAAGGGCGCTATCAGCAAGCCCTCGCCGAGAGTGAGCCCGAGCCGGAGTGCGCGGCCGATGCCGATTGTCGGGACCTGCCCGAGCCCTCCTGCGACGACGGCGAGTTGACGACCTACGACGGATTCTGCGCCGACGGTCAGTGCCTCCGAGAGTCGCGGGTCACGCGCTGTGGCGACCACGAAATATGTGGGAGCGATGACGCCGGAGAGCCGGCCTGCGTGGAGGCGCCGGACGTCGAGATCGACGAGGACTCAAGCCAGATCGAATTGCGCAAGGCGGTTCACTTTGAGACGGCGTCGGCCCGCATCGACGAAGAGTCCTATGATGTCCTCGATGAGGTCGTTCAGGTGTTGGAGGACAACCCCCAGATTCAAAAGATCCGAATCGAGGGCCACACCGACGATCGCGGCGATCGTCAATTCAACGTCGATCTGTCCCAAGAGCGAGCAGAGAGCGTCATGGCCTATCTGGAAGATCAGGGCATCGAGGAGGGGCGAATGTCGGCGGCCGGACTCGGTCCCGACGAGCCCATCGCCGACAACGACACCGAAGAAGGGCGTTCTGAGAATCGGAGAGTCCTCATTCACATCACGGAGATCGCTGAATAAAAGCCCGACCCCATAGCGTCAGCACCGATTCAGTTCGGCAAAGCCCCTCGACATCAGTCGGGGGGCTTTGCTTTGTAGGGGGGACAGCTCAAAAGGGCGTTACATGATGTAAACCTTTACGGTAGACGGCTGGTTATGCTAGGCAACCCACATGCAGATCCGAGCATTTGATCAGCGGTTGGGCGCCTGGGGTGAGATTGGGCCGCCGCTATCATGCCGATGCTATAAAATAAATGGATAGGAGCAGTACCAATGAAGAAGTTGAGGACGAGTGTGGCAGCCCTCTTGGCGGCCCTGGCGTTGGGAGCGGTATCAGCGCCGACGCCGGCAATGGCCGACGAGGGGTTTGACCTTCAGCAATTTAATCCGATGCCCAATGTGCAGGGTAATTTCTGGGGAGCGTCGTCGGCGGACGTGGCGCCCCACCTGCAGTCAAGCGGGATGGTGTTTTTCAACTACGCCAATGAACCGCTGGTGCTGCGCGACGGCGACGGAGAGAAGGTCGAAAGGCCGGTGGCCCATCAGGGGACGGCCCATTTGTTATTTTCGATCGGGATCATGAACCGATTCGAGGTGGGGCTCGATATTCCGGTGGTGCTATTTCAGGATGGGAGTGATCTGCCGGAGTCGGGCACCGATCTGGGCGGCGCCGGCTTTGGGTTGGGCGATATTCGCCTGGTGCCCAAGGCCCAGTTGTGGTCGACCCGGGCCGATGAAGAAGATGACGGGGTGGCGTTGGCGGTGCTCGTCGACGGGCGATTGCCCACGGGGAGCAGCGAGGCGTTGCGAGGCGGCGATTTTCGCCTGGGACCGCAGGTGGCGTTTGACGCCATGATCAATGGGATCCGAGGTGGTCTCAACGTGGGCTATACCTATCGTTCGGCCCAGCAGCTCGAGGGGCTGGACGTTCGAGACACCCTGGATTGGAAGTTGGCCACTCAGGTGCCAGTACTCGATGAGCTCGATATAACGGGGGAGTTGAGCGGAAAAATGACCCCTGGCGCCGACAGTATTCGCAGTGAAGAATCACCTCTCGAGATGCTCCTGGGCGCCAAGTACGCCCTGGGCGAGGTCGATGTGGTCGCCGGTGGGGGCATGGGATTGACGCGGGGCTATGGGACGCCGCGGTTTCGCAGCTTCTTGGGGATGGGTTGGCGCCCAGGGTGGGGTCAGCACGAAGAGATGGAGCCGACGCCGGAGCCGGAACCGGAGCCGGAGCCGGAGCCCGAGTGCACGGAGGAGACGGTGATGGCCGATTGTCCCGACGCGGCGGCGGCGAGCTGTGAAGACGGTGTGCTGCGCGCCGAAGTGGCGATGTGCGTCGACGGCGAGTGCCTCTACGAAGAAGAGGTCGAGCAGTGCGCGACGGGATTTGAATGCGGCGAGGTCGACGGCGAGCCGGCCTGCGTCGAGGAGCCGGAGTGTCGAGCAGACACCGATTGCACGGACATTCCGGAACCCCTGTGCCAGGACGGCGTACTTCAGACCTTCGAGGCCACGTGCAGCGACGAGGTCTGTGAGTACCCGGTGGCCACCGAGGAGGAGTGCGGCGAGGACTACGAATGCGGGCGAAGCGACGGCCAGGCGGCCTGCGTGGAGCGAAGCGATCGGGTGGAGGTCGACGAGGAGACGGAGCGCATCGAGATCACGGAGATGATCCAATTTGAGACCGGCTCCAACCAGATCACCTCTGAGTCGCAGACCATCGTCGATGAGATCGCTCAGGTCATGGAAAATCACCCCGAGGTAGAGCTGGTTCGTATCGAGGGCCATACGGATAGCGTCGGGGATCGACAGATGAACCTCGACCTTTCAGAGCAGCGAGCCACCGCCGTCCGCGACGCCCTCGTCGAGCGCGGCATCAGTGAGGAACGCATGATCGTCGTCGGCCTGGGCCCCGACGAACCGATCGCCGACAACGAGACCGATCAGGGCCGCGCCGACAACCGACGCGTTGAATTTCATATCGAAGAGTGGAGTGCCCAATGAACAGTCAAATTCAAAACCGAAGTCCTCGCGTTCTGTTGGCGACTCTGGTGGCCGCCTTGCTGATGGCCACTGGCTCGACGGCCTGGGCGGATCCCGATACGCAGATCGAGACCACTGACGATGTCGATGTATTGATCCAGGCGTTGCTGGGCGATTCGGGAGGGGTAACCGTTACGGATGTCGAGTATACGGGGCATCCTAACGCCATCGGGACCTTTGAAGATGGGCCGTTTGGTCTCGGTGGAGGAATCGTTATCTCCAGCGGTGAGGTGGAGGGGATGGCCTTCGACCCGGACGAAAACACCTTTTTGAGCGGTCAGTTTGGAACCGATGGCGATCCTCTCTGCGACCAGTTGACGGACCCGGCCTCGTCAGAAGATGCAGCGCGACTGAGCATCGAGTTCGATCTGAGCGCCGACGCCGACGGGATTCGATTCGATCATATCGTGGGCACCGAGGAGTACCCTGATTTTGTGGGTGGAGGTTTCAACGATGGTTTTGGGATCTTCATTAACGGAGAGAATCGGGCACTGTCGGTGGATGATGAGCCGGTGACGGTCAATAGCTTTTTTAACTCCGACGCCGTTCTGGAGTGGCCGGACAACCAGATGAATTTTAATGGAGGAACGCCCCTCTTTACCTCGAGGGCGCCCCTGGATCCGGGGAGCACGGGCAATACGATGGACATCGTGGTCTGCGACGCCGGGGATACGGCCTACGATACCGGTGGATTTATCACGCTTTTTGACGTGTGCACCGGCGATTGCGATGGCAACTCTCAATGTGGCGATGGGATTCTCCAGCCCGGTGAGCCCTGCGATATGGATCAGATCGCCGATGGGTTTGAGGAGTGTCCCGAGGGATCGGAGGGAGCCCCGCTGTGCAATAATGATCCGGCCAACCCCAACCGCGATGGCACGTGCAGCTTCAACGCCATTCCCGATGGCTGCGAGCCGATCAACCAGTGCGAGGACGATGATCTCAATAATTGCAATGACAACGCCACGTGTACCGACGATGGCCTCAGCTTTATCTGCGAATGCGAGGATGGGTTTAGCGGCGATGGCGTGGACTGCACGGTGGACGTCACCATCGACGAACCCGGCGACGGCCTGTTGACCAACAATTCACAACCGACGGTCAGCGGCCAGGGAGAGCCCGGCGAGACGGTGACGATTTCGGTCGGAGGCACCACAATGGGGACGACGACCGTCGACAGCAGCGGGGAGTGGTCCTTCGATGATTGGAGTGAAGACCTCCCCGAGGGAACGTCGACGATTATGGTCGAGGCCGCGTCCAGCAATGATTCCGTGACCATCGAGGTGGACACCGTGCCGCCAGGCATCAGCGTGGACCCCGTGGATAGCCCGACGAATGACGCTCAACCGACGGTGACGGGAAGCACGGAGCCAG
>CAYQBU010000133.1:0-11016 GCA_964415785.1 uncultured Bradymonadales bacterium
ATAGGGGCGGTAGCAGTCGTCTTCCGGCATATAGCCCACGGCGCGACGGATCTGGGTGGCCTCGGTGCGGACGGAGTGGCCGAGCACCGAGGCCCGCCCCCGATCGATGGACAGTAGCCCCAGCAGGGTTTTGATGAGCGTTGATTTACCGGCGCCATTGGGACCAAGCAGGCCCACGGAGGCCGTTTGGGAGCCCTGGTCATCGATGTCGATGGACAGGCTCAGCTCGTCGAGGGCGACGAGTTGTCCGTAGCGCTTATGGAGTGCGTCGATATCGAAAAGCAAGGTCGTCGGTCCCACCTCAAAAAAAACGGGTCATGCTAGCTAAGGACAAGTAGATAGGCGCCAATGGCTCCCACCAGCAACAAGGCCAGCAGGCCAATGGCAGCTCCCAGGAGATAGAGGATCAATCGGGTATTGTCATCGGCGGTGGATGAATTCTTTGCCGACGAGGACGCGCTTAGATTGGAGGCGGTGGCGGTATCGGCAGAGGAGGTGCTCGCCGGGGTGGCGGCGGTGGTGGCGTTACCATTGGAGGAGGCCTTCAGGGCTTTTTCCTCCAGATCCACGGCGCTGTACATGCCGGTGAGCTCCAGGCCCGGAACATAGCCGGGTCGGCCCTCCAATTTTTGTTCGCGAACGATTTCCTGCTCCCGGGCCACCAGGGCCTCGAACATATCCATGGCCGATTGGAAGCGCTCGTCGGGCTCCTTGGCCATCGCCTTGAGGATGATATTTTGCATCGTCGGCGAGACGCGGTCGGGGGCGACTTCGGACGGGGGCGTGGGGTCGTTGAAAACATGAGCGGTCAGGATCTTGACCGGCGTTTTGGCCGAAAAGGGCAGGTGGCCGGTCATCATTTCGTAGAGGATGCAGCCCAGGCTGTAGATGTCGGTGCGCTGGTCGAGGTCCATGGCCTGGGCCTGCTCCGGCGACAGATATTCGGGGGTGCCATAGACAATGCCGGCCTGGGTCAATTTCTTTTGCTCTTGCTGGCCCTGGGGTTGTTTGATCTTGGCGATGCCGAAATCCAGAATTTTGGCGAAGTCCTTTTCGCCTCGCCACTCGGTGAGCAGGACGTTATCCGGTTTGAGATCGCGGTGAATGATGCCCAGGTCGTGGGCTTCGGAAAGGCCGCTGCAGATTTGCTTGAGGATCTTGATGGCCCGCATCTCATCGAGGAGTTGTTCGCGGTCCAGAACCTCGCGCAGGGGAACGCCGTTGACATATTCCATGGCCAGGTAGAGCAGATCCTGGTCCGTTCGCCCGAAGATGAAGACGCGGATGATATTGGGGTGGGTGATCATGGAGACCACCTGAGCCTCGCGATGAAATCGCTGCACAAGCTCATCGCTCTCCGCCGACTCCTCGTGGAGCACCTTGACGGCGATTTTTTGCTCGATGGAATCCTGCTGGGCCAGATAGACGGCGCCCATGCCGCCTTCGCCTAACTTGCTCTGGATGGTGTATTCACCAAAGAGGCGTTGGCCGACGAGGTCCGAGGGATCGAGGGTTTCGCGGGGAGAGGCTTGTCTCATGGAGGCCTTCGCCTTTGAGTCGCTGAGAGGGGCAGGTCTGTCGGTTCGGGTAGGGGTCTTTTTGGGGCCCCTGGCGGGGGCTGGCGTCTTCTTCGGTTGCTGGCGCTTGGGCTTTGATGTGGCGTTGTTCTTGGACTTCTTCGACAGCTCGGCGGTGGACGGGCCAGAGAAGTCGATCAGTGTTTCGGCGCTCTCCAATTCCAGGTCGTCTGACGAGGAACTGGGTTCACCGCCGTATTCTTTGAGGGTTGCCCGGCCGTCCTGTGCTTCGACGAGGGTCGTCCCGTCGTGGGGGCAGGTCTGAATATCCTCACTGAATTGGCGGTTGCATGTGGGGCAGATGGGCATCGTGGCTCCCTGACCTCAAGGGCCCAGAGGGTGGATAGATTGGCTTATATCACAGGGGGAGATCATAAGAAAATGTCACATGATATGATAGGGATTGGCCGTGCAGTGCAGAACAGAGAATCAAATCGAGCGTTGAAGTTGACGAAATCATGCATCGAGACGACAAGAGGACATTGCGGGAGGCGATACGGAGGCGGGCGAGGGCGCTGCATTTTGATGAGGTCGCGTTTATCCCGGCGGAGCGATTGCCCACGGAGCGGGCCTATCAGGAGTGGTTGAGCGAGGGGCGTCAGGGGGGAATGCACTATATGGGCAACCACCAGCCGCTGCGCGTCGATCCGGCGGCCATGGAGCCGGGGACAAAGTCGGTGGTCGTGATGTTGAATAATTACTACCAGCCCCTGGATTTGCTCGAAGGAGGGGTGAGGATTTGCCGCTATGCCCAGGGCGATGATTACCACGATCGGCTCTGGGATCGGATGAGGACGTTGGCGGCCTTTATCCATGGGGAAAGCGGGGTGGATGTGGCGACGCGGCCGGCGGTAGATACGGCGCCGCTGCTGGAGCGCGATCTGGCCCGCCAGGCGGGGTTGGGGTGGGTGGGAAAAAATGCACTGCTCATTCGCCAGGGGCTGGGGTCCTATGCGTTTATCGCCGAAATTCTTCTGGACGTCGACATCAGCGAGGGGCCGGTACAGGAGGCCCCTGATCGCTGCGGGACTTGCTCGCGGTGCATCGATGCCTGCCCGACCAACGCCATTGTTGCTCCCCGGGTCATCGACGCTCGCCGTTGTATTGCCTACCTGACCATCGAACTTCGGGGGCCTATTCCCCGTCGGCTCCGACCCCTGATCGGCGACCACCTCTTTGGATGCGATATCTGCCAGGAGGTCTGCCCCTGGAATGGGGCGGCACCGATCAGCGATGATCCCATGCATCAGACCCGACAGGTCTATCGCGAGCTAGAGCCCATCGACCTGCTCAGCTTCGATATACGTCGCTACGGGGAGGTCTTTCAAAAATCGGCGATGAAGCGAGCGAAGCTAAGGGGGCTGAAGCGAAATGCGGCGGTGGTGGTGGGCAATACGGGCGGGCCTTCAGATGTGGAGGCGCTGCTGGAGGCCTTCGTCGACGAAGAGGAGTCACTGGTTAGAGGCCATATTGCCTGGGCCATTGGCCAACTCGGCGATCTGGAGGCCCGGCGTTGGCTGGAGCTATTTGAGACCGATGAGGGCGATGTCTTTGTGCGAGAGGAGATACTCGCTGCAAAGATTAGCATCGACGGGCGTTGCCAACTGTCCCAAAGTGGCTACTCTATGGGACAGATCAGAACAACCTGGTAGTGCGAGGGCACGAGTTTTTCCTGACGGAGGTGAACGATGGATCAGCACCGAAGCTTTAAGACGACGGGCGAAAAAGGACTCGATTTTGATAGCCTGCCCATGCAGCTATGGGATAAGGCCAAAAAATTGGGCATTTGGAACCCGGCGGAGATCGACTTTCACAAGGATCGCCAGGACTGGAAATCCTTCGACGAGGGCGAGCGGGAGGTACTGCTGCATCTGAGTTCGCTATTTATCGGCGGCGAGGAAGCGGTGACCGTCGATCTTCTGCCCCTGATCGCCGTGATCGCCGAAGAGGGACGGCTGGAAGAGGAGATGTATCTGACCTCATTTCTCTGGGAAGAGGCCAAGCACGTGGAGGCTTTTCGTCGCTTCTTTGACGAGGTGGCCCAGGAGTTTTCGGATTTGAGTCGCTTCCACGGACCCAATTATAAGCGCCTCTTCGAGGTGGAGTTGCCTCAGGCCCTTCAGGCGTTGCGCGATGACAGCTCTCCGGTGGCCCAGGCCCGTGCCTCGGTGACCTATAATATGATCGTCGAAGGGGTACTGGCGGAGACGGGGTACCATGCCTATTTCGATATGTTGGAGAGAAATAATCTGATGCCCGGGATGCGTCAGATCGTGGGCAAGCTCAAACAGGATGAGTCCCGTCACCTGGCCTACGGCGTTCACTTGTTGTCGCGCCTGGTCAGCGAGAATGGAGAACCGGTGTGGGAGGCCATCGACGGGCGGATGAATGAGCTATTTCCAACGGCCCTGGGGATTGTCGACGAAATTTTCGAGCCCTACGACGATCCCCCCTTCGGTCTTGAGAAGGGGCGATTTGTGGAGTTTGCAACCTCTCAATTTCAGAAGCGGTACCAGCGCATCGCCCGATCGCGGCAGCAGTCTACAATTGGCGCCAAATAGGCAGTGGTAAAAAAAGTTAGTGTGTGTTAGAGGCCAAATTCCAGTGCCATCGACAACTCCAATGTCAAGAGGGACCATGAGCGACGAGCCAAGCCTGTATCGACTGGAGCGCCCCGACGAGCAAACCCTGCCCGTCGTGGTCGACGTGCCCCATGCCGGGGAGTGGATTCCCGATGACCTTCGCAAGGACATGAAGGTCGGCGACAAGAAGTTGCGTCGCGATCTGGATCTATACGTCGATGAAATTTGGAAAGACGCGGCCGAATTGGGGGCGACTTTGATGGTCTCCAACGTCTCGCGTTATGTGGTCGATCTCAATCGGGCACCCGACGATGTGTCGCCGCGGACCGTGCGCGGCGGAAAGCGCATCGACGATGAGGGCTATTACCAGGACCGAGGGGTGGTGTGGCGCACGACGACTGCCAAAGACCCGGTGTTGAAAAAGCCGATGTCCAAAAAGAAGTTCAAAAAGCGCCTGGATCGCTTCTACCACCCATACCACGAGGTACTGGAAGAAGAGATCAAGCGGGTCCAATCGGAATTCGGTTATTGCGTCCTCATCGATGGGCATTCCATGCCCTCGATGGGCCGTAAGGGCCATACCGATCCGGGCCACCGGCGCCCGGAGATCGTTCCCGGCGACGTCGACGGCACCTCCTGCGATCGGACCGTTCGCTGGATGGTGGAAGAACACTTTCGGGACGCCGGGTTTAGCGTGCGCTCCAACGAACCCTATAAGGGTGGGTTTATCACGCGCAATTATGGTCACCCGCGCAAGGGCTTTCACGCCATTCAGCTCGAGGTTCGACGCGATCTGTACATGAATGAGAAGAGCTTTGTGAAGCGGCCCAAGGGGCTCCGGGAATTGGCCGAAGCTTGTTCGGCGCTTTTGCCGGCCTGTGGGGAGTTGGATTCCAAGGCCCTCAAACCATCGCGCGGAACGCGTTATTAGTGCGGCCTGCGCCACACCGGTGGAGTGAGAAGGGCGGCCCGCCTCAAGCCACGGCGAGCCAGCCCAGGCTAAAGATCAAGAAGTACACCAAAACTCGGGGGATACGGATTAGTGTCGCCAGAAAGAAGCGTCGGTAATCCATCCGATAGATCCCGGCAAGCCAGCACATGATGGAAAAGGGAAGAGGGGTAAGGGCGGCGATGCCGATGGCCCAGACGCCGTGGTGCTCGAAGAGTTTCGTGGCCCGCTGATGATGGGGTTCGATGAGCCGATGAAGCAGGGGTAGGCGGCCGATATAGGGCCCCAACCAGTAGGCCAGGGTAGCCCCAATGACGGTGGATATGCAGGTGATGAGTAGAGCGGGAATGATGAGATGATCGGCGGCGATGGCGGCGGCGACGAAGGTGGATGGGGGGAGGGGAACGGCGAGAATGTCGGAGGCCAGGACGCCCACAGCGATCCCGGCGGTGCCGAAGGACTCCAGGAGTTGCAGGCTGGCTCGACTCAAGGGGTCGGCGGCGATGAGGGCGATCACCAGGAAGACAAGCGATGTCACCACCAGGGTGAGGAGGCCGCGCATCAGCAGGCTGGGAGAGGAGAGGTCCATTTAGTGGACCTCGCCCAGGTGGGTGCGAAGTCCGGTGGCCACCATGCGTCTTCGGATGCGGCGACGCAAAAATGGGTCATTGAGCAGTTGATGGGCGGCCTGGAGGCGAAGGCGCATCGTCTGACCGGTCACCCGGCTGGAGAGGAAGCGGTAAGCACGGCGAATTTCGTCTACACCGGTGCGCCAATGGAGGCCCAAAAAGTCAAAGGGGGACTGGATATCGCGAAGTGGTATCGGGGAGCGAAGCAGGAGGCCAGCGGAGGCCAAGCCCTTGAGAAATCGGTGGACCTCAGACCGAGAGATGCCGGCGCTGGAGACCGCGGCGTCGATGGAGTCGAGGGTCAAATGCTGGGTGTAGAGCCGATGGGTCAGGTCCTTGAGAAAGGGGAGCGAAAAGTCAGGCGTCAGCTCCGGTGGGGCGTCGGGACGCAGGCCAAAAGAGCCGGGCCAGGGGAAGTGTCTGGGTTCCAGAAGGCGGTCGCGACAGGGAGGGGGAGGTTGATCTTGTTCGTGGAGATAGAGGCGGAAGCCCAGCGACCGGCGCTGGGCGTCGACCTGACAGCGCCATTCCAGCGGCGAGATGTGCGGACCGACCCGAAATGACTGCACCGGCCAGCCCCCGGGAGCGATGAGAAAGAGCACGGTCGGTTCGGTCCATGGCCCGTGGTGACGTGGAATTGGCGGCGTGGCGGCGGTAGAAAAGAAGGCGTCTCGCCACCAAGACCATGAGCGGTGAGCGTGGACATACAGGAGTCGTACCGCCGGTATCTCTTTCAAAATGTCCCCCTCGAGATTGAAATTGCAGGCATCGCGGAGTCACCGGGACTGCCTCACCAAAAAACCTAAGGCGATCGGCGAGTGTGACCAGCAATGGCCAGCACTTGAACCGGAGCAAGGGGGGGGCGAGTGGTCAAAAGAGCGCAAGTATGCACAATAAGGTAGCTAGCTGTTGAGCGGTATTGGCTCCGATGGGAAGGATGGCATGGCAAAACATTATGTCTTTTTAGTGCCCGGTTTTTTCGGGTTTTCGAACCTCGGTGGGATCACCTATTTCCACCACGTCCGAGAAGTGTTGGAGGAAAAGTTCGCGGCCAGGGGCTTAGACGTGGTTGCCCGGGGCGTATCGACGAGCCCCACGGGGTCGATTCGCGCTCGCACGGTTCGGCTCGCCAATCAGATCGCGTCGACGGTCGACGATCTAGAGGACGCTCATATCCATCTGGTGGGGCATTCCACGGGGGGACTGGACACACGAATGCTTGTGTCGCCCGGGGTGTCGTTGCCGGTGGCTGATGGGGTGGACGTGGAGGCGATCGCCCAGCGAGTGCGCTCGGTGGTGACGGTGTCCACGCCTCATATGGGAACGCCCATAGCGTCTTTCTTTAATAGCCTCATGGGCCAAAACCTATTGGGCGCCCTGTCTCTGGGGACGATTTATACACTTCGCTTTGGGCGGCTTCCGCTCAAGGCGATCTTTGGTTTGATCGGTGTGTTGACGCGCATCGATCGGCGCCTGGGGCTGGAGCATACGATATTGGAGCAATTCTATCGGGAGCTATTTGCCGATTTTGGCGATGACCGCTCACAGGAGATCGGTGCTTTCCTTGCCGAGATCCGCCAGGACCGAGCGGTGGTGGGCCAATTGACGCCCGGGGCGATCGATGTGTTCAACGCCACGGCCAATAGGCGCGAAGGCGTCAACTGCGGCTCAGTGGTCACGCGGGCGGCCGGGGTGTCTCTGAAGGCGGCGTTGGCTGTGCGTTTCGATATCTACTCTCACGCCTCGCATGCTCTGTTTCGGGTGTTGCAGACGATGACGGCACGCAATGGTCACTTCTTCGACCTTCATCCGGAACAGGAGTCGGAGTTGGAAAAAGCCTATGGCACGGCGCCGTCGTGCCACTCCAATGATGGGGTGGTGCCCACCCTGTCACAGTTGTGGGGAGAGTTGATCCATGTGGCGATGGCCGACCACCTCGATGTATGCGGCCATTTTCGCGACAAAGAGCACGATCCCCCGCATGTGGATTGGTTTATCTCGGGGTCCGGGTTTCGCCGGCCCGAGTTTGAGGCACTGTGGAGCGATGTCACCAACTTCATGCTGCGGTAGCCTCGATTCCCGACTCGCCCACTGCGGTTGTGAACCATGCTGGCGAGCCGTTGGCTTGCATGACAGGGGGGCCATCGCTAGGTTGTCGAGTCGAGTCGCCAAGCTGAGAAGTTAAGCAATGAGCAAATCAATGTGGACGTCGGGAAGGCAAGTCATGAGAGAACAGTTGAAAGCGGTGGTGGTCCTGGCGGGACTGGTGGGGTTCACGGGTGTCGTGGCCTGTGGAGATAATGGCATCGGAGAGACCGCCACGGGAGAGTTGTCCGTGGGAGAGTCGGTGTTGGAGATCCCAGAGATGGGCCCCAGCTCTCGCTCCTCGAGTTTTTCCGGCGACAACGCGTTGTCGCTGACCAATTCCGGCGATGAACTCATGGAGATCCGAAGCATCTCCTGGGTCGACCAGCCCTCACGGGTGACGGCCTACACCGACGAAGTGGTGACCTCGTTGACCGGTGACGGTTGTAGCTCTAGCGATGAGTGCCCCGACGATTCGGTGTGCCTGACCCAGGCCAACGAATGCCGGGCCACCGGATTTACGGAGACGCCCCGGGAGGTGCGCGCCGGCCAGACCTATGTGCAATCGCTGGTGGTCGCCGGCAGTGACGAGCCCGTCCAATGCACCACCGAGATTCCCGACGACGTCCCCGAGGAAGTGGGCGATAGCTATTGTGGGGCCATCGAAGTGGAGACCTCGGCGACCAATAACCAGGGACCGATCGCCGACGGCAATGTCACCATTTACCTGTCCCGTGGAGATGGTGGAGGAATCCTCGACCTGCCAGAGACGGTGTTGGAGTTCACCCAGGCCGTTCCCGGGGTGCCCCAGGAGATGGACTTCGTGATCGAGAATAGCGACGCGGTGCCTCTGGAGATCTCGTCGGCCAGTTTCAGTACCAATTCGAGCTGGTTTTCTGTGGATCCACCGCTGAACAATCACACCATCGCAGGCAATTCCAGCGACACCTTTACGCTGGAGATGACGCCCCCCGAAGATCTGAGCGATGACAGCGAACTCGAGTTTTCCTCGAGTGTCAGCTTTGAATCGACGTCCGTGGGCCCGACGCGCACCCTTCTGGTGGACGTGACCGCTGGATTTGGATATGTCCCGCTCATCGAGGTGGATCCGCCCCAGTTGTCATTTGCCGAGGACTCCACGCAGACCTTTGAGGTTCGAAACCGCGGGGTTTCGGCGCTGCCGCTCAACTTTATGGAGATCCGCCCATCCGGTGAGGTCGAGGACTTCTACACCGTCACCTACGAGGGAGTGGACGTGATCGAGGATTCGAGCGCGATCCCCAACCTTCAGGGAACGAGCGATCCCGACAATCCGAGGGTCGAGGAATTCACCATTGAGTTCGACGCTCCTGCTGATGTGGACACGACGATTGGGACGTTGCGCATTCATCACCAGGATCAGATCACGGGGAGTCCCTCAGAGATCGACCTATTTGGAGATGTAGTGGACGTCGCACTCGGCGATCTCAGCCCGGAGTCGGTGGTATTTCGCTCGGAAGGTGAGGGCGAGGTTCAAGAGAGAGAGTTCGCGGTGATCAATCGTGGAACGTCGCCGATGACCATCGACGGAACGGAGCTGGAAGCCCGAAGCGGTGATCCCGATCTCAGTCTCTTCGACAGCACGGATCTGGAGGGAGAGACGCTGGGCGCCGGGGAGATCGTAGTGGGAACGATAAGCTACAGCGGCGACACAGAGATCTCGAGCGATATAACCCTTCGAATCCAGTCCGACGACCATGTGGGAAGCTCCGACATGCTGGAGATGCGAGCTCGGGCGCAACCGATCTCGATATCGACGATGGAGTTGAGCCTGCTGCCGTCCTTCCCGGATACGGCGACGGTCGATGAAGCGGCGACGCTCAATGTGGTCGACGATACCAACCAGGCCAACCTCAGCGCCATCGAGTGGACGCTTCTTGAGCGTCCCTCGGGAAGTGAAACAGAGCTGGAAGGCGATGGCGCCGAAGCCCTGATCTGGCCCGATAGCGCGGGCACCTATCGCGTTTCGGCGCTGGTGCGGGATAACTCGAATCGCGAAGAGCAGTTGACGCTGACCTTCGAGGCAGAGTGATCGCAAGATCGGCGCGAAAGTGGCCCGCCGTGGGAGCTTGACACCCATGGTGGGCCTCCGTATGTTTCGCCACCGGTGGAACCGGAGAATTTTTATGCCCACTCCCCGCACGAGTGGGTGAGTCCATTCGACACCTGATTTTAATGCTAGCCCTCGCCGGGCCACGATACGGCCGCGGCCTGCGCGACCTTGATGGAGAAGACACCAATGCCCGAAGTTTTTCAAAACGTAAATACGTTCTTTGTCGACGATCGCATCGAAGAGATGCCGACTTTCCCGGAGTGGGAAGACGAAAAGATTGAACGGGCCCGACGAGAGCTCGAAGAGCTCTACGAAAAGCGTCAGGTGATGCTGGAAGACGAACCAGAAGAGATGGAAACCCAGTATTATTGGATCGGCTACGTGTTGCGGGCCCTGGGCTACTGCTCGTCGGTCTCCGAGCCTCCTCCCGGTGGCCTGGAGTCCAGCGAAGAGCGTCCTGATTTCACGCTCTTTTACTCGGCGGAAGATTTTCGACGGGCCGTCGCTCTGCGCGGTCGTCGCGAGTACTTCGCCAGCGCCCTGGGCGTGATGCGTGTGATGGGTTGGGACCAGTCTCTCGACAGCTATGAGACCGAAGACGGTACCTATAGCCCGGCGTTCGACGTCGACCGTCACCTGCGCAACACGGACACCAACTGGGGCGTGTTGACCAATGGCCGTGTGTGGCGACTCTACCACCGCGAGTCCTCGGGTCTGATGAACACCTATTATGAGATCGACCTCATCGAAGCGCTGACCGCCAAAGATGCGGATGCCTTCAAGTATTTCTGGCTCGTCTTCTCGCCGGAAGGCCTGGGCGGCTCGGAAGTGGGCGGCGCGATTGTGCAGCGTCTGCTCAACTAGATTACGGTCGATCGACGAGTTTAAACCACGCGAGGCGGCTCGCACGACGGGCCGGCTCAACCACGGTATTACAACGTTTTAGAGGAGGTGATTTTCACCATGGCGAAACGAGGCTCCAAAGAATTGGGACCGATCGAAGTTGAAGTCCGAGACAATAACGTCAACCGGGCCATCAACCGTCTCAAACGAGAGATCGGTCGAGAAGGAATCAGTCGGGAACTAAAGCGCCGACGATTCT